>CAYVLA010000106.1:0-11480 GCA_964452145.1 Hadarchaeota archaeon (SeqCode)
CGCAGTAGAAGCCGCATGCCGCCTCCCATGACTCGTGCGGCCTTGGCCAAGATGCTCTCAACCAGGGTCGGTTCGCCCGTCCGGGAGAGGTTGCGGCTGTCGTTGGGCTCCACCATCTGTGCCGGGGCTTGCCTTGTCAACTCGTCGAGCCTAACTACAAGCTCCGAGTTCCGCTGCTGAAGGTCCTCCAGGGCCAGACTGACCCCGTCCGCGACGGCCTCCAGGCGCGCCTTCTCCTCCTCCAAGCCCGCCATCTGATCCTCGAGCTGATCTGCGAGCTCCTCCAGTCTGGATATCTCCAGTTCCCTTTCCTGCAGAACGCCGAGGAGGCGGGCTTTCTCGGCAGTCAAGCTGTGGACCATCGCCTGCTGCAGGCTCGCGTTAGCCTCGACCTCCTCCAGCACCGTTTCGATCTGGGTTATGCGGGACCGTAGTTGCAGCAGGCCTTGCGCGTAGGCCTCCTTCGCGGCCTCCAGTTCCTCGCTGACGGCGGCATGGGAAGCCGTGGCGGATTGGAGGGCATCCTCCAATGATGCTATCCGGAGCGAGAGGCTCAGCTTCTCGGATTCCAGCTCGGAGATCGTCTCCTGGTTGGCCCGGGCCTGGGCCATGGCCGCCTCGATCCTGGCCAGCAGTTCTGCGGCAGCGGTGATCTGGGACTGCAGATCGTCCTCCAGGTCGGCCTTCTGACGCTCCAATTGGGAGACCTGCTCAACTAGCGAATCGACACGGTCCTGCAGCGCGCTCTTGTCGGACGAGAGGCTGGCGATCTGGGAGTTCAGCAGGTCGATCTGGGCCTGGTAGAACGCGATCAGCTCCGTCACATTGACTCCGACCTCAACGCCGACGGTGCGACTGGACGAAAGCCCGCCGGGATCTGAGACCTTGAGGGTGATCGTGTCGTATCCCGGCGAGGACCCTGCTGTGACCCAGAGGAGGTGCGATTCGATGTGAGAGGTGACCAGTTCGCCTCCGGAGACCTCCCACGTCAAGCTTGTGGCACAATCGTCAGGGTCCGACGCGTACCCGGACAAGTTCAGGCTGACGGAGGATCCCTGCTTGAGGATGATGGCGGGGATCTCCAGGATGGCCGGAGGATCGTTAACCGGAGTTATGTAGACCTGGATGCGTCCCGTCGCGGTGGACGAGGAGTCCGAGACCTGCACGACGACGGAATCCTCCAGTACGCCTTCCGGGTACTGGAATCGCAGAACCCTTCCCGACACCGTTACATACGCGCTGCTGACCGTGATCCGCAGACCTGCAAGTGGGGTATCCGGGTCGGAGAGGTAGGGATCCAGGTCGAGTTCCCAAGCGACGTCCTCAAGCCCCCTCTGGTCGGGGATGGGCGATATCGAGGGCGGCCGGTTCCTCTGCGCGTTCAGGTTGACCGTGGTGGTGCCGGCGGAAAGCGTGGCCGTTGCCTCTCCGATCACGGTCGGGTCGTCCACGCATACGCGCACGGAATCCCCGGTGTTGAACTGGGACACATCGCCCGTGTCGTATCTACCTTGGCCCCGGAGGAACGGTGGCACGTTGGGACCGTCGACCTGGACGGTGGTGGAGAATCCCTGGGAGATATCGTAGATGCGGATGCTGGTCCCGAAGCTGGCCGGTGCCCCATCAATGGTCACCACGCCGGCAACGGCGTTGACATCCAGATCGGCCCACACATTGGTGCACACGCAGGCCAAGACCAGCAGGATCGCGGCCTTCCCGGCGTGTCCGTTACCACGAGCAGCGATCGAATACCAGCGGCGCAAGGCTTCGTCAGGCATTTCGGAAGCGGCCCCCTTCCTGAATCTCGATATCGCAAGTGTGATCTCCCGCCATTAAATGCTCTTTGACTTGATAGGTCAAGATCGGATGATTCGCAATCGATTTCGCATATTCCGCGAATATGTAACCGAGGCGTGTTCCCGCCTTGCTGCACGAGGATCGGGGAAGAGGAAGGGGAAGGGATACTGCTTTAAACCCGGATGATCAACCCCCCGACCGGGAAGAATATGAAGCTGTCGTGCAACACGGTGCTCTTCGGGGGCTTCTCCCTGGAGACCGCCCTGAGAAACATCGCCCGCTGCGGATATCACGGTGCCGAGCTTGCGGCCCTTCCGGGAATGGCGCCGCACATCGGTGAGAACGCCTCAAAGGGGTTTCTCGACCAGGTCCAGGCGATGGCCAAGGAGCATTCCCTCGAGCTGAGCTCGATCGAAGCGGGAGGCGTCGGGGAGCGCTTCGAAACGGTCCTGCAGACCGCAGCCGGTCTGGGGATACCCGTCGTCGCAATAGGCTCGGGCGGGAAGATGAACGACGAGGCCTCCTTCGGAGAGGTCGTGAGCCGGGTGAGGGCTGCCGGGGAGATGGCCGAGAAGCACGGCGTCAAGATCGCTGTCAAGGCCCATGTCAATGCCGCGGTGTACAACTCGGCAACATGCCTCAGACTGCTGCGGGAGGTGGATTCCAGATCCGTTGGCATCAATCTCGACCCGTCACACATCTTCAGGGCGGGGGAGAAGCCGGAAGAGGCTGTGACCAGGATCGGAAAGGGCATCATCCACTGCCACTTCAGGGATGCTCCCCAGGCCGAGATGGGCCCGCCGGGAACGCCTTTCGAGCAGATCCCGGGGACGGGAAGGATAGACCTGGGAGCCACCGTGACCGCCCTGCGAGAGGCAGGTTACCAGGGCTACCTGAGCCTTGAGGTCATCGGTGGAGGAACACCTTTCAGAAGCATGCCCGAGCTGGATCTGGTGGCGATCTGCGCAAGATCGCAAGGATACATGCTCAGGTTGCTTGGAGAGGCCGGGATCCGCTGATTCCGGGAGGAGACCCGGAATCCGGCCATCCGGCTGCCGGCCGCTCAGGCCAGATAGGGCGAGAACGATGCCCAGCCAGGTCAGGCATCAACCGTCAGGGATGTCGGTGAGGGAGAACTTTCTTCGCGCCGTCGAGATGAGGAGCCCAGAATGGATCCCATGCCGGGTCTCGTTCCTCCACCAGGTGTGGCGAAAATACAGGGAGGATCTGGAGGCCCTGGTCCTCCGCCACCCCGCCATCTTTGGCAACTACGTGCCGGATTCGACCGACTACGATTACCTCGGCGTGCAGTACCGCGGCAACAGGGTAATCGACGAATGGAAGTGCGTATGGTTGTACGCCAAGGACGGCATGACGGGCCAGGTCGTGGAGCATCCGCTCGATGACTGGGGAAAGCTTTCGTCCTATAGGCCGCCCGAGTACCCGCTCTGGGGACCCCCCGACGGCGGAGGACGGCCCATCAAGGCCAGCTGGTACTGGGTCGACAGATCGCTGAGGAAGGCCAGAGAGGAGGGGAGGCTGACCGTTGGAAGCGTGCCGCACGGCTTCATGTTCATGCGTCTGCAATTCCTCCGGGGGTTCAAGAACCTCATGATGGATTTCGTAAGAGAGGACCCGAGGCTCGATGACCTGATAGCCATGGTTCTGGACAGGAATCTATCCCTGATCGATAGATGGCTCGAGCTGGGTCCTCTTGACATGCTGCGCTTCGGAGACGATCTCGGAATGCAGGACCGCATGCCCGTCAGGCCCGAGGTCTTCAGGAGATACATCATCCCCGCCTACGAGGAGATGTTCGGAAGAATTCGGGATGCCGGAAGCCACGTCTATCTGCACAGCGACGGCTACTTTCTGGACGTGATGGATGACCTCATCCGATCCGGCGTCACCGTGCTGAACCCCCAGGACGCCCTCCACGGCTTTGCGAGCCTGAAGAGGACGCTGAAGGGCAAGGTCTGCATAGATCTGGACATTGACAGGCAGCACCTACTGCCCAGGGGCAGCCGCAAGGAGATCCTCGACCACATCGGTGCCGCGGTCAGACATCTGGGATCGCGCCGAGGCGGCCTCATGCTCTTCGCCGGGGTGGCCGAGGATGTGCCCCTGTCAAACATCGAATCCGTTTGTCAAGCCATGGAGCGATTCCAGCGCCGCAACGCCCCGGAATGAGGCCGCGGGTCGGCATCAGGGTGCGGGGACCGGAACCGGCTCAACGACCTTGCCTGTCTCGTGCGATCCTATCGCCGCCTCTATGATCTCCTGAACCGCCAAGCCCTCCTCTCCCGAACCCTCGATCCCTGACCTGGGGACGCCCTGGGAGATCTGCTCGAGGAACCTGTGGATGCGGCGCTGAAAAGTGTCCACAGGCTCGTCTCTCACCGTCGCGAAGCAGGGCGAGTCGGCGTATCTGTGGAGGGTTAGCGTGTCGTTCTGGTCGTCCAGAACGAATCTGCCCTCCGTGCCCGCGAACTCCCACCTCTGCCAGCCGGTGCCGAGCCCGGCTGGAAGATCCCGGCTGCTCATCAGGTGGCCGACGGCGCCTCCTTTGAACAGCATGTTTATGGACACGGAGCTGAGCATGGCGTCGCCAGCCTTCGCTCTGAAGCTGGGCTGTCCCAGGAAGGCCTGCACCTTGACCACGTCCCCGAAGAAGTGCCTCCCGATATCCAGGGGGTGGGGAAGGAAGGCCCGGACGTGGAAGTAGGGGTATCCCCTCACCCTGGGGGAGTCCGCAGGCCGGTAGGATCGCGAGTAGCCGATCCACATGGACAGCCTGCAGAAGATATCCTCGCCCATATGGTCTGCCTGGAAGGCCTTCGCCCTCTCGATCAGGGGCACGAAGCGGTGGTTCAGGTTTATCCCGAAGTACAGATCACGCCTCCTAGCCTCTGCCACCATATCCCGTCCCTCCTCGATCACGTTGGAGATGGGTTTCTCGCAGAGGACGTGCTTGCCTGCCCTGAGGCATTGCATGACGGGCTCGTAGTGTAGGGAGCCATTCTCATGGCCGCCCGTGCAGACCCCGACAAGGTCGAGTTCCTCCCGATCGAGCATCTCCTGGACGCTGTAGTAGGGCTTCACCCCCAGCTCCTTGGCCGTCGAGTCAGCCTTCTCCTTGACTATGTCGCAGACGCAGCGCAGACTTGAAAGGGGATCTGCCTTGTAGACCTTGGCGTGGGCCATGCCGATCCCACCCATGCCGACGACCCCGACCTTGACGGGCATGGTTGGCCCGGATCGGCCTGGGCAGAAAAATGGATCGGGCCCATGTCACATCCCGATCATGCCATCTCTGGATCGGTCACGATCCGGTGGGCAGACATCGCCCGGATGGCCTAGAGGCTCATCACCAGCCCGACCAGGAGATCGCCTAGGAACAACGTGATGAAGAATGCTACCAGCATGGGAGCGATGAACGGAACGTAAGGGAAGGCCCAGATGGGGTCATCGTCCGATAGACGGCTCCGGACCTTGCTGATGATCGCCCTCTCCTCATCCTCGTCAAGTATGCCCCTCGAGTAACGGAGCACCCGGATCTCCCCCGTCTCTGCCTCCTCGAATCGCTCCAACGGTATCAGGAAGCTGGGACGGAGGTTGCCGACCCTGGTCCGGTATCCCACGAAGAATGCCGGGATGGTTCTGAGCCCGATGCGGCCGATCCTTCCCCTCGCCAGGTCGTGGACGTTCCTGGCCAGCAGGCCCAGGGGCACGAGGAGGGATACCAGGAGCGAGTTCACAAGCCATGAGAGGCTGAACATGGGCAGGATCCTCCGACCAACCGGTGCAAAGGGGTTCACCAACCTGAGGGACGGAAGGGGGGAGGCGACGATGATGGGGAAGACCGTCGACACGCCTATCAGCATCTTGCAGTCAGCTCCTCCCATCGATCCTGCGTAGAATATGGCAAGAGCCAGGGCGAATCCGATTCCTCCTGAGGCAAGCGCCAGGATCAGCGGCATGGCCGTCCCCGAAGCAAAGGAATCGAAGATGGCGAATCCAACGCCTCCTGCAACGAGGGCAACGGGTACCCAGTTCTCCACCTCCCTCCGGGTGAGGTCGCCGTACGCGGCGTATGCCAGCAGCACCGACGAGAACGCCATCCTTCCGAGGAAGGCCGTTGTATTCAAGGCTCCACCCGCATGGCTCCGACCGGCCGTCTCCCAGGCACTGGGTGCTTCCTCTTAACTTTCTCGGAGCACTGATCCCCGGGATTGGCACATCCCGGCTTCGCCAACGGCGATGGGGCGTGGGGATGATCGCCTCACATCTCGAGGATCCTCTTCACCCTGACCTCCTCGGCGAATATTCCGTGGCAGGCCTTCTCCTGGAACTGGGAGACTATCTCCCCTGCCCCGAACGAGGTCGTCAGGTAGTCCATATTGGTCTTGAACCTGGAGTAAGCCGTCTCGAAGTCGGTCAGTTCCTGGTAGAAGTCGAAAAGCTTGGTTATGTACAGGCAGAACAAGGATACCGCAGCCGATATCACCTTCTGGGGCGGGATGTCTCTGAGCGTCTTGCGCAGCTCGTCGGTGAGGATCTTGCCCTCATCGGAGAGCACGAGCTTGGGGACGTTGGTGTAGTCGGAGGACACCTCATCCATCCGCTGTTGGATCTTGTCCATCGGCACGCTCATTGACCGGTGGATGTCGTGGACTATCGATTCAGCTAAGCCGCTTCCTATGGCGATGACCTTCTCCTCCTCCGACATGAAGTCGAACCTGCCGGAGTCCCTGAGGCTCTGGAACTTCCTCTCGTGCTTCCTGGTCTCCAGTGCCCTCTTGATCTCGTATGGGAGGAATGGCAGGTTCTCGGATCTCAGGTACTGGATGAACTCCTCGATATCCGAGTCCGTGGGGTCGGGGAATTTCTCCAGGAATTGTCCGAGGAGGAAGCTGAGCCTCTTGGTGTTGAGGGCCTGCAACTTCTCCTTGCTCTTGCCGTCCAGCTCTTCAACCATTCCCTCGGCCGCATCCAACTCCCTCCCGACGTCGATTCCCTGCGCCAGCTGCCTCTCTATCTTGGCCACGGCGAGCGAAAGCTGCGAACTTCCATCGACGTCCAGAGACGAGAAGAACCTCAGCTTGTTCTTGATCCTTGCCAGCCTCTCGCCGCGGCGCTTCTCGCTTGTCACCTTCGTCCGGGCATGCAAGAGCATCTGTCTGATCTCCTCCAGGTCGGGCGAGATGTCCCTGAGGCCCTGCTCCTTCTCTGCCAAGGTCAGCTTCTGAAGGGCCTTGCCCCCATCCCCTCCGATCTCGTTCACCTCGGCGGCCGATCTCCGGAGATCTTCGATGGCCTGTATCACCGTGCGGAAGACTCCGGAGTTCCTTAAATCCGAGCGCGCCCCGGAGTTGAGGATCTGGCACTGCCTCGACCCACAGTGAGAACCCAGGCAGATCATCCTCCCGTCGCTAGACGCGTAGATTATCTCCAGTTCTCCGTCCGCGTCGACATCGGCTATCGCGGGACCCGAACGGGGCTCGCCCTTGGCGGGTATGGTCTTCTCGGCCTGCCCATCCGATCCGAGGACCGAGATCTCATCCCCCTGTGTGAAGGCCACCGTCTCGACTCCGCCGTCGTGATCGATGTCAACGGGCACCGGCATGGAATCCACCATGCCCCTGATGGGCTTGTCCCACAGCACATCGCCCTGGGCCCCCATGCATACGAGCCTACCCCCACCGCCGAGTGCCTGGGTCGCGCTGACCAGTATCTCCATCTTGCCGTCGCCGTTCACATCGGCCAGCACCGGCGAGCTACGAATCCCGATCCCCGCAACCCTGCTCCAGAGAGTCTGTCCCTCCGAGTTGATGACGTAGATGGCTCCGTTGTCCGAGCATGCCACGATCTCGACTACGCGATCCCCGTTGATATCGCCCGCTGCCAAGGATGCGTTGAAGTTGGGGGCCTCGAACTCCTTCCTGATGCGGAGGGAGCCCTCGGGATCGAAGATCAGGATGTGATTGGAGGAGGACCCGGCGATGATCTCCATCCTTCCGTCGCCGTCCAGGTCAACCAGGCAGGGAGAGGACTGTACAGGGGCCCCGCTTCTTGGTCCCCTGTGGCTTGACTGGAAGACGAGTTCGCCCGTAACTCCGTCGATGGCATAGATGGCGGAGTCGCTTCCGCCGACGATCACCTCGCATCTTCCATCCCCATCTATGTCCGCCAAGGCGGGCGTCGATCTGATGGGGCCTTCGGCCCTGAAGGCCCATAGGACCCGGCCGTCAACGCCGTTGAGGGCGTAGATGTTGGAGTCATCGGAGCCCGCTACGACCTCCATGACTCCATCGCCGTTGATGTCCCCGACCAGAGGGGATGACCTCACGGGAGCATCGGTCTCGAAGCTCCACGCTACCACTCCATCGCTGCCCCTCAGGGCATAGATGAAGTGGTCATCGGATGCGAAGACTACCTCCAGCAGGCCGTCCCCGTTCACATCAGCCACCGACGGGTAGGCGAAGATCCTGCCCTTGGCGGCGAACTCCCATTTCATGTTGCGTGCCAGATGCCTGGAAAAGATGCCCATCCGATCACTCTCAGTATGTCTCCACGGTCACGTTCAGGATGCCACCATCGATCTTGGTTATTCGTACGACGTTGGAGCCCGGTCCGATGAAGTATCTGCGTTCGAAAGGAAGGGTCAGGTTGGCCGCGAGCATGGCGCCTTGGGAGGTGTAGGCGAACTCCATCCCGGTCACGTCCGCGTATACCTCTTTGGGCACGCGGAAGTAGTAGACCATCCTCGGAGGCGAGTTGAAGAGATCTATCCCGCCGTGCTTTATCTCAAGCTCGACCGATCTGCTGGAGCCCGCAGGCTCCTCCGTCACCTTCATGATCTCGTTGTACAGGCTCGTCATGAGGGCCTCGGCCTCCCTGATCCTGTTGCGGGAGGTGAACTGGTCGAGAAGTGGATTGACAGCCACGAGCGCGAAGGTGATCGCGCTCATCATGACCATCAGAACCAGGAGCTGGCCAACAGTTTGATCCAGTCCCCTCCGGTCGCGCACCAGGCCCATCATTTGACTTCCATCCTTATCCTCGCATAGCGGAGGACGACGTATCGTTCCCTGACCCTGTAGACCATCAGGGGCACGCCGTTGAGCTTGGCGGTATCGCCCTCCCCGACGATCTCGATGAGAGTGCCCGTTGA
The DNA here is from genome assembly GCA_964452145.1 of Hadarchaeota archaeon (SeqCode). Classification (GTDB taxonomy): domain Archaea; phylum CAYQAE01; class CAYQAE01; order CAYVLA01; family CAYVLA01; genus CAYVLA01. Next base: position 8,972 of record CAYVLA010000106.1, read on the forward strand.
GTCGTGGATCCCGACTCTGTCGAACACGTACTCCTCGTTGGGGTCGGACATGTAAAGGGTCCAGACGTCGTTCGTGGCCCCGTTTCCGTTGATGTCGACGCCGTAGATGGACTCGTTGAGCTCTGAGACATAGTAGGACCCGGTCGTGGACCCCACCGTGCCAGGTATCGTCGTGTTCTTGTTCAGGGTCCAGCTATCTATCCTGATCCTGGATTCCCTCTCAAAGGTCAGTATGACCGTGTAGAGCCCGGGCCTGATCCTGGTGTTCTGGGTGACCAGGTCCACGGGCAGCTCCGAAGCCATCGTGAGGATTCCGTCCTGGATGGTGACGAGCAGGTTGGAGGTGCTTCCCGGATCATAGCTCACCTCCGTTTTGACCGTGTAGGCTAGGGCATCTTGCACCGGGTCGGCCGCAAGCATGCCGTGAGAGATGGACGCCCTGAAGATCACGGACGAGTTCGGTCCACTGATCAGGAGTTCGCGGATGTTTGTGTCCATGTTCCTGAGGACGTTTCTCATCAGGTCCAGATTGTTGCGATCCTTGGCCTTCTGGATCTCGGGCGAGATCAGGGCGTACGTCAGGAGACTGCCGCTGGTGACGACCAGGGTCATGAGAAGGACCCCTGACACCAGGTATATTCCCCTCCGGTTCCCGGCGAGCCGCATCCTAGCCTCCCTCCGGTGCGGGGGCCGTGATCTCAATCATTCCGCTTCGGTTCTTCTTGTCGTAGACGACCAGCGTGATCGTTTCCCCTCCGGCTATCTGGAACCCTGGCCAGTAGGTGACCTTGTAGCCCGAGAGGAGTTCCCCCGCTATCTGGTCATAGGCCTCCTGCAGCTTCTCGGGCGTCGGGGCAAGGTAGAACCTTCCCCCGGTCTGCTCGCTGATGAGGGTGAGAACCCCAACGTCCACCTTGTCCTCCTCCCCCAGACCGACGCTGTAGATGGGTACGCTCTCCTGGACGGCCAGGTCTATTACCTCCTCCGAGGTGTGATTGCTGTACGGGAGCCCGGTGGCGTAGTTGAGGTCCTTGCCGTCCGTGAGGACGACTACCGCCTTGAACTTGCTTCTCTCCTTCACCCAGAGAACCGACTGGTAGAGGGCGTCGTAGAGCGGCGTTCCGTCGCGGGTCGTCAGCCCATCGATCACCGCGGCGAGATAAGCCTTCCCAGAGTCATCCGTGTTGGTGAAATCGGCCCTGAGGATTATCTCCGTCGTTTCGGCCTCGTAGTTAGTGGAGAAGCTACAGATGGCGCCCTCGTCCTCCGGGAACATGCGGTCTATGAAGCTCTTAACGGCTGCCTTCATGAAGTCCAGCCTGGATTCCTCCCCGGGCTTGGGGAGCTCATCCTTCCACATGACCCATTCCATGGACCCGGAGACATCGTTGGTGAAGATGACGCTGAGATCGAATTTCCTGTCGGGGGCCCCCACCTCCAGGTCTCGGTGTGTAGGCGTCCTGGTGACGTTGTCGCTCGTCTGCTCGTTCCCCGCAATATCGGATGCCTTCCCCCGGAAGACCGTGGTTTCATTGAAGGTCTTGGAATCCCATATGATCGCCCGTTCGCGCACGGTCTCGACCTTGCCCCGGTATTCCGTTGAAATGGCGTAACTCCTCGGGTCGACCCTGCTTCCCGAATCGCTTGCGATCACGGATATCGAGTAGCGCCCGCCCTGGAGGAACTCGTCCTGGGAGTTGTACATGTAGAAGTTGTTCGCATCGAGCTCCCTGACGGGCATCGAATTCTGGTCCGTCACGAAGATGTAGATCTCGATTCGGTCCGACTCGCTGCGGACTTCGGTCACGGACAGCCTCAGCTCGCCTCCATAGATCTGGGTCGTATTCAGGTCAACCTGGGGAGGAACCCTGTCTACGACGAAGTGGGCCAAGTCCGCACCCTCGCCGAACGAGTTGCGGCTGACCACCCTGACGACGTGCTGACCGTCCGCGAGGCTTGTGGGGTGCAGACCCGGATCGATGATGAAGCCGTCCAGGCTTGCCGTGGAGTTGGCCACCAGCCTGCCGTCGAGGTAGATGCTGTGCTGGGTGGCGCTGTTGCTGGTTCGGTAGCTCACGTTGAAGGAGCCTTTGAAGACCGATCCGTCCAGGGGGTAGACTATCTGGGTCAGCGGAGCCGGGTTTATGACGACCCTCCCATCCCGAATCCCGATGGTGTGGGACTCGGTGCTGCTTATGCCCCTCTTGCTGATCGTGACACCGCTGCTGGGCATCCTGTAGGTCGCCTTGGCGGTCCTTATCGTGAGGAAGTTGCCGCTCGCATCCGACTCGATCGCATATCTCGCGCCGCCCGTGAGCTGGGGCAGATTCAAGGCCACCTCGTCGGCTCCGACGCCCCAGGCCTCGGAGACCTTGGATTTCAGGTAGGTCGATATCCCTCGAACGATCTGCTCCTCCTGGATCCTGGAGTACTCGTCCGAGCTGCTCTTGACGATGAAGGCTATGGAGGAGAAGACCGCAGCCATCACCATGAGCATCAGGAGGTTTCC
>CAYVLA010000107.1:0-11461 GCA_964452145.1 Hadarchaeota archaeon (SeqCode)
ACCGTCAGCTTGCCCTTCATCCTCGAGAACTCGCCTGGCGTGTAGCAGAGGAACTCGGGGTCCCCCTGGTCGAAGTGCGAGAACCTTAGCATCTCGGCGCCCCTGCTCGGGAATCTCTGTCCCTCGAAATCGCCGACACCGGGAGTATGTCGATGTCGGAGTCGTGAACGTGGTCCAATCATTCTCGGAAGTCGAGGCGGGGAGGGTGAGGGCCAGCATGCTATTGGAGCTATCCTTCCGATCTTCTGAGCCTCTGCCTGAGTGATCCAAGACTGGTAGCTATGTGTGCCGGCATCAGGCATCCGGCGAGGATGATCCAGGATCTCGGGTCAAGGGGTTCTTCCCTGAAGATCTGCAGGGCCAGCTTGCCGGCCTCACTATTCTTGCCCTCCCTCCGGTCCTCGGCCCAGAGGGCCCTTTCCTCCTTCAGGATCTTCCTTCTCACCATCCCTGCTATGTCAGCGCCTTGGGGGTCCGAGGTCTCGGTGCGTTCGAGCCCGCGAAGGATGCGTATGTGGGCCTTGAGAACCCTGCTCCTGGATTTGCTTATGCTTGCTGGGTGTCTGCGCCACTTCCCAATGACCTGGGGCAGGTATCCGAAGGGGCATCCTGCTTGGGCGAGCCTGATCCACAGATCGAGGTCCTCGGTCGGCGTGGAATCAGGGTCGAGGCCCGAAACCCTGTCCAGCCACTTCCTTCTTACGATGACGGTGGCAATGCCTATGGTGTTGTGCCGGACTATCTGTTCCAGGGTCAGGGAGGGGGGATGCTCGGTGTGTATGCTCGGCCCCATGGCCCTCCCCCGGGCATCGATCCGCACGTAGTCTCCGTGGACGAGGCCCACCTCGGGATGCTCGTCCATGTAGCCTACCTGTGCCTCGAGTTTGCCGGGCATCCATAGATCGTCAGAGTTGAGGAAGGCTATCAGCTCGCCGAGGCTATGCCTCAGGCCAAGGTTATGGGCAGCAGCCGGGCCTGAGTTGGGCTGTTTGAAGTACCTTATTCTGTCCCTGTAGGGCTCAAGCACATCTTCGGTATCATCGGTGGATCCATCGTTTACTACGATGATTTCGTAGTCCCTAAATCCCTGCTGAAATATGCTGTTCAAGCTCTCTTGGATGAAGCTAGCCTGATTGTGTGTGGCCATTATGACGCTGACCCGGGGCACTCACAATCCCTCACGCGAAGTACCTGTACAGAAGGTTTCCAGCCTTCTCGGTCATCTCATCCGGGACGCCCTCCTCGGTGAACAATTCTGTCAGCTCACCCAGCAGCGATCCGGCGATCTGCTCCTTCTGGCTTCCGGCAGCTGCGGACTGGGGTTTGTACCGGAGGAAGGCTATCTCCTTCTCAACGGATCCGAAATGCCTCTTGAAACGGCATAGCCCTTCCTGATCGGCGTCGCTCAGGCCGAAGTCCCAGGAGCGACACCCGAGTCGCTTGCCCAGGAGCATCCCCTCCCAGACCAAGAGATCATTCGGTCTGAGGCCCAGATGGTCGGGATCTGATGCATTGAACTTGTAGTAGATCGTGCCGTTCCAGATCAGAAAGAGCACTGCCGCCGCTGGTTTCCCTTGGTGCCGGGCCATCAGGATGAACCCCTTACGGGGAAAGAAGTGCTGCGAGATGTTCTCGAAGAAGAGACGTGGCTGGGCGAGTAGCCTGTACTTGCGTTTCCTGACCCCCAGATGCATTCTGTAGAACTCTGAGACGGCCTCGGGACTTGTCTCTACCTGAACCGATACACCTTGCCGCCTGGCCTTTTCCACCGCCCTGCGCGTGGAGTCCCGCATGACCGCCCAGAGGCTATCTTGGCTCCTTGTGAGATCCAGGCCATGCCACTTCGCTGTTCTAGTGGTCTTGAGTCTAGCATCCCTCTTTGCGATCTCGTTGCGCAGACATCTGATGGTGATTGGGTTTTCGCGCAGACGGAGGACGTCGATGAGGGCTTCCCAGTCTCTCTTGGTGTTGGCGATGGGGTCGCAGTAGTCTGAGAAGGGCAAGGATACGATTCTCTTGCCAAAGAGGGAGTCCTCAACCAGACAGTAGGCGAGTCCGGCCCGGGATCCATTCTGATCCTCGGGAATCACGATCCCTTTGGCCTCGAAGCCATAGGTCTCTCTGAGAACTGCAATCCAGTCCGGGGAATTGAAGACCGAGCTGCGGGCAGCCAGCCGATGCCAGAGGATATTGGAGACAGGATCAACTTCGATGGGGTAGTTCCCGCTTCCATCCATGTCAAGACCTCTCGGCTCTTGGGACAACCATCCCCTTTGCCCTGAGTCGTCCTTCCTCTGTGGAGTAGTACTCCGGGACTTCTGCCAGAGATCCAAACCAGTCGAGGTATCTCTGGATGCCCTCCTCGAGGCCGGTCCCAGACCGGAAGCCAAGGCCTGCGAGCCGACTCGTGTCCAGCAGGAGGTGCCTTATGTCGCCTGGCCGGAACTCGCCCGGGACCTCCGGCGGAATCGGGCTCCTCAGGGCTTCGGAGAGGAGATGGGCGATCTGGAGCACGGTGGTACTGGTTCCGGTCCCCACATTGAAGGCGAGGTAGTCCATCGCTCCGTGCTGGGCAGCAAAGAGGTTGGCTCGGGCGATGTCTCCCACGAAGACCCAGTCTCGCTGCTGCCCGCCATCCTCGTATATGATGGGAGGAAGACCATTGGCAAGCCTGCTGGCGAAGATGGATACAACGCCGGCATAGATGTTGGAGAAGGACTGCCCCGGGCCGTAAACCACTCCGTATCGGAGGGCAACGGTCGGGATCCCGACCTCCTTGCCCAGGGAGAGGGAAACTCGCTCTTCCGCTATCTTCGAAAGGGCATAGGGAGTCATGCCTCCAAGGGGCGATGACTCGCCAGTGCGCACAGGCTGCATCCTTCGCCCGCACTCGTCGCACTTAGGTTCCCAGTCGCCCTCCAGAAGCTGCAGGAGGGGCCGGGGATCAGGGTGCTTTGCGCCATGGTCGGGACAGATATATGTGCCTTCTCCGTAGACTGCTTGGGAGGACGCGACCACCACCCTCTCGAGGGGCTTGCCGGCCTTCCTGATCTGGTCGAAGAGGCGAGCCGTCCCGGTGGCATTGACGTCGAAGAACCTGGCAGCCTGCAGGGGTGAGCCGGTGAAGGCGGCCTGGTGGAAGACGTACTCCACGTCCCTTAGGCATTTCTTCAGGTCCTTGGGGCTCCGGATGTCACCCACGACAAGGTCGGCGCCCCCTGGTATGGCCGCAGGTTTCCCGGATGGGTGCACGTAGCGCTCAAGGCTGTCTAGGATTCGGACTCTGCAACCGATCTCCAGACACAGCTCCGCCACGTTGCGGCCGATGAGCCCGGCCCCACCGGTTACCAGCACCGTGCTTCCATCCAGGCTCAAGGCTTGCCCCCCCGAGCCCCGGCTAGCTCCCTGACTGCTCGCGCCGTGTGCTCAGCCTCCTCCTCGGTCATGCCCACATAGATGGGGAGGGAGAGGATTCGGGCGGCCGCTCGTTCCGCAGCTGGGAACTGGCCTTTCCCGTAGCCCAGGTGAGAGAAGCAGGGCTGCAGGTGGATAGGCACGGGGTAGTGGAGACCGGTGCCTATCCCTTGCTCTGCCAGCCGGGACCTGACCCCATCCCTGTCCTCGGTCTGGATCACGTATTGGTGGTAGACATGGTAGCAGTGCGGGAGGGACCGAGGCGTTGTGGCACTTGACCCTTCCAACCACTCATCATAGATTCTGGCTGTTTCGCGCCTCTGTCTGTTCCACTCATCCAGGTGCCTGAGCTTGACCCTGAGAACGGCAGCTTGGAGCGTGTCAAGCCTGCTATTGAAGGCTGGCAGGGCGTGGTTGTGCTTGCCCTGCTGGCCATAGTCACGCATGGCTCTGACCCTCGCCGCAACCTCGTCATCGTTGGTGACCAGGGCCCCTCCGTCTCCGAAGGCACCTAGGTTCTTGGTGGGATAGAAGGAGAAGGCAGCAAAGTCGCCCAGGGCACCGACCCTTCGTCCCCGGTATTCTGCACCGTGGGCCTGACAGGCGTCTTCGATCACGGCAAGGCCGCAGCGCTCCGCAAAATCCCTGACCTGATCCATCTCTGCGGGCTGTCCATAGAGATGAACAGGCATGACGGCCTTGGTTCCCTCCCTGATCCGTTTCTCGGCGTCCCCAACATCGATATTGTAGGTTTCCGGTTCCATGTCCACGAGGAGGGGCGTGCCACCGGTGAAGGACACCGATGAGCTGCTGGCGATGAAGCTGTTGGTGGGTGTGAGGACATAATCCCCCCTTGATATACCGAGGGCCGACATGCCAAGCTCCAGTGCCGATAGCCCTGAGCTTGTCCCTATGGCATGTTTTGAGCCACAGTACCGAGCGAACTCCTTCTCAAAATCGTTGAGGGCTTCGCCTAGGATGAAGTCGCCCCTGCCAATCACGCCCTCCAAGGCAGCCCTGATCTGCGGCCTGAGCATTTCGTTCTGGCGCCCCAGATCGACGAAGGGAACCCTCATTGGCTCGAGGTTCGAGACGTCCTCATATAATCCTGCCTTCCAAATGTTTCACAGCCGTCCATAATAAGGCAGACGGGTCCCCGTTGGGGCGGGAACGTCCTGGTGCACGGCTATTTCGAGATCGATACCGCGATCGTGTGGGAAGCAGCAACCCGCGACCTGCCAGCCTTGAGACCCCTGATTGTGCGTGGCGATCAGCCTGGGGGCTGCGGGGCAGAGGTGTTGATTGCTTTCTTCATGTTCCCTTCGTTCTCTCGGTGCCAGGAGGCTTGATGGAGTAGCATGATCGTGAGGAGGCCCGCGATCACGACCTGCAAGGGTCCGGCCTGTTCCGGGATCGTCGCTCCTTCTAGCTTGAGGGTCAGCCTCTGGGATGCCGATATGTTCAGCTCGGCCTGGGCCTGGTGGGAGCCATAGGACGCCTTGATGGTGTAGAGCTGGGAGGGCGTGCGGCCTGCCTGGTCGGCCGTCCATTCGTTTAGGAGTAGCGTGGCAACTCCGGCTTGATCGGTCGTGGCCGAGTCGGCAAGGGTCTGGTTGGGATGCCATGCCTGCACGTCTGCTTGTGGCACCGCTCTGTCTTGGGAGTCTGCCACGAGGGCCTCGAGTCTTCGCTTGGAGATGATGGTGGAGAGGTCTTCGGCTGTGCAGTACCCGGTGGAGTCGGTGAGGATGACGCGTGCTTCATCGACGCTATCGATATAATGGGAGGTCGAGTTGAGGAGGTGGATCGTGGATGTTCCGGCGCCGCGTGTTTGCCAGAGGGTCGTATCTGCGATCCCCATCTGGGATTCGTCCCACGCCATGGCGTAGAGCAGTTCGCAGCTGCGTATCTCGACGTTCGAGCTGCCGTAGAACCTGAAACCCCAAACTGCCACGTCGGTCTCCCGCAGGGTCACCAGGGGCAGGGTGCCGCCCGGCAGCCCAGGAGTTGCCGAGCAGTTGTGGGAGAACTCCCAGAAGGTGGCGTGTCTGGGCGCCAGGTCCTCGATGAGGCAGTCCACCGAGGAGGAGTTCATCATGAGGTAGAACTCAATGGTGCAGAACTCCAAGCTGGCAACCGAGGCATCCCTGGGACTGAGTACCTCCATGCGCGAATCCAGCATCGCTAGGTCCGAGGTTCCGCTTGTGTGGACGGACGATTGAACATAGGTGGCGTTGATATCTGCCGCGGCACGGTCGTTGATGTTCAGGGAGGTCACGTCTGAATCCCAAACCTGAAGGCGCGCGGCGTTGTACAGGTAGATGTACACCCTACTGGTCGTGACGTTGTGGAACGAGACATGGCTGGCGCCATACAGTCTCATCCCCAACGCGCGCCATAAAGTCTCATCCCCAACGCCATGGGCGACTCGATCGAAGAGTTGTTGGCCCTTATGCTTGGGCCTTCCCCGCTCCCGCCGTCGAGGGGGTCGCCCAGCGCTATGGAATGCTGTCAGTGGGCGGTCTCGAGGAAGTTGATCTGGGCATCCTCAAGGATCAGGGTCGCATCTCCCCTCAGGATCAGGCTGCCGTTGATGTCGAGCCTGCCCATTATGGTCGTGACGTTGCCGCTTTCCAGCACCACATCGCCCTGATGGATGGCCCCGGTCGACTCGCCCGCGTACAGCACGGTCTGGCCGAGGCTGGGGTATGCGATCAGCACCAATGCTATGAGGAAGATCTGGTGCCCGATCCATCCAGGATTCCCACCGTTTTTCAACCCGCCACCGCTAGGAAGGCCCGCCGCTGTTGGATCGGTTCGGCTGGCCATGATCCCATGCCGCGCGTCGGTCTCAAGCCCTAAAGGTTTCTTGTGCTCTCGTTCTCTTGGACTCATCCGAGTTGCCAGATCGGGGAAGCTTGACGAGGGCCTTCCTCTGGTGCAGCAGAAGGACCCCCAACAACCTGATCTCCGACGCCGTTGTCCTATCGTTGTCCTATCATGGCAGGATGTGGCGAGGATGGAGACGACCCACCTGATGACACCCTCGGCCGACCCTTGTGTCTCCTGCAGCCTTGTGCCTTGGTGGAGCCTGGCGGCAACGTCGTATGTCTCTGCAAGGCCGCGATCAAGGGCAGTCAGCTGGCCCGGTGCCCGGTGCGTGGTGCGTGGACAAGTTTTTTATTCTGGTAGTACCTTTGGTAGTACGGGTGAGGCTGTGGAGAAGGTCAAGGTCACAAGGAAGTTCCAGGTCACGATCCCAAAGGAAGTGAGGGAGAGGGCGAGCGTAAGGGTGGGGGACGAGCTCTTGGTTAGCGGCACCGAGCGAAGGATCGTCCTGGAGAAATCCCTGGATCTGGAAAAGCTTGCCGGATGCTGGGCCCACATCGAGAGCACCGAGGAGTTCATGAAAGCATCCAGAGAGCTGTGGAGGACATGGAAATCCAAGCCATACTCGACACAGACGTGATCATCGACTACCTCAGGAAAAGGCCCGACCCCGAGGCCGTGAAGTTGTTCAGGGCGATCAAAACGGGGAGGTTGGCCGCCAACATGACGTCTGTGACGGTCTTCGAGCTGTGTCGCGGGGCCATGCTTTCCCCCGAGCCCGAGAAGAGCATGAGCCAAGTCGAGGCCCTGCGATCACACCTGAACGTTCTGCCTTTTGATGAAGGGACGGCGGAGATGGCATCCGCGATCTGCGTCGCCCTCGAAAGGAAAGGCGAGCCGCTGGAGATACGCGACGTGTTCATCGGTGCTTCGGCCAAGGACCATGCAATGCTGCTGGTGACTCGCAATCTGGCACACTTCGAGAGGATGCCTGGGGTGGATGTGACTAGTCCGCACGGGTTGTTGGAGAGCCTGTAGCGATCGGGTCACTGCCGAATGTGAAAGAGCTCTCGGTGGCAACCGCCTCCATCGCCTCCGCCCGGTCCCATCGAATCCTGACCGAGATGATGATAGTTCCTCGGATCACTTCAGCGGCATGGCGCGGCTGAAGTGCAAAAGATGGTCCGCCTGAGAGCATTGCTCTGTGGTCAGGGGGTGATGCATCATCCGAGCTGCGAAGCCGTGATGCGTACAGGTTGCGTACGGGGGCTACAGGTCGTCCACGGCTTTCAGAAGGGCCTCGTATAGCTGGCCGTCGCACCGCCATCCTGAGGCCATCAACCTTCTCAGGGCGGCCTTTGCACCATCCTTGTCCAGCTTTCGCTTCCGGACCATCCTCATCACGACGCCGTAACTGCCTTCCTTCTCGACGCCATGCATGACGCATATCCGTCTTGCCACGGGATCGTCCACGATGGCAGTTGCCCCCAGTTGCCTGGCGAGGGCGATGGTCTCCGCCTCGCCCCTGTGGATGTCCCTGTGTGCGGCAAGCAGCTTGGCCAGTTGCAGCGGCGCCTCCCTTACAACCAAGACCCCTTCTGAGACCAGGGCCCGGACGACCGCTCTTGATCGAGAGGCAGGGGAAGTTCCCCAGGGTTCACGATCTGGTCTTCCTCGGAAAACGTGTGGGCATCCCTGATGAACTGCTGGAAACCTGCAAGAAGATCTCTCCCGCCTACACCTAGGCCCGGTATCCCGATGTGATCGAGAACTCGGACCTGGAAGGCAGGATCCAAGGCTTCCTGAGCCGCACCGAGGAGGTGCTGAAATGGGTAGAAGAAAGGATGCGGAAGATGCGAGAAACGTGAAGGATATCAAATCCCTGCTGAGCAGGTTCAGGGAGAAGCTGGAGCAGGACCTCAGAGTGGAGAGGATCATACCCTTCGGCAGCAGGGCGTCCGGAACAGGCCACGAGTACAGCGATGTGGACCTCATCATAGTCTCGCCGGGCTTTGAGGACAAGGGCTACTTCGAGCGAGCTGCCATGATGTATGATTACTGGGAGTCGGATCTCCCGGTCGACTTCCTCTGCTACACGCCCGGGGAATTCCGATCCTTCAGGCAACGGGCGACCATAATCAGGGAGGCGGCAGCGACCGGGGTAGAGGCCTGAAAGGCCTTCGTCCTGATCACCATCAAGGGCTTGGACCCGACCCTCCTCGACACCCCGAAGATCGACAGGATCCGCAGAGGATCCTCGCCGAGCAGTCTTGCAGGGGGCTACGCGGTCAGCAGCTTCCTGTCACATCGACTGGGAGGAGGTGGAGGAGCTATCAACCAGCTTCTCCACAAGGCGGGACAGCACCGTCTTGATCGTCCTGACCACCCGGGTGTCGTGCAGCTATCTGGATAACAGGCCTGAGGCGAGGGCCTTCCTGTACATGAATGCCTGTGTAGATGACGAACTGGGCCGATCCCCAGGATGTCTGCATCACCTACATGAGCGAGTCCGCCGGGATGGCGCAGACCGTCCTCTTTCACATTGAGGGGGTGGAGCGGGGGACCCACAACCTCAGGTTTCAGTGGCAGAACCATGGAGGGGCCGCCGCCCTGCTAAAAGAAACGGTTGTCGAGATCATAGTGATCCCGGACAAGAACCTCATCTACTAGCATCTAGCCGCATCGGGGGGGGGGGAGGCCTGATCTACGGCAGCGAAGTCGACCTGGATCTCGGCGGCGAGATATTCGCCCAGACCAGCTGCCTGGGTCTCTCAGTTCACTCCTTAGCTCCTCACTGATGCCCAGCGCCGCCGACAGTCGCACTAGGTTGTGGGTGTGCATCCTCCGCTTCGCCACTTCGAGGTGATAGGCCTTCAAGGCCTTCTCACAAGCTTGATGCCAAAAGAAGACTGACGCATAGTAGTCCCTTGATTCATGGAGGTGTCTGGCCGTCTTCAGGTCCCTTTCCGCCTGGGCCAGCCAGTTCTCGGCCTCTTCGCGCATGGTCCTTCCGTTGAATACTTCTTCCCACAGGGATATAAGGGTGTTTCGTCAGAACGTCAGAAGACTCACGGGACCGCCACATTACCAAGAACCCGGCCCAGCAACCACATCCGTGACCCTCTTCGAGTTGTGCCGAGGGGCCATGCTTTCCCCCGGAGCCAGAGAGGAGCATGGAGGAGGTGGGCCATCCCTTTCCTCGCCCAATCTCCCTTCTCCCCTCTCAGTCCCAGAACCGGGAACCAAGGCCCAACAGCCAGACCGATAGAGCAGGATCGACTGCCCCGAAGCAGCCCCCATACCATGATCACCCAGACCAAATCCGTGCCAAGGCTTCACAGTCCTAACCATACCCACCGGTCTGCCTGGTATCGGCCGCTCATTCGGCGTGGGTCAACTCTTCCAGAACCTGACGGGGGTAGAGGAGGAGGTCCCAGATCGGGAGCACTGCGATGGTGACTCCCCTTACTTCCCTCCTTCCGAACACGTCAAGGTTCAGGGCCAGGCCCGCCTTGAAGCCCGATCTCGACAGGAAGGAGGAGAGCTTGGAGAGGTCCCCCTCGCTGAATCTGACCTTGACCTCGGCGGGAACAAGCTCGTCGCCATGCCTGAGGAGGAAGTCCACCTCGTTCCTGCCCTTCCTGAAGTAGCCGGCGATGTCCAGCTCCGAGCTGATGAAGGCCTCCAGGAGCCCGCCCAGGGACTCGCCAGCCATTGGGTTGCCGGTGGCCGAGGCATGGGCCAGGCTGGGCGTGGCCGGGTAGACCTTCCTTCCCTTCCGCGAGGCCGCCATGGCCGACGGCCTGAAGCTGGGAACAAGGTCGATCAGGAGGGAGAACCTCAGATAATGGACGTACTTCATTATGGTCCTCCTGTTCCTCCCCAGATCGCGGGAAAGGTTCTGGTAGTTAAGCTTCATCCCAGGCCTTCTGAAGAAGATGCCGACAAGGGTCTCAAGGAGCTCCAGGTCGACGCCGCCGAACTCGATGGGGACGTCCCGGTAGATGACCCGCTCTATAATCGATGATCTGACGTAGGCAAGGACCTTCTCCTCGTCATCCTCCAGGGCGATTTCCGGGAAGCCGGATTTGCCGGCGAAATCCATGAAGAGGGTGAGGATCCGGTCCCCCAGCATCTCGGCATCCTCGTACTTGGCGTCGAGCCCCCGCATTTCGCAGAACTCCCGGAAGGTCAGGGGCTTGAGAACGAGCTCGTATATCCTCCCGGCCAGGCTCTCCCTGGCCCTGGTCGACAGGATGAGGGCTGCCGAGCCTGAGAGGAAGAACTTGATGTTCGGGTTGAGGTCATAGTAGGTCTTGATCTTTCCCTCCCAGTTCGATACCTTGTGTATCTCGTCCAGGAAGACGAAGATCTTGCCGGAGTCCCTGAAGCGCTTCTTGAGGATGGCGGAGGAGTATGCCTCCAGCACCTCGCCGAGATCGTATCTCTCCTCGTCAAAGGAGAAATAGAGGATCGCCCTGGCATCAACCCTCTCTTCGAGGAGGTGCTCGATCAGCTGGTAGAGGAGGGTGGTCTTGCCCACCCTTCTCAGACCGGTGATGAGGACGATCTGCCGGTCCGGGAGGAACCTCAGGACCTGGGGGTAGAGATAGCGCCTGTACCCCTCCTGCCTCCTGTCGTCAACAGCCCCCGTCTCCCACCACTCGTTGAACCTGGCCAGGACGGAAACGTCCATGAAAGTGCACTGCGATGCACTAATATTTAACTTTTTAGTACACTAGCGTGCACTAATATGAACACATCCGGTCCAGCTGTCCGGAGAACCCCTTGGTCCCTGAGGCGCCCGAGTCAAGCACGGTCATTGGGAGATAGCTGCTCCCTGAGTGGAAGGAAAAAAAGACTACCCCATGCCCCATTACGGGATGCGGGGCAGCAGCGTTTGCGCGTTTCGTCAGCGATGTTCGTCTGTTGTCATTCGACTACTTGGCCCTTGCGAGTGCGGTGTCAGCCTGCAGGAAGCCGGAGCCCCAGTCGTTTCCGGACCAGTCGAAGTGGTAGAGTCCGGTATCGGGGTCATAGATCACCCATGCGCCGTCGCTAGGCAGTGGCAAGCCCTTTGCGACCCTGAGTTTCTCGTAGGCGTCCCCCCGGAGGGAGATCTTCTTCGAAGCCATATGCGGGACATCAGAGCTCTTCTGCCAGAGAAGTTGGATATCGTGACCACGATGTCCTCTGTGTCGAGGGAATTGGCCATCCT
>CAYVLA010000108.1:0-11423 GCA_964452145.1 Hadarchaeota archaeon (SeqCode)
GGCGACTACGCGATAAGCGAGATGAACAGGGGCGACTGGTACTACGTCAATTCCTACTACTCGGCGACCGACTCCCCGAAAGGTAAGCTGATCAACGTCAACACCCCTATTGAGCTCTATCCGGGTAAGGCTCGCTATATCGATCTGGAGATCGATGTCGTGCTGCGCGCCAGCGGAAGGGCCGAAATCGTGGATGAGACGAGCCTGATCGACATAGTCAGCGAGGGCTACATCGACAAGAGGCTCTATGAGAAGGCTTTGAGCGTGGCGGACGCTCTTGTGAGGGGCAAGATGGTCTCCGACTATGCAGCACCGGCCTAGGTGAAGAGTCGCCAGAGTTCGTCGCAGGGAAATTCCCTGACGATCGTTCGGCGTGCCCCGCGTTCCAGACACAGTCTTGAGCGACCGGTGTTCTGGATGGATCCGATCTGGGCACACGGGATTCCTCCGGCCTCGATGCTCTTGATCGCATCCGGGGCGGACTCTTCATCGAATAGGCACAGCAAGCTGCCCGAGCTTATCAGTAGAAGCGGGTCGATGCCGAGATTGTCACAGATCTTGTGCGTCTCCTTCGGGATGGGAATATCCTCCACCCGCACTAGGGCCGACATGCGATTGGCAACGCACATCTCCATCAACCCCCCGATGATGCCCCCTTCCGTGGGATCATGCATTCTGCGCACGTCGTGCTCAGCCGCGATCATCGCCTCGGGAACAACGCTTATCCTGTCGGAGAAGGATTGTGCCCTCTGGATCAGTTCACGACCTAGGCAGGCAGTGAGCTTTTCCTCCATTGCCCTGGATATTATCGACGTCCCTTCGATGCCGGCTCCTTTGGTCAAGACGAGCACGTCCCCCTTGCGGGCAGGCCTCCTTGCCAAACGGCTCTTCTGCACGAACCCAATCATGGTCGATGAGACAATGGTCCTCTCAATGGGAGAGACCTCGGTATGGCCGCCGATCACGGAGATCCCCAGTCCCGCGCATTCCTCAGCAATCTGGGACGCGACCAGATCCAGATCCCGCTCGGAGGACGATCTGGCCATCATCAGATTGGCCACGAAGAGCGAGGGCCTCGCGCCGGCGGTCGCAACGTCATTGGCGTTGACGTGGACTGCGTATCTGCCGATGTCGATCTCGGCTCCCGAGATCGGGTCAGACGAGACGATCATATAGGAATCATTCAAGCCGCCCAGGTCGATGATCGCCACATCCTCTCCGATGGCGGGCCCCACGACGACTCTATGCCCCTGTTGTGGCAGCCTGCCGAGTACGCGCTTCCTCAGGGCCTCCGGGTCCACCTTGCCCAAGGGCATCGTGGCCTTCATCCTATCCGCTCATATTTTTATGATTCAGCTATTAAAGGCAGCTGGTAGCATGGCCACCAAGAGACTCGCAGGCGGCTCGGACAACCTCAAGGCCCTGACGGAGTTCGTGTCATCTCTGGGTGCGGAGGACATCCGTGCCACGGACCTTGCGTTGGAAAGGATTCAGCTAAGGGATAGTGGTTTTGGGCGTGGCTACCAGAAGGCCCTGATCGGCATGAAGACCTCCATGTTGGAGAAGAACGTCGACTCCCTGATCTACAAGTCCCTGAAGGGCACCATGTCAGCCAAGCAGAGAAGGGAGATCCTGAATGATTTCAGGGCCAGGAGGAAGGCCCCCTTCACCAGCGATGAGGAGAAGGGATTCCACGCTGCTTGGAAGGATGTCCTCCGGATCATCGAGACCATGAAGTCCTAGGCTGGTCGCTTGGCTCGGGAGAAGACTGTCTCACAACCGACGACGAACGTACTACGATACGACGCTCGCAGGTGGGAGCTTCTCGACCTCAAGCGGGATGTGGCCAAACCGATCATGAGGAAGCTTCGTGATTTCATGCCGATGGTGCACGGGAGCCTCGCCAGGGGGGACGTCCACAAGGGCAGCGATGTGGATGTGGTTCTGACCCGCCTGTTTCCTTCGTACGCGGTGGAGATGGCGCTGGGAGATGATCTGCCGATCCTCAGACGAGAGATCATCCAGGCAACGCCCTGGCATCTGATAAAGGGGCAGATCAGCCTGGACGAGGACGTCTCGGTCACCTTCCCCTTGGTCAAGCCAAGCCCCCTCGAGGAGCAGTTCTACTCCTTCGGTGGGCATCTCAGCCTCGAGGAGTTGGAGGGCGGCCTCCGCGTGCCCGGCATAGACAAGCGACTCATGCTCATAGAGCCGGTGGAGGACGGGCACATCGAGTCCGCCATCGTCGGGCGCGAAGCGATCGCCGCCAGAAAGGTGGGGGTTGGACTTGAGATAGTCAAGGAAAGAATCGATGTGCTTTCGAAAAGAGACTCCGTGGGGCGAACCGGCATCTACATCAAGAGGGCCCTGCTTCCGGAGGAATCCTTTGAGGAAGTCCTGCGCCGCATGGCGTCAAGGGATCCCAATCTGAAGAGGCGCTATCGCTAGCCCAGCTCTCGGATCTTTTCAGCTATGGCATCGCCCATCTGGGAGGTGCTCGCGGCTTCCCCGGGCCGCTTCCCGGAAATATCGTAGGTTCTCACCCGGCCTTCTTTGATTACGCTGGCAACCGCCTTCTCGATCAGCGCCGCCGCCTCTCTCTCTTGGAATGCCTCCTCCAGCATCATCTTGCCAGCAAGGATGGTCGCTATGGGGTTGGCCACGTTCCTGCCCGCGTGGCGAGGCGCCGAGCCGTGGATCGGCTCGAACATGGATTTGCCTCCGGGGCATATGTTGCCTCCGGGCATCATCCCCAGGCTGCCGGACAGCGGCGCGACCAGGTCGGACACGATGTCGCCGAACATATTCTCGGTGACGATGACCTGATACCACGATGGATTTCTTATGATCCACTGTGTGAGGGCATCAACATAGGCATGCTCCGTCTGGATCCCCGGGTAGCACTTCGCAATCTCCTCGAAGATGGATCTCCAGAATCGGCTGCAAACCAAGACATTGGCCTTGTCAACGCTGGTGACCCTCGTTCTGCCTCGCCCGGCAGCCAGGTCGAAGGCGTATCGCACGACCCGTTCTACCCCCTTCCGGGTGTAGACCATGAGGTTCGTAGCAACGTCCCCGCCTTGGGGGGTGTCTCCTCTCAGGATGCCTCCCTGCTGGCAGTACAGGCTCTCCGTGTTCTCCCTCACTATCAGGATGTCCACGCCCTTGGAGACGATCTCGTCCCTCAGGGGCGTGAAGCCCTCCAGCCCGGGGTAGAGCTTGGTGGGACGCAGGTTGACGTACTGGTCGTAGGCGAATCTGATCTCGAATATGGCCCTTTCGGCAATCCCTGGCTCCAGCCTCTCGGCGGCAAGGCCCACAGCCCCGAAGTATATGGCGTCGGCATCCTTGATGGCATCCCTGGACGCGTCCGGGATGACCTGTCCGGTCCTCAGGTAGGCCTCGCCCCCGGCTTCAGCCTCGATGTAGTCGAATTCCAGCCCTGTGACCTCCGAAACAGCGGCCAACACCTTGAGACCTTCTCTGATTACCTCCGGACCAATGCCATCGCCCCTAACAACCGCAACCTTGTACACGGTCCTACCTCCCAAGTCCCTTCCTTGCGTGGTTTAGAAGTCCTCCGTCCTCCAGGATCTCCAAGAGAAAGCCCGGCAGGGGGTCGAATCGGTGGATGCTTCCCCTGGTGTGATTCCGTACGATGCCTTCTCCCAAGGCGATCTCCAGCTCGTCTCCATCATGTATGCCCGAGAGCTCCTTGCTGGACAAGGCGGGCAGCCCGATGTTGATCGCGTTGCGGAAGAAGATCCTGGCGAAGCTGGATGCCAGCACGGCCGATACGCCGGCCGCCCTGATCGCAATCGGCGCATGCTCCCTGCTCGACCCGCATCCGAAGTTGGATCCGGCAACGATCATGTCCCCTCTTCTGACTCTAGATGGGAACCCGGGTGAGATTCCCTCCATGGCGTGCTTGCCTAGAATCCCCGGATCAAAGGTGTTCAGGTACTTCGCCGGTATGATCACATCCGTGTTGATGTCGTTGCCGAAGACGTGAGCCCTTCCGATCATCAGATCGACCTCGGGTCTGTTATGTGTCCCGTTATGGCGCTGGCGGCCACGGTAGCCGGGGAGGCGAGGTACACCTCAGACTTGGCGCTTCCCATCCTGCCAACGAAGTTTCTGTTCGTGGAGCTGATGCACCGTTCACCATCGGCCAGCACGCCCATGTGGCCTCCGAGGCACGGACCGCACGTAGGGCATGAGACGCAGGCCCCGGCATCCAGGAATGTGCCGATGTAGCCTCTTTCCATGGCCTCCCTGTAGATGGTCCACGTAGCCGGGATCACGATCATCCGAACCCTGGGATGGATCTTCCGTCCTTTGAGTATGCCCGCCGCAAGGGCAAGGTCCTCCAGTTTCCCGTTGGTGCAAGAACCCAGGAACGCCTGGTCCACCTCGACATGGGAAGCCCGGGCCGCTGGAACGCAGTTGGAGGGAAGGGGAGGCAGGGCCACGACCGGCTCGATATCCTCTGCGCGGTATCTGTAAACCGAACTGTAGCGACAGTCATCGTCGCTGCGAAGGTTCTCCACCTCCATGGCTTGTTTCGCCCTTTCTGTAACATATCTCAGTGTGGCTCCGTCGGGAGCGATCACTCCGCACTTGGCTCCGGCCTCGATCGCCATGTTGCATATCGTTGCCCGGCTGTCCATGCTCATCGACTCGACGGTTGATCCACCGAACTCCATTGCCATGTAGGAGGCGCCTTCGACCCCGATTCTGCCTATGATCGTCAGCACCACATCCTTGCTTGTGACATGCCTGCCGAGGCGCCCCTCTATCATGTGGAGCTGGGATTCCGGGACCCTGAACCAGCATTGGCCGGTTGCCATGGCAACGGCAGCCTCGGTGGATCCGATGCCGGTGGCGAAGGCGCCGAAGGCGCCATAGGTGCAGGTGTGCGAATCGGCACCTGCGATGGTCATGCCCGGCTGAATCAGGCCGGATTCGGGAAGGAGGACGTGCTCGATTCCGCAGCGACCTATCTCCCAGTAGTTGGTGATCCCCATCTCCCTCGAGAAGTCCCTCAGCATCTTGCATTGTTCTGCCGACATGACGTCCTTGTTGGGTGCATAGTGGTCGGTCACCAAGGCGATCTTGCCCGGATCGAAGACGCCCTCGGCGCCTATCTTTCTGAACTGATCTATGGCCAGAGGGCCAGTGACGTCATTGACGAGGACCAGGTCGAGCTTGGACTGGACGATCTCTCCGGGCTTGACGAATGGGCGGTCCGATGACCATGCCAGGAGCTTCTCCGTAAGGGTCATTCCGCCTACGCCGAAGACTCGTCTCATGCCCGAGCACACCGAGGGAACGATCGGTCGAGCGGTTTAAAACGCTTTCCGGCTTGATGGAACCGTTATAACGGTCACAAGAGTTATATGTCGGGCCGGCGCCACATGGGCATGCTGGACACTCGCCTCCTCACCGACCTGGGACTGACACCCAAGGAATCCGAGATGGTCGTACACATGGCGAACGCCCTCAAGACCTCGAGGAAGGGATACTTTGAGGCCCCCTCCCTGGCCAGCGACCTGGGGATCCCGCGGGAGAAGATCTACACGTACCTCAAGACCCTCGAGGAGAAGGGCGTTCTGGAAACCATCGGTGCCAGGCCCAAAAGATTCTGTCTACGACCCCTAGATGATGCTCTAGAAGGCCTTCTACAGCGCCGGCGGGAGAGCGTCGAGCAGGCTCTTTCTCAGCTCCAGCGAGCGATCCAGGAGGCGAAAAGCTCCGAGTACGCCTCGCTTCTCCCCCGGATCAGCGTCCTGAGAGATGCCACCCAGTATGTCAGGGCCATGATCGACATAGTCCTCGCCTCCCAGGACGCGATGATAATAGCGAGGACCTCCGCCCTGCTGCTACCTTGGGCTCGCTCCGATGAACCGGAGGATCTACTGGCCACCTACCGGAGCGTCCTTCTGGAGCGCGCAAGGTCAGGCAAGATCACGGTCGACTACTTCATACCGTTTCACCAGACTCGACGCGAGATCCTGGCGAGATGCTCCGTATCAGGAGCGGATGCTCGTCGTGCCATTTCTAACATGAGGGATTTCTGCGTTGATAGGAAACATCCCAACATCTCCGTCAAGAACATTCCTCGTTTCCCGGCTATAAGCCTCATCATGGGCGGGGGACGAGTCGCCATCGGCTTCTCATCGCGGGAGGAGACGAGGACCGCCAAGGGGATCCTGGTCGAATCCGGAGATCTATACCAGTTCATGTCAACGCTGCACCTTCTGTTGCTTGCCCAGCCGGAGGTCGAGATCACACCGCAGATGATCGACGAGGTGGAGGTCGAGGTCCAGAGCAGAAGGAAGGGCGCAATGGAAGGGGATCTCGACCGTATGCATCGCGAGGGGAGTCATGGGGGATAAGAAACCTTTATCAGATTTTCAACGCAATTGCAGTTCGGTCAGGCGGAGGCCCTTGAAGAAGGTGATGGTCCTCTGCGTCGATCGAGATGATGACCTTGGCAGGAAGGCCCGCCTCCAGGGACCCATCATCGGAAGGAACGAGAACCTCAAGGCTGCAACGCAGCTGGGGCTAGTCGATGCGGAGGACAGTGACGTCAACTCCATTCTCAGAGCGGTAGGCCTAGCGGACTCCATAGAGGACGACGCGCGGAAGAAGAAGCTGAAGATCACCGTGGAGGTTGTTACCCTCACCGGCCACCCCGACGTGGGGGCGGAATCCGATGTCAGAATCTCCAGGCAGCTGGAACAGGTAATGGAGAAGATCTCGCCTGACGAGACGATCTTCGTCTCGGACGGCCTCGAGGATGAGCAGATCATCCCGCTGATCGGGGAGAAGGCACGCATCACCGCAACCGAGCGCGTCGTCGTCAAGCAGAGCGAGAGGCTGGAGGAAACCTATCTAATAATCACGAGGTATCTGTCGGAGATAGCCTCGGACCCACGTAGGGCCAGGGTCTTCCTCGGTCTTCCCGGCCTGGCCCTGGTGATATTCGCATTGACGAGCGTGGCCCAGGCGCCCATGTGGATCGGGCTTGTGTCTGTGGTCTTTCTCGTCGGGGGCTACCTTGCCATCATAGGCTTCGGTCTGGACAAGCACCTTTCGGCACTTGCTGGGTACCTGAAGACCGTCTACGTCAGCGTCAAGGAATCCGGATCCGAGGGCAGGCTCACCTTCTACAGCTACACGACCTCCATACTCCTGGGCGTCGTGGGCGGGGCCGTCATCGCGTACCGGCTTCTGTCCGCGCGAGCCGGCATGGTTAACTCGCAGTTCTTCATGGAGCTCTACACCAAGCATGCATTTCCTTTCATCCTGTCAATAGTCGTCCTCACGGTTCTCGGCAAGATGGTGGACGACTACTTCGAGAAGGATGTCAGGATGTGGAACTACCTGGTACTGGGCACATCGATGATAACGTTCCTCATAGTCCTCCAGAGGGCCCTGAACTTCGTGATCAGCCCGGCCGAAGGTTTGACGCCGTTGGTGATGACGGCTCTGTTGGGCATAATCATCTGTTCCTTCTTCGTGAAGATAGCCCAGATTGGACGAAGGGCGAACTGGCTTCAAGTCTAGCCCTTGGCTCGGCGACCCGAGGCGGCCGTCGGGGCGCTAGGCTCCGCGCGTCGTAGCGACCTGTTTATAGAGCTTCCTCTTGACCATTATGGTCCAGAGAAGAGACGTGCAGACCAAGAGGGAGGCAGCCACGCCGATCCACTCGGCTACGTACATCCAGAGAAGGGCCCGCTCCTTGGCCCTTATCAGCTGCCGTTCTATGTGGCTGAACTGGGTCAGGATGGCCGAAAGCCCTTCCATGGCCTCTTCATAGCGTCCCTCGAGATACTGCTTCGAGACCCATGCGTGCTGGTTTTCAACCTCTTCCAAAGCCTTGACAGCCTCTGCGGGGTTGGCTCCGAAGCGCTCCACGAAATCGAGCACAGCAAGGGTCGCCAGCCTCCTGTCTCGGTATTGGACGAAGGTAGATCTAAGGGCATGGACAAGGTTCAGATCCTGGGGGTAGGGCAGGTCGGAGATGTAGAAGAGCTGGTTGAAGATGTAGTCAATCAGGTAGGTGTAGTGGAGCCGAGCATCGTTGGGGATGTTGTCCCAACCATGACCGAGTTGGAGGGTGAATCCCCTGCCGTAGGTGGAGGTGACCATGCAGAGCGTCTGCCTTCCCTTCCAGACGGCTTCCACAGTTGCTCCCTGCCTTGGGACCATGTCACCGTGGTGCCCCTGGTTCAGCGCTACCGATTCCAGACCCGGGACCCCGAGGGGGCCCATCCTGTTCATGACCTGGTAGTGGGTGCGACCCGAGGATGCTGGGAAGTCGTTCATAACGACATCCGCCGGAAAGACCTCGTAGAACTGGAGCGCCATCCACCGCGGGATATCGTTGGTGCCTCCCCAGTTGACGTACTCGATGAGCGCAAGCCCCATTCCATTGGATATGTCGGACTGCAACCAGTCCAAGAAGGAAATCGGAATGACCCTGGGAGTGAAGTCCTCAAACACCGAAACATCGTATCCCTTGGCCAATTCGGCCTGGCTGCGTGGCAGGTAGATCCTGGCGAATCGTCTCGCCTCGGCTTCGGAGATCCATTCTACGTCCAAGGGAATTCGGTTAAGAACGAACTGGGGCTCGGCCGCGATCCACCCCAGAAACAGGATGTTGGTGCTGGCAACCTCCCCAAGGAACAGAACTCGCACCCTGCCGGTCTGAGGATCGGTCCGGGATGAGAAACAGGCTGGCAGTATCCCTGCAGTCAGCAGAGAAGCCAGGAGCAATCGTGCGATCCTGCCAGAGATCGAATCCCCTACCATGATCACGGACCCTTCCGAGGCGAAGGGATGGACCGAGCGGGAGTTGAATTCGCGCAGGTCCGGACCTCCGGGCCTGTCCCGCGGCCCCCGCCTCGCGCTCGCCGAGAGGCAAACCTGCCTGCTCAAAGGCGGTGCTCTACCGGGCTGAGCTATCGGCCCATCCGAAGGGGGTCCGGCCCAACTCTCTTAAATATCACCTTTGGGCTCACTACTCGCCTTCGAACTCTACCAGGGTGACGACCCGGTAGCCTTCCAGCCTTTCCCTGCCTTTCAGATCGGGGAGATCGACGACGAAAGCCACAGCCACGACCTCACCCTTGAGCTGCTCGACCAGCTCGATGGCGGCCTTTATCGTGCCCCCCGTGGCGATGAGGTCGTCCACCACCAGAACCCTCTCCCCCGGGTTCACTGCATCCACGTGCATTTCCACGGCATCGAGACTGTACTCGGTCCGGTATTCCTTCCTGATCGTCTTGTAGGGGAGTTTGCCCGGCTTCCTGACCGGCACGAAGCCCGCGCCGAGCTCCAATGCCAGGGGTGCACCGATTATGAATCCGCGGGATTCTATGCCGACCACCACGTCGATGCCATCATCCACGAAGATGGACGCCAGTTTCCTGATAGCGTAACTGAAGGTCGCGTGGTCCTTGACAAGGGTGGTGATGTCCCTGAACATCACCCCTTTCTTGGGGAAGTCCGGCACCGTCCGGATGGCCCGCTTGATGTCTTCGACCTTCATGGTCCTCAGACGGGCCATGCCCCGGTTCCTTATAGCTATTCCCTGATGGGGAAGGAGCCGTATGTCTGGTGAAGCGGGAGCACGACAAATTTTTATTGGCATGACAGGACGAGCGTGCGCGAGGGCCCGTGGCTCAGCTTGGTTAGAGCGTTCGGCTGATAACCGGATGGTGTGCGGATCACCAGGGATAGGTCCGGGGTTCAACTCCCCGCGGGCCCACTTACGTTTGGGTTCAGAACCGAGACATTAATAAGGGCGAGATACACTACACCTCTCGATGGTTCCACCCAAGCTTGAGGCCACCCAGACAGAGAAACAGCCACATGGTGTCAGGAACAGAAAGAGCAAGCACGCTCATCTCTTCAGGGACGACGATGTCGGAAGATGGTACGAGAACGTTGGGAGGGGGTCCAACGTCACGGCCGACATTTACCTCCGCAGGCTAGGCAGCTTCTGCACCACACACAAGACATCACCAAGAGAGATAGCATCACTTGACGACCAGAACCTCCACAACCTGCTGCTCGACTTCGTCACCAGCGCCGAGAAACAGGGCTACGCCGGAAGTTACATCCAGTCCACACTCAAAGCGCTCAGATCGTGGCTTGCACACAACAGAAGGCAGATCAAGACCAGAATAAGGGTCAGAGGAGCCCAGGACACACCCACACTCAGAGAGGAGAGGGTACCCACCCCCGACGAGCTCAAACGGATACTCCTATCGGGAGATAAGAAGACCAGGACGGCATGCGTGCTGGTCGCCCATGCTGGTCTTCGCCTGAAAACCCTGGGGAACTATGCTGGAGATGATGGACTCAGAGTCCGAGACCTGCCCGAAATGATCGTTGGAGGCGGCGGAGTCGGATTTGAGAAGATCCCCACCATGGTGGTTGTCAGAAAGCCGCTCAGCAAGGCCCAGCACCAGTACTTCACCTTCCTGGGCGAGGAGGCCTGCAGCTACCTCAAAGACTACTTGGATGAGAGGATCAGGCAGGGAGAGAAGCTCACCAAAGACTCAGCCATAGTAACGCCCAAACTGGGAAGGAAACCCTTCATCACGGCAATCAACATAGGTGATGCGATCCGGCTCGCCATAAGAGGGGCTGGATTGCGATGGAGGCCATACGTTCTAAGATCCTACTTTGACACACAGCTCATGCTGGCCGAGTCCAAAGGCCTTGTTCTGCGTGACTACAGGTCGTTCTGGATGGGACACAAAGGTGACATAGAGGCAAGGTACACGACTAACAAGTGCGTCCTACCAGAGAACGTAATAGAGGATATGCGGGACTCGTACAGAAAGGCCCAAGACTTCCTCGAAACCGTGGGAGTCAGAACTGGCGAGGACAAGATCAAGGAATCCTTCAGGCGACAGCTACTTATGGTGGCGGGCTTCAAGGAAGAGGAGATCGATGCCAGAAGCCTCGCCCAGGCAAGCGACGAGGAGTTCCAATCCATGGTCAAGCAGAGGCTGTTGGGCGAGATGGTGAACAACGGCGCGGTCCAGAAGGTAGTCGGCGTGAACGAGGTTGAACGCTACATAGGCGAGGGCTGGGAGTTTGTGGCAACCCTCCCTAACGGAAAGGCCATCCTGAAACTGCCATCCTGAACCACGACACCCTCCTCCCCACGACCCCGGAGATGCTCAACGCATCTACTCCTCAACCTTCCCGTAATAGATCTTGGAGCCGTCCCTCCACTTGTACAGAAACCTCTTCTCGGCTTCAAGCCTCACCTGCAGAACCGTACCGTCCCGGGTTCGAATCTCCTTCTCCGGCCACACGGGAACAATCCGCCTTTTTGGCCTACCCGCCTCATCAACGACGAACACCTCGCCCGCCGGTCCGTAGCGCACGACCACCCC
>CAYVLA010000109.1:0-11366 GCA_964452145.1 Hadarchaeota archaeon (SeqCode)
TTGGACCAACACCACCTGCCATTTCGCTGCAACGCTCAACTTCGCGATCGGTCAGTCATGGTTTCCCCAGTGCGTCATTCCGGCGTTCAAGTGGAGGGAGAGGAGGTAGTTCAGGCAAGCGCTTGCGCACCTTGCCACGGCTGTCGATCTTCAGAACGGTGACGGACATCACCCGATCGTTGATCTGATGTCGGACGCGGAAACGACCAGGCGGGATACTATAGAGGTTGCCTAGGTCGTCAGAATGGGTAGTGAGCGGGTCTGCATGAAAGATAGTTATTAACCACGAGTTCGATCAGAAGGTTGAGGTATGGCAGAATACGGAGAATGGAATCGCAAGGGGGCAACCCTCAGCGACGTAACGGCCCAAAAGGAATATGGAGTGAGCCGGGACTTCATTGTCAAGGGCATTAGAGCCGGCAAACTGGAATACCGAGATGGGGTGATATGGGGTAATCCATATCTAAGGATCTTGAGAAGTCAGCTTGAGCAGTATATCGTTGAGGAGCTTGGCGCGGAACACCTGTCGAGCAGCAAGAAAGGGACAGAACTGCGCAAGATCAAGAAGGAAATGGCCAATCTGAGAAAGAGACTGGACGAGCTTCAGGCTCGAAGAACGGAAATCGAGAAATCGATGAATATATAGCGGTCCGCACCAGCACCGCCAGGGATGAGCTGTCCGTACTTCTCCTCCTTGAGAAGCTCTGGCCCGGCCCGTCTCATCACCACGGTGAGCGCGCTTATGGCCTTGTGGTTCTTTGCCTCTGTTCCCCCAAGTTGGAGGATCATAGCGTTAGCTGGGCTTTCGGCGTCCATCGAGGCCTGGAAAACCGCAGAGTCATGCTCCCCCTCACGCATGCGTTTTCTCGGCCCCGCCTGCCAAGATCGCCCCAGGAGACCATGGTGGTTCATCCCATGGCCATGCACCGAGGCGCGACCTACATCTTCTGGAATCCTGAAACGGGTGAGAGAAGGGAAATCTAGGGAGATGATCTGGTCCGCAACGGCTTCGCATTCGAACTCAAGCCGCGAAGCGGGGCAATATGGTTCTATGTACTCCGA
The DNA here is from genome assembly GCA_964452145.1 of Hadarchaeota archaeon (SeqCode). GTDB lineage: Archaea > CAYQAE01 > CAYQAE01 > CAYVLA01 > CAYVLA01 > CAYVLA01. The sequence continues at coordinate 1,063 of CAYVLA010000109.1, forward strand.
GAGAACCCGAGTCCCGGCTGACGGCTATGTGGCCGAGAGCTAGGGGTCGTCGCACTACGGGCGAATGGTCGGCAAGGCTAATGGGGTGGTTCTAGCAAACAGGGAGTCTCAAAGCCGGGAAGGGAGCCGCTCAGATGCCGCTCCCAAGTCGTGTTCAAGATCGCCCTCTTGGGGCAGGGTCTCGCCAATCGATGGATTTCGGCAAGTTCCGGGTCAAAGGCTTCTTGCATCCATTGCTTCTATGCCCAGCTCAGGCGCATGCCGAATGATGTACTTGTCGCTGGTGAGAAGCGGGAGATCATGCTGGGCGGGCGTCGCTACGTGGTAGGAGTCGAAGTAGTGTAGCCTCCTTGGACCCCGATGTTCGATGTACACGCGAAGGGCTTCCCTTGCGGTCTCAGTATCGACCGGTATCGCCAGGTGGGGGATGGCCCTCATGTCCGAGATGAAGGTTTCCACCTCCTCCAAGTTGACTCCTTGGCTCCTGAGGGCCGTGACAACATCGTCGTAGATCTCGGAGCACACCAGTAGCTCGATCTCACCGATTTCCGCCGAGTCCACTGCCTTTGCGAATCTGCTCTCCAAAGAGTCTCCGGTGAGGTAGGATATGAACAGGTCGGCGCCTGCCAGGACCCTTCGCGCCGTCATTGGTCCCTCCCTTTCCGGAGGTAACTTTCCTGATCCTCCTCCAGGCTCGCGAGATCCTTCCTGATCAGTTCTCGGTACTTGCCTCTCACACTCCCGGGCTCAGGAATGGGCTCCAGCTCCAGCCGTCCATCGGTTCTCGTAAGAATGAACCTTCGGGTGCCGAGTTTTGCCCGGATGTCCGCCGGGAGCAGCAATCTTCCCCTGGAATCGAGGGACACTATCGTTCCCATATAGCCCACTAGTGGGTAAAGCCCACATTTGTCTCTTTCCCAGCCATAGCTTCATGACCCTGTTGCCGCGCGCCGAACGATCAGAGGCAAGCCATCCACCTGAGAGGCAGGGGAGTAGGTAGCTTCGCAGGTGGCCATCGGCAAGGCTTTCTATGCGTAGGTCCATAATGACTCTATGATGTTTCTATGGTGAGGCACACCCGCATCCAGATACTCCCCAGAACTAGGGAAAGCTTGGCTCACCTGAAGAGCAGCCCTAGGGAGACGTTGACGATATAATCAACAAGCTTCTGAAATCGTGCCAGAGGGGGACGAGGAGGGGAAGTACACCGATGACTTTCGCATCGGCCTTCTGGGCTCCCTCATCGACTCTAGGGAAGGCCGGTCTGTAGGCCACGATGACGTCAAAAGGCGCCTGGGATTGTAGTGAGACATGTTGCGTATTGAGTGGTCCCGAACCGCCCTGAAGGAATTGTATGGTCTCGAGAAAGATGCAATCGACCGTATCATCTCGAAGCTGGAACAGGCTGCCGCCGACCCAACGGATTACTTCACGAGGCTCGTGGGGCGGGACGAGTACAAACTCAGAATCGGTGACTACAGGCTGATCGCGTTCATCATCCACGAGACCGACACGATCTTCGTGAGAGACGTCCGCCACCGGAAGGACATCTACAGGTAGAGGCCGGATCGAAGCTTCACACTCGTTATGCTGTCTGGGTTCACGCAGCTCATCAGCTTCATGACCCACAGGGGAAAGGGAGAGGGCCGTCAGGATGGCGAACTGCCTTGCGCGGGGGGACGGAAGGTCTGTCGCCCTCTTCGACGAGGGAGGTAACCATGCACGGTGCCCAGGTCCGGCTATCGAGAGCCCGACCAGCCTCCATCCTGATTGGCGGAACTATTTCACCCCGTGTACGGTTGGGGGTTGGGGCGGATGAAAAGCCAGCGATTGTGACGGATCTGTCGGTGTCAGATCAGATCGTGCACCAGAAGACGGCACCTAACTAGCCAGTTGCACCGAAGTGTTAATCTTGAACCGGCCTGCCTTTGGGAGGCGAACCTTTCGCTGAAGAGGGCGAAGCGAATGGTTGTCTGCGGGATTCCTACTCCACGCCGAATTCCTTTGTGCACGCAAGCTCGAAGGGCTTCCACCCCTTGACGGATTCCAGCGCGGCCCTCGCACCGCTGACCATGAAGCCCGCATCGCTATCGAGGGCGCAGAACCTGAAGCCCATCTCGATGGCCTCGTTTATCGTGTCATGGGTGCAGTGCATTCCGGGGGCCACTCCGTGTCTGTGGCACGCTTCGACCACATCCTCGAGAACCTTCCGAAAGGCTGGATCACTCCACGGAGGCGGGGGCCCCACCCCAAGATTCATGGAGAGGTCCCAGGGACCTATGAAGCAGGCATCGATTCCCTCAACCGCGAAGATGTCATCCAGGTTGCGGAGGGCCTGTGCCGTCTCGATCATCGCAACGATCAGGACCTCCCGGTTGGCCGTCTTGATATAGTCCGGATCCCTCAGCATCGCCCTCCTGGGCCCGACCCCTCGGATGCCTTCGGGAGGATACAGGCAGTAGCGAACAGCTGCACGGGCCTCCTCCCCTGTGCTGACCATGGGCACTACCACGCCGTATGCACCGATGTCCAGAACCCTTTTGATCAGGACCTGGTCGTTCCAACGCAACCTGACCAGGGGTACGCAGTTCTCGGTGAAGCTCATTGACTGCATCATCGTCTGAACCGTCTCCAGGCTCATCGGGCTGTGTTCGATGTCGAAGGTCAGCCAGTCAAAGCCCAGATCGGCCAGCCGCTCCGTGACATCCGGATGTCCTATCCCGACCCACGTGCCGACCGAGACCCGTCCGCCTCGGAGCTTGGCTTTCACAGGATTCTTCATACCGCTCACCTCCCATCATGGTCATTGCTTTTCAAGCTTTCTCGGAGTCCTCCGGTCATCAGTAGATCCGGCGCCCCGGAGGCCGATCCACTACGCGAGTGACCTCCGTCCTCCTGTATAGCTGTCGCTTGACCATGAGAATCCAGATGCTGACTCCACACAGCATCGAGGTCGCCACCACCACGATCCACTCCATGACGTAGATCCAGATCATCGCTTGATCCTTGAGCTTGAGGGCCTGCTCGGCCAGATCGTTCAGCCCCCCGATGATCTCCTCCACCAGAGAGTAGGCCTGATCGAACTCGCCATCGAGGTACAGCCCATCGGCTGAGGATTTGTCGATCTCCAGACCGGCCAGCCTGTCATAGAGAGGAAACGCATTGGCACCGAATTTCTCCGCAAAGTCGAAAACTGATACGACGACGGATTTCTGGCTTGAGTACTGCGCAAGGCGGTCTCGAAGGAGATGGACCTTCATCGCGTCGGTGGGCAGCTCTCGGCGGCATGCTCGCCATATCATGTTGGCGACTATGTCGAGGGCAAAAGGATTGAGATTAGTGCTCCAGAAGCTGTCGTAGACCATGTCCATCAAGGTGAAGGTTGTCGCTTTGCCGTAATCCCACTCCATGACGTGGGGCACGTAGCCCGGAAGAGGATATGCCAGCTCGGATAGTCCGGTTCTCAGCCAGCTATGAATCCTAGATCCTTCCCGAGGTATGGTCAACAGGCCCGCGTATGACGGGAACGTCCTCTCGATCTGACGCTTGAAGGGCTTCATCACAGGGGCAAGGTCCTCATCATCGTTGACGAGGATGGGTCCCGATGGCACCCTTGCCGAGGACATCAGATAATATGGGCTTCTAACAACCGCCATGGCATCGTTCGGAAATGCTTGGGACATAACGCTTGTGGCCCACGGCTCTGATAGCCAGAGGTTCATGCTCATCACGCTTCTGGTGTTGACCGCCCCCAGGCCATAGTCCCCCATGGCGTCATGCATCCACTGGGCCTGCCATGGGCTTATGAAGGACATATCCACCTGAGCCAGGAACAGGAAGTCGTAGGAGACCAGATCCTGGAAGGTCCTGGGGAAGTAGATGCGCATGAGCCTCACTATTTCCTGCGCCGTGACGGAGCCCCACTCGCGCGTAGGAACGATGATGCCCTTGATCGAGGGCTCAACCATCATCCAGTCACGAATGACCGGCATGCTCTGCGCCTTTCCGGTCGCGACGATCTGGATGACGTTGCCGCTTGCTGCCACCCGGGATGCGCACCCCAAGGTCAGGATCAGGAGGATGGCGTAAAGCTCTCGCAACAGAGCTGGGCGCTCGCTATCCGCTTAAAGCTTGTGCCGTCCGATCCGATCGGGCAGAAAGGCGAGCCGATCGAACATTTATCTGCGGCCCGCAGTCATGATCGTAGGCACTCGCCTCACTACAGGCCAACCCGCGACCCGGGACGCTGGCCTGGCCCGGGGAGGACCTAGGAAACCCAAGGTGATCAAGATGCTCAGAGTTGGGATCATAGGGATGGGCGGCATTGGCAACACCCATGCCGACATGTACAAGCAGAATCCTCGGTGCGAACTGGTCGCCGTCTGCGACATCATCAGGGAGAGGGCTGACAAGGCTGCCGCAAGGCTGGGGGTAAAGGCGTACTACGCCGCGCCCGAGATGTTGGCTTCGGAGGGCCTTGACCTGGTCAGCGTTGCGACCGCTGGGGTCGAGAACGGCTCCGACCACTTCGAACCAACCATGCAGGCTCTTGATGCCGGGGCCCATGTCCTCTGCGAGAAACCTATCTGCAATGATGTCGAGAAGGCCGGCAAGATGGTCCAGAAGGCCAGGGAGAAGGGCCTCTGCTTCGGCATCGACCTCAACCACAGATTCGTCCCGCCAGCGACAAGGGCGAGGAAGTACATCGATGACGGCGAGCTGGGCGAGCTGCTCTTCATAAACATGGCGTTGTGGATCGACAACCCAAACGAATCGTCACCCTACTTCCACCTTCGCGCCCTGCACCCCCACTCGATCGATGTCATGAGGTACTTCTGCGGAGATGCCGTCAAGGTTCAGGCCTTCTTCACCAAGCCCTCCTACAGGAAGATCTGGTCGAACGCCCAGATCAATATGCAGTTCGCCAACGGGTGCGTGGGGCACCTGACCGGCAGCTATGACATGTCCGGCCACCATCCCATAGAACGCTGCGAGGTCGCTGGGACCGAGGGAAGATTCGTCATCGAAAACGTCTTCGAGAGTCTGTCCTTCCTGCCGAGGAGGAGGCCGGAGAGGGTGGTCTACCCGAACAACATCTTCGGGGGAGTAGGTAGCTTCAGGGACACCTTCAGAAACAGGATCAACCGCTTCGTGGAGCAGGTCGACTCGGGGGCCAAGCCCGAGGAGATCGAAGCGTCGGGGGCGGATGGATTGGCCGCCCAGACCATCATCGAGGCTGCCATAAGGTCCCATGAGACCGGCGAGGTAGTCAGGCTCTAGGCCGGTGCTGGTTTTGCAGGACATGGTGGTCGCAGCCGTTCAGATGAACGGCGAGCTGGGGCAGGTCGAGAGGAACCTTGACAGTATCGGCCGATGGGTCGATAAGGCGGCCAAGTCCGGTGCCGACCTGGTGGTTTTCCCTGAGCTGGTGATAACGGGGCACTGGTGCAGCACGGAGGCCTGGAAGGTATCCCAAGAGGTCCCGGACGGCCCGGCGATCTCACGAATCCGGGAACTTGCCGAGGAACACGGGCTCTACATATGCGCAGGCATTGGGGAACGGGAAGGCGGGATACAGTACAACTCGCAGGTGCTCGTAGGGCCTGAGGGCTACGTGGGCAAGCAGAGGAAGCTCCACATGTCCAGCGACGAGTACTTCTACTACAGAGCCGGTTCGCAGTTCTGCGTGCTCGACACGTCCAAGTGCAGGATCGGGGTCTCCATCTGTTACGACAACGTATTCCCCGAGGTGCCCCGGATTCTGGCCCTGAAGGGCGCCGAGGTGATTCTGGCACCGCACGCGGCACGGTTCGGAAAGTGGAGGACGAGGGGACAGACCAGGATCGTTGCGAAGCAGAAGCGTTTCTACCGCAAGGTCTACGCCTCCAGAGCCTACGACAACGGGGTCTACCTCGTCATCGTCAACCAGGCGGGACCGGCCGGCGTGGACGCCAACCACGCTGGGGGAACGATGATCTTGGATCCAGAGGGGGAGGTCCTCGCGGAGTCGAAGACCAAGGTCATCGAAGAGGAGATGGTTCTCGCCAAACTGGAGGCCTCCCGTGTTGAAAAGAGGAGGAGCGGCAGATGCTTCAATCTCGTTACCAGACGGCCCGAGATCTACGGGGAGATCACCCGCCTGGGTTGAGATCGGGCACCGGTCACGTACAGCGCAAACGCCGCCGAGAGCCCGGCAAGCCCGCCGAAGAGAAAGGTTGCAGAAGGCGAGACGACCCGCCAGAGAACCCCTGCGACGATCGACGCTGGGAGCAGACCGATGCCAACAAGCGTGGCGTGCATCCCGATGAGAGTTGCCTTAAGTTCGGGTGGTGCCAGATCCGCTACGAAGGCCTTCTCCACCCCTTCGGTCGCTCCGAGATGCAGGCCATAGGCGGCGAATAGTCCCCAGAGGTAGGCCTTGGCGGGGGCAAGGGCGAATCCCAGGTAGACCGCTGCATAGGCAGCGTAACCGAAGATGAGAAGCTTCCTCCTACCCAGCCTATCCGAGAGACTGCCCAGAGGATAGGAACTCAAGGCGAAGACCAAGTTGAATATGAGGTAGAGCAGGATGCTCACCGTATCGCTGAATCCCAGGTTCTTGGCCCGGAGTATGAGGAACTGGTTCGACGAATTGCCCAGCGAGAAAAGGAACATTATGAGAAGGAAGGTGCGCAGACGCCTGTCAAGCTTGCCCCAGCCGAGTCTGAGCCTCTTTCCGGGCACCTCGGAAGGCTTCGTTTCCTTGACAGCGAAGAGAACCGCCACCCCGATCGCGGCCGGCAACAGGGATATCAGAAAGACGCTTCGGTAGTCCCCCCGGTAGGCGACCAGGAACACCAGAGCCAGAGAAACCCCCACCGTTGCACCGAGCGTATCCAGGGCGCGGTGAAGTCCGAAAGCTCGCCCTCGGGCCGATCCATCAGCTGATTCGGCGATGAGCGCATCCCTGGGAGCCGTTCTTATCCCCTTGCCCATCCTGTCAACAACTCGCCCCGTGAGAACCCACGCCCATGATGTCGAGAAATAGAGGAAGACCTTGCCCAGGGTGGACGAGCCATACCCCCCGATAGCTATCGGCTTTCTCCTGCGGATCCTGTCGGAGATGTAGCCCGAACCGACCTTGAGGAAGCTTGCCACGCTCTCGGCTATCCCCTCCACCAGACCCACGATCTCGGGCCCAACGCCGAGCCTCAGGGTCATGTAGAGAGGGAGCAACGGATAGACCATCTCGGTGCTGACATCGGTCAAGAAGCTTACGCCGCCCAGGATGGCGACGTTTTTCATGCCCGGGCGCTGGGACGGGTTCTCTCCCTGGTCCACCTCCCCACCCGGGCCCGCGAAACTTATTAAGATGATGTCACCGAGTCCGAGTCCGAGTCATCGTGTCTTGGGGTCGGATCTACGCGGAGATGACCAGCCAGGCCCTAGAATGCGGGAGCCGCCGGGAAGAGGATAACGGACAGAATGCCCGTGAGGAATATCCCGTCGAACGTTCCCGCCCCCCCTATGCTGACCATCGGGGCACCCAACGAGGGGATCCTGGCAAGATTCAGCAGATCGGCCCCTATCAAGACGCCGAGAACGCCGGATACATAAGCCACAGCGGCCGCATCCGCCAAGGGCAGGGCCACGATCCTAGTGGCCACAAAGGCCGACGTGGCTGCCGCGAGCGGAGGGATCATCACCGGCATGGAGATCCCCATCCCGGGGATGGGTCTGGCAAGGGAACGGCAGATCACCGTGACCATGGTGATCGCGATCAAGTACGCAGGCCAGGCCTGAGGAACTTTGAAGAACAGGTAGAGGCAAACCCCGACCGGAACAAGGCAGCCACCCAAGTTCACAGCGATCCTCGTTTCCTCCACCACCCGTTCCACGGATGGCACCGGGTAGAGCAGACCGAAGATCCCAGGCCTGAAGGTGACTCTATCAACCTCGGAACTCATCCTCGTCAGAGGTATGTTGACCCAGCCGCCCCCAAGGCAAAGAAGCAACACGATCATGGCGTACTCAGGCGGTATCCCCAGCTCGCGGAAGGCCCCGCCCGCAGCAGTGGTCAGAATGAATATGAAGAAGAACATGGCCATGAAGAAGAGGAAGGCCATGTAGGGTGCGACCACGGGGGGCGCAGCCATCGCCGGGGCACTGAGGCGTCTTTCCATCCCTCATTGTGGTGCATCAGCCTCTCATAGATGTTATCGCCAGGTCTCGACGAAGCCTTTGATCGATTGAAAGGTTCAGCCCGGGCCCGGGCCGATAACCTTTTTCATCTTCAGATACCGCCTCCCAAAGGCGGTATCATGAAAGCAGCCGTTCTTCACGCCGTTGGCGACCTCAGATTCGAGGATGTACCGACTCCCGACATCCGGGAGAACGAGGTCCTCCTGAGGGTCAAGGCATGTGGGGTGTGCGGCACCGATGTCCACTTCCTGCACGGCGAGTGGGCAGTCAAGATGCCCCTGATCCCGGGACACGAGTTCTCGGGCCAGATCGCTGAAGTGGGGCGGAGCGTGGGCACCGTGTCAACCGGAGACAGGGTCTCCATCGATCCTAACGTGGTCTGCGGCGTATGCAAGAACTGCCGGAGAACTGAGAGAAGCCACCTCTGCTCAAACATCCGAGCGATCGGCGTCGATGTCGATGGAGCATTCGCGGAGTTTGTCAGGGCCCCGGAGGCGGTTGTGTACCGCCTTCCCGACTCGGTGGACTTCGAAACGGGCGCGATGACCGAGCCGGTGGGATGCGCGATCAGGGGATTCGACAACACTAGGACCACCCTTGGCGATACGGTGGTGGTGATCGGCGCTGGCCCTATGGGGCTTATCCTTCTCCAGATGGCACTCCTTCAAGGGGCGGCGAAGGTACTCACCATAGAACCAATGGAGGGACGAAGAAGGGTCGCGGAGAAGCTCGGCGCCAGCAGGACGATCAACCCGTTTCAAGAGGATGTGGCAAAGGCCGTCGCAGAGGAAACGGAGGGCAACGGGCCCGAGGTCGTCTTCGAGGCCGTTGGATCGGCCATGACCATAGAGATGGCCCTGGAGATCGCAGGCAGGGGCTCGAGGGTCAACCTCTTCGGGGTCGCTCCACAGACCGACATCGTCAAGGTCAGGCCCTTCATGCTCTACGACAAGGAGCTTAAGATCTCGGCATCCTTCAGGGATCCCTTCACCTTCGATAGAGCCATACAGCTCCTTGCCAATGGGAGAATAGACTGCAAACCTCTCATCACCAACAAGTTTCCCCTGTCGAAGATCAACGAGGCCTTCAGAACGTTCGAGACCATGAAGCAGGAGACAATCAAGATAATGGTCCACCCGTGAGTCGGCACGGCTCCGAAGATCTGCAGGCGCCCACTCTCTTTGTGAGGGTCTCCGCGTCTTCATCCGACAGTGGTGCAGGATGCAAGGTGTTGGATGGGTAATGCGGGATGGGATGTGGGGAAAGAGGTTTATGTGAGCATTGGCCCTGCTCGAAAAAGCTATGCTCGTGGAATTTCTGGTCGTGGCAAGCGCCCTTTATGTTGGGTTCAACATCGGAGCCAATGACGCCGCCAATTGCGTGGGGGCCTGCGTAGGGGGAGGGGCCTTGGGAGTCCGGAGCGCCGTGGTAGCCGCGGCCATCTTCTGCTTCGTCGGCGGGCTATTGGGAACCAACGTTACCAGAACGATTGCCAACGACGTCTTGCCCTCCGAGGATGTGACCCCGTCTCTGGCAGCCACATGCCTCCTCGTGTCAGGAGGCCTCGTAGCTCTGGCAACGATGCTTGGCCTACCGGTATCAACCTCTCACGCAGTAGTTCTGGGCCTGGTGGGCGGTGGCCTTGCGATGGGCAGTGCCATCCGTACGAACAACGTCCTGCAGATCGTGGGCGCTTGGGTTCTGCTGCCCCTTGCGATGATCGTGCTCTCCTTCGTCCTGGTCAAGTCCCTGAATGCCGGTTTGTCGAAGATCATGTCCCTAGTCAGATTGGAGATAGCGCTGAAATACATGCTGATCGGAAGCAGCTTCTACGCTTCTTTCGCCTTGGGCGCCAACCATGCCGGCCTCGCCGGGGGCATGCTGGAGGGAGTCGACATCCTGGGGCGCTTCTGCGCAACCCTCGTCGGATCCGCTTCCCTCTCCTTGGGCGTTCTCCTACTGAGCGGGAGGGTGATAAGGACCATCGGTCAGGGGATCGTTCCTCTCGGCCCCCTATCGGCCTTCTCAATGCAGGTCTCGGCCGCCGTTGGTATGACGGTGTGTTCACTGCTCGGCATTCCTGTCTCCAGTTCTCAGGCCATCGTCGCATCTGCGCTTGGGAT
>CAYVLA010000110.1:0-11336 GCA_964452145.1 Hadarchaeota archaeon (SeqCode)
AAGAAGCCGAGCTGGCTAAAGCACCGGGGGCCACTCGAGAGAGAGAGAGAGAGGAGGGGGAAGGATAGGATAGAAGGAAGGATAGAAGGCGAAGCTTTATATGCTGGCTCATTACATGTAATTAGCACCAGTGACGCGCGGCTAGAGGTAGGCGGGATGAGATTCGGAGGTTCGATCAGACGAACGGATGCCCTTCAGATCCCCATGATGATCGGGCTTGCGCTGATGGTCGGCGGGATCGTGACGGGGAGCATGACGGTCGCTGCCATCGCCTCCGTGGTGGTTCTTGGGGGAGGCATCACAAACCTGATCGCCGGGAGGCCACCCGATGACGGGGACCGCCCGCCCCGCAGTCGGGAAGCCCTGCTCCGCGTCGAGGCCGCCTAGGGACAGCGCCCGAGCGCCTCGTTGCCCGTGTCGATGCTCGGACACCGGGGACCGATCATACGCGCCCTTGATGGAAGACTTATCAAACCGCTAATGAAATGTAATTGCGGAGATGGCATGTCGGACGACAGGAGGAAGTTCACCACGGTCTCGATCCCGGCGCCGCTGTTCAAGAAGATAGAGGAAAGAATCAGGGACACCGGCTTCACCTCCGTATCCAGCTACGTCACCTACGTTCTCCGCGAGATCATCGCCGAGGAGACCCAGGAGGAAGAGGAGCCCTTCAGCGAGGAGGACGAAAAGCGAGTCAAGGACAGGCTCAGGGCCCTGGGATACATCGATTGAGGCATCGACATGCCCGCCCCACACGGAGGAAGGCTGATCAACCGAGTCCTGGAGGGATCCAGGCGGGAGGACTACCTGCGAGACCTGCCCCGCATGCCCAGGCTGGACATCTCCCAGGATCTGGCCAGGGACTGCGAAAACATAGCGAGCGGAGTCTTCTCGCCGCTCACCGGCTTCGCCACTTCCAACGATCACTCCAGCATACTGGACCACATGAGGCTACCCAACGATGTCCCGTGGACCATGCCGATCATCCTCGACATCGATCCGAAGACGGCAAGATCGATCAGGGGTGAGGGGCAGGTCGCGCTCTGGGCCGACGGAAGACCTGTGGCCCTCACAGAGGTGGAGGAGATCTACCCCTTCGACCGCAAGATGCATGCCCAGAAAGTGTACGACACCACCGACCCCGCGCACCCGGGGGTGGCCAAAACCCTGGCCAGAAACAAGACGCTGGTCGGGGGCCAGATCTGGCTCCTGAACGGCCTCGAGAGCGCCTTTCCCAAGTATCACCTCGTCCCAAAGGAGACCCGGGTGCTGTTCAAGGAGAAGGGGTGGCGCACGGTAGTCGGATTCCAGACCAGAAACGTCCCACACGTGGGGCACGAATACCTCCAAAAGACGGCTCTCAGCTTCACCGACGGCCTGCTGATCAACCCGGTCATCGGGAGGAAGAAGGCCGGAGACTTCAAGGACGAGGTCATCATAGAGACCTACGACGCCTTGATCCGGCACTACTACCTGAGGGAAAGGGCCGTGCTGGTCACCCTGCAGTTCGAGATGCGCTACGCCGGGCCCCGGGAAGCCATCTTCCACGCCATCGTCCGCAAGAACTACGGCTGCACACATTTCATAGTCGGAAGGGACCACGCCGGTGTAGGCAGCTACTACGCTCCTTACGCGGCCCAGGAGATCTTCGACGAGTTCCCCGACCTGGGAATCACCCCGCTCTTCTTCACGAACTTCTTCCACTGCAAGAGGTGTGGCGGAGTGGCCAACGACAAGACCTGCCCGCACCCCGAGTCCGACCGCGTATCCTTCAGCGGAACCAAGATCCGCGACCTGATAACCAACAGGCAGAGGCCTCCACCCGAGATAATGAGGCCCGAGATAGCCGGCATGGTGCTGGGATGGGAGAAGCCACTTGTCGAGTGAGACCGCCATGGCCGATTCGCTGGACCGGGCCCGTCACATCGCGATCATCCACCACTGGGACGCCGACGGCATCGCCTCGGCCGCGACCATCATCGACCGGGCCAAGCGCCGGGGAATCCGGTGCACGAACGCGATTCCCCGCATAGGGGACTATGCAGACCTGGTCACCCCCGCCGCATCCCTGGACTCTGCGGGGCCGGATCTCGTGCTGGGGCTCGACCTTGCGGTCTCGGCCGAGACCCTTGAGGCCATCCGCTCCAAGATATCGTCCGCCCTGATGTGGGTCGACCACCACTCAGTTCCCCCCCGGAGAACCCGGGGTGTGGAGTACTACCACCCATCGAACAGCGGGTTGGAGGGAGTCGACTCGAACGCATCGTTCCTGGCCCGGATCCTCGACCCGGCGCCCCCGATCCTTGCCGCGATCGGGACCTGCGGCGACCTGGGCAGGACGCTGCTGTCGCATCCCGCCATGGACGATGTGCGCAGGACTCTTTCATCGCTGGGGCTCAGCTTCGACATCCTCTTCGAGATCACCGAACTGGTGGATGCCAACTACCGGGCGGACAGGCCGGGTGATGTGCGATCCGCCCCCTGGATGCTGGCCGAGAGGCTGGACTCGCCCCGGAGGATGATGGGCGTGAAGGAATGGAGGGCAAACAAGGACGCCGTGGACGGGGAGATACACAGGGTCATGGCCTCGAGCGAGACAAGGCGCAGAGACGTCCTGGTGAAGACCATCTCGACCCCGATGCATCTGACCTCGATGGTTGCACGCGCGGCGGCCATCCTTGCACCCGACGAAGTCAAGGCCGTGATCGTAAGCAACGTCCATCCCCATGACTGCCCGTTCTACGTGAGGGCGGCAAGGCCCGGCATCGATCTCACCGGCCTCATCGACCTGGGCAGGTCCCTTGGATACTCCGCAGGCGGCAAGCCCGAGGCAGTTGGCATGGTCGTCCCCTGCAACCAGGTGGAGGATCTGACCGAGAAGGTGCTCAGATTTCTGGAGATGATGGGATGAAGCAAAAGCTAGTCATAATGGGGCTGGACTCTGCACCCCCCGATCTGGCCTTCCACAAGCTGAGAGGCCGCATGCCGAACATGACGAGCATGGCCGAGGAAGGCGTGAGGGGACCCCTGTCAAGCACCGATCCTCCCATCACGATCCCTGCATGGATGTCGATGATGACCGGGCAGGACCCCGGGCAGCTGGGTCTGTACGGCTTCAGGCACCGCAAGGACCACTCGTACGCAGATATGTGGATAGCCTCGTCGGCAACGATAAGAGCCCAGGCGCTGTGGCACATGGTGGGCCGGGCGGGGGGCAAAAGCTGCGTCGTGGCGGTGCCCCCGAGCTATCCGCCCCCCCAGATCCAGGGATGGCTCGTCTCCTGCTTCATCACCCCCGATACGCAGAGGACCTACACCCATCCACCCGAACTCAGACACGAGGTTGAGGACCTGGTGGGCGAGTACGTCACCGACGTCGAGTTCAGAATAGAGGATCGATCCGCCCTGCTCAAAGCAGTCTACGACATGACCGAGAAGCGCTTCACCCTGATCGAGCACCTACTGCAGGAAAAACCCTGGGACCTGTTCGCATTCGTCGAGATCGGCCTTGACCGGATCCACCACGCCTTCTGGAAGTTCTTTGACCCCGACCACCACCTCTACGCCAAGGGCAACCCGTTCGAGACCGCCATCCCCGACTACTATGCCTACCTGGATCGCTGGGTGGGAAGGCTCAAGGAGAGCATACCCCGCGGCACGCCGATCATTATCGCGTCCGACCACGGCGCCAAGGCGATGAAGGGCGCCTTCTGCGTCAACCAGTGGCTCGCCTCCGAAGGCTACCTGGCTCTGGAGAGCCCATCATCGCCGACCAGCCTGGAGAAGGCCCGGGTCGACTGGGCCTCGACCAAGGCCTGGGGATGGGGAGGATACTACGCCAGGATCTTCATCAACCTCGCCGACCGCGAACCGCAGGGCACCGTTGCCCAGAAGGACTATGACGGATTCAGGGACGAGCTTGAAACAAAGCTGGTCGCGATAAGGGGCCCCGGAGGCGAGGCCTGGGCAACCAGGGTCATACGGCCCGAAGAGCTCTACGATCCCTGCCTGGGCGATGTGCCCGACCTGATGGTGTACTTCGACGATCTCTCGTGGCGCTCGGCCGGCACCGTCGGGCATCCCCAGGCCTACCTGGCCGAGAACGACACCGGCCCCGACGACGCGGTCCACGACAAGAACGGGATCTACCTGCTATGGGGCTCGGAGGAAGAGCCCAGATGGCAGCCCGCCAGCATACTGGACATCGCCCCCACCGCCCTGAGGCTGCTCGGCCTCCAGGTTCCCGGAGAGGTCAGAGGTAGAGACATATGCCGAAGATGAGGAAGGGTTTTGTGGTCTGGATCACGGGTCTGCCCGGATCCGGCAAGACGACCATAGCCAACCAGCTTGCACCCATGCTGGAGGAGAAAGGCATCGATGTGGAGGTCTTCGACGGGGACTGGGTCAGAAAGGAGCTGAGCCCCGACCTGGGATTCACCAAAGAGGACAGGGAGCTTCACAACCGCCGCGTCATCCACATGAGCAAGCTGCTGGCCAAGCATGGCGTGGCGGTCATCGTCTGCCTGATCTCGCCGTACAGGGAGGTCCGCCGCTACGCCAGGGCCCAGATAAGCCAGGTGGGCGGCTTCGTCGAGGTATGGGCCAAGGCAACGCTGGAGGCATGCATCGGGCGCGACCCCAAAGGGCTCTACGCCAAGGCGCTCAAAGGCGAGATCAAAGACATGACCGGCATCCAGCACCCCTACGAGGAGCCCGAAAGGCCCGAGGTCGTCGTCGAGACCGAGAGCCAGACGCCGAGGCAGGGCGCCGACCAGATATTGGACGCCCTGGCCCGGATGGGATACCTCCAGCACGCCGCGGCCTAGGGCCCGTCAGAATACGTCCCAATCCATCGCATCGCAGAGATAATAAGGATGGGACTTCCTGGATGGACGATACCGGCCCTTTGGATCACGCAGTCGTCCTTCTTCGGGCACGGCTACCTGAGCGAGTCCTCTCTCCCTTCGGAGACCCTGGACATGATCGCCTTCGCGGGCCTGTCGGCACCCGTTCTCTACGGCACGGAGTTCCCATGTCCGGAAGGCTGGAGGATGATTTCCCAGTCGCAGTCCGGTTCCCACTGGATAGCGCAGACGAAGGGAGGGTACGCCACGAACATCGACTTCATTGCCTCCTCCTTCTGCGGGCTGACCCGCTACGAGGAGATCGTGAAGGGCCAGTGCGGCTCCCTCTCGGAGGGCAGTCTCTGCTTGACGGCGGGATACCTGCGGGACCCCCCGGTCAACGCGTACTCCCGGATGATCGGGAGGATGCTGCCTGATGATCAGGAAGGCGTCCGTCCCCCCTGGCCGGATGGTCGCAGGTTCGGAGTCTGCCTGACCCACGACGTCGACATAGTCTCCCTGCGCGCATCCCTGAACTGGTACTAGCACCACACATCAACATATGGCATCGCCCACCTGCTGCCCTCCCTGCCGTTGAGGGCCCTGAGCTCTTCAGGACGATCCTGGCGCATGGCAGTCCCTTCTGGACTTTCAAAGACATCACGGATATGGAACGAAGGGCCGGTTTCAGGTCCTCCTTCTTTTTTAATGTCCAGTTCCAGCCCAGACCCCACGGGTCCATTACACTCTGCTCGCATCCCGGCGGATGATGGGACTAATCGAGGAACTGAGGAAGGGTGGATGGGAGGTGGGACTTCACTCCCTCGGGGATTCGCGTCTGGACGAAGAGATGGCCAGCCTCTCGTCGATAGGTGTCTATCCGGCGAGCGCCAGGATCCATCGCCTGTCCATGACGGTGTCTGCGGCCTGGAGAAGGATGGCCGCCTCCGGGATCCAGGCTGATTGCTTCCGCTAATGCTTGCTCGCCATGTTCCCCCCTTCTCGAGGGCCAAGAGGAGAAAGAGGTCAGAGGGTCTTCTGTCAACGATCTGCAAGTGGGATGGGCTTGCCTTCTAGGTGTTGGGGCTGGGCGGCGTTGAGCAGCGCGTAGAAAGTGGCTGTCAGGTCCTGGAGCGGATGGGCCTCCTCGACGGCGCCCAGGGTGATACCCGGCCCCGCGATCACGGCCAGGCCTTCGCCGGTATGGGAGGAATGATTCACGTCGGTGAACTGGAGGCCGCGGCAAATTCTGCCTTGAACCGGGCAGTCCAGCGCCCTGATCGGGGCATCGTTCTTCCAGCGGATGATTATGTCGGGGAGGGCGTTCTGGCGTTCGCCCAGGAAACGGTCGCGGGGGAAGATGACCTCGGCGGCTGCCGGTTTTCCCGTGTCCGGGTTTTTCAGTGCAAGTATGTCTTGGCGAAGCTGGTCCAGTGTGGCTTGGTACTGGTCGGGCGGAACCGTGCCTTCCGGCTCCCGGCCGCGCAGGTTTACCTGGAGGAAGGCCATGAACTCTGAACCTGGCAGCATGTAGACATCACCCTCAGGCCGGTATTTGGCCGAGGTCCACAGGTCGGTCAATCTGGACGGAAGCGTGCGCCCGAGCCTGTCACGGATTGCAGTGCCTAAGAAGGTTGTTGCCCGTACCCGCCATCGGTCCGCTATGCCGTGGCGGCGGCCGGTGCGCCTGGCCAGCCATTCGGGGATCAGGTAGGAACCGCTGTAGTTGTTCTGCACGCCTTGCTGTGTCATCAGCACGATGTGCGAATCGAGGGGCAGAGCGTCTATCATCTTGGCCACTTCTGCGTCGACCGCTTCATACAGGCTTTCCATGGCGTCGCCGCACAGGTCGGCTGCTGCCTTGTCGAACAAGGGGTGGTTCGGATCGCGCAGATGCCAGAACTGGTGGCTGGCCACGTGGGTTTCGCTGAAGGCCGTGATCAAGAAGTCGTAAGAACCCATGGCCATAAGGTCTTGTATGATCCCTGACCGGCACTGCGCCCCACGGATGAGCCTGTTCAGCACCTGCTGGTACTTCTCCGGGGGGATGGGGACCGGCAGTTGGTTTCGCTGGGGGTGCCGGCCGTATTTGGCGAGGATGTGGGGCAGGAGGTCGTCCGGGATGCTTGCCGGGTCAGCCGCTGGGCTGTAGGCGCCCCAGGAGGCAAGGAGCGTGCCGCGGAATCCTTGCACCGGCCATGCTTTGGGGACGTCGAACACGGCGCACCGTCGGCCCTGGCGTGAGAGGCAGCTCCATATCTGATCTGCGGGGGAGTTCTTGGCCTTGGTCGTCTCAAAGCGGTACGTTCCGGGGACGAGCTGTCGATACTTGTAGATTCCGTGGCGGCCGGGGTTCACACCCGTCAGGAGCGTCTGAAAGACGCTGCCGTCAAGGATGTGGGCTTCGCTGGTGAGTCGAACCGACGCCCCTTCCCTGGTGAGGCGTGCAAAGGTCGGCATTCGGCCTTCCCGGGCCAGACGTTCAAGTATGGTATGCTCGCCGCAGTCTATGATGAAGACAGCCAGCATAGATGAACCGCTCCCCGGTCGCGCCTATCGGGGAATACGCGGTGATGGTTAAAAGCACTTCCGGTCGGGCGTGCCGAGCACGGCTTCAGGTTCAGGTTGCGCCCCGGGCTTTGAGGAAGTCCGCAGGATGGCCCGAGAAGAACGGCTTCATCCAGAGGCGGGGAGGGACGCCTGGCCGAGCGTGGGGAGGTAGTGGGCCAACCCGGCCCGGGGGAATTTCCCCCGCGAAATAGTAATACTGGTCGGTCTCCGACCAGTTTTGCCGACTCGTCCAAGGCGCGCACACACGTGGTAGCTTGGCATGCGCGAGCAACCCGGTTGAAGTGCACTCGCAGAGCCCTTCTCCACAAGTTGCATGGCCAGTTTGACCGATTTGCCGTCCCCCGTTCTGTACCAACAAGCTGCCTCCGACACGCCTCTTTCGCACCCAGCCCCGGTTCCGGGGTCACCCGGGAAGTCGGCTAGGTTTGTTCTTTGCCCCGTTGGGTCAGCACCTGTAGGTAGAGCCGGCCAGTCTTCCGGGATACCTTGTCCCAGCAGAAGCCCTTCGCAAGCAGCCTGGAGGCAGCGGAGGCCCTCCTCCTCCTTGCCGGATCGTTTATATGCACCCAGAGGCTCCTGGAAAGCCCTTCCACATCGCCCGGCTCTGCAATGCAGGCCCTATCCCGGATCAGCTCAGGCAACCCCCCGACGTCCGTCACCACCAGGGGCCTTCCGAACGAAATGGCGGCCATCCCCACCCCGCTCTGGGATTCAAGTTCGAGATATGGGAGGGCGACAAGATCGGCCGACCTGAAGAAGTCCGCCACCTCCGCCTCCGCTACGTAGCGGATGAAGCTCCTCACATAGGGCTCCAGCCGTAGCTCGGATATCAGGCTCTTCACCTCCTCCCAGTCGCCCCAGTCCTGCCCCGCTATGACTAGTAAAGCCCCGTACTCGCCCGAGGAAACCAACTGCGCAAATGAACGGACGAGGATTCCCAGCCCCTTGTGCTTTCTGATGCCCCCGAAGAAGAGGATGACCGTTGCGTCGCCGGGCAGACCGAGGAATGCCCGGGACACACCTTCCCCACAAGCCTTCTCCTCGCCGTAGAGGGTTCCATGTGGGATGACGGCCACCTTGTCGGGTGGAAGGTCCAGAAGGCCCTGGGCGCGCCTCGCATTCCGGGCAGAGTGGACGATGACCGTGTCCGCCAGTGCGAAGACGATTCTGGTCAGGGCCACGTCGAGTGGGTGTCGCCTGTGGGGCACGATATTGTGGGCCGTCACGATCGAAGGCCTACCCCTTAGACGGGCCCCTATGAGAAACGTCACCGCTATCGGGAAATGATAGGTCGTGACCCACTGATAGTGGAGCATCCTTCCGGTGAATCTTGTAGCTGCCAGAAGCCAGGAGAAGGGGTTCCTGTACGACAGGTCTGCATGGACGGCTATGCGGCTTCCAGGCTCGAATTCGGCGCTTGACGTTGCGTCTTCCAGCTCCCCTCCCGGGTAGAGGGCGCGCGGGTAAGGATCCCGAAAGCTTCTGAACTCCAAACACAGGAGCCTGGAAAGGGCCCTGGACAGCTCGTAGCAGTACCTGCTTATGCCCTTGACGGGGGGAAGGGTACCTATCACCGTCACAGCGCATCCCTCCCCGCCTTTGTCGGACAACTGCTTGAACCTCCGATGAGAGACGCTAGCCCGGCGAATCACATCCACCAAGGACGTGCCGATTGAATAATCTAGGACAAGGCGAACCATCGCACTTCGGATGCATCGCAAGCTGATAGCTGCCCCTCTCTTTCGTCTGCGAGGCTTCTCGAGGGGCTGTGGGGTGTGGATCGATGTCCTCACCTGCCCGCGGCATCTTCCTGCCTCCCGGCCAGGCTTCCCAAGCAGAACCCGGCTCCCCAAGCAGAACCCGGCTCCCCACGCAAGGACGCCGGATACCCAGAGAGGGGTGGTTGCGACGAATCGCAGGTCCCATGAGGTCGGCATGGGGGGGTCAAGCAAGCATCTGCGGATCAGGCCGGACAAGCGGCCGCATCGGATCCTTGCCTTGGCGCTCGCATTTCCCAGATCGAACTGGTGTCTGAGGAACTGCCCGATCCTTGATCTGTCTGTGTGGAGGGACACAATCGATGGGTCAAAGATCGCTGCGCCCTCCCTGAAGAGTCTCCAGTTGTAGATGGTGTCCTCGCCGGGAAAGATGTCATTCGGAAAACCGCCGAAGCGGGCGAACGCCTCCCTCTTGTAGGAGGCATTGCAGGAGGGGACGATGGCCTCTCTCCTTCTGCTGGTTGGGAAGAAACCGCTGAAGGTGATGAAGTAGTCCGCCCAGCTGACGAGGCGTTCAGGGTTTGCGTTCGCAAGGGCTCCCCCAATGCACAGGTGGGGCGAGCCCTTGTGAGCAGCCCTGACCGTACGAGCCCGCCCGGGGCTGGGCCGGCAGTCGGCATCGAGAAACGCCACTACATCGCACCTAGACTCCTTCACCCCTATGTTCCTACTCTCACCAGGAAGGGTGCGTGTCTGGCGGCGCAGGAGATGCACACTGGGGAAGGCGGCGATCAGCTGGGGGGTCCCGTCATCAGAGCTGTCCACGATGATTATCTCGTCTCCCGGGCCGGTCTCGCACACGGACGCCTCTAGGCAACCTCCTATCGTGGGTGCGGAGTTGTACGAAGGTATCACCACGGAGATGGTGGGCTCCTGTTCGCTCTCTTTCCGGCCCGTCATCGATTCTGCCATGGCACCTGAGTCCGGATAATGCAGAGGGAGCTTTGGTTTCTTATATTGCACCGCCGGCCATCACTGGGAATGGTCGGTAATCCTGGGGCTCGGATCTCAGGGAAGCGGGATGGAGACTGTCAATTCCCCTCACGGACCTCGATGCCCAATGGACCAAGATCCTCGGATAGGTTAATGAGCAGCTGGCGGGTAAGCGTTGCCGCAGATACCGAGACGAGGTGCTTGCCGGTTGAAGGTCGCCTGCGTCGTGGGAGCACGCCCGAACTTCGTGAAGCTCGCCCCGCTTGCCAGGGAATTCAGAGATTCCGGTCTCAGTCCATTGTGCATACACACCGGGCAGCACTATGACACCGAGCTCTCGAAGATCTTCTTCGACGAACTTCAGATACCCAAGCCGGACTACAACCTTCGGGTGGGTTCAGGGCCCCGTGGATGGCAGACGGCCAGGATGATTGAAGGGGTCGAATCAGTTCTGGGAAGGGAGAGGCCGGATGTCCTGATCGTGTTCGGAGACACTGACACGGGTCAGGGACTACGACGACTTCATCAAGGACCCGTCCGATGACGGACCGACCCGTCACGGAAGCGCGTCAAGCCTGCGGACATCCCTCACAGCATCGAAGCCGCTGTCAAATGAGAAGATGCCCGGCGACTTCCTGCCGCGAACGATCACCACGCTCACGGCATCCGCAAAGCTCAGCTGCGTGTACCTTCTGAAGATGTGATGAGCGGCGTTGAAGACATCCTCGTCCACGAAGACCGTCTCGAGATGGGGGGAGTTGAGCATCGCCTCACCCACCCCTGCCGAGCGGTCCGGCCCAACCTTCCTCCTCAGATAGGTGGTGACCTCTCCGAATATGTGATCGGTTATCAGAATTTTTCCGAGTGCTCCGCTTGACACGGCCTGAACTATGGGCTTCGCTTTCTCGTAGTATCTATCCCTGGGATTGAATGCCCCGATCCAGACCCCCGAGTCCACAACGTACAAGCTCACTCACTTCCGTAGACGGCCTCGTCCAGCTCGGCCGTGGCGTCGCACTCCTCTGCTGTCGGAAGCGCGCCTATCAGTGCCTTCAGGGGGTCCTCCCCGCCCACCTTCCGCACCCTGATACAGACCTCGTCGCCCAGGACGGTCCAGATCACCTCATCCCCGGGTCCCAGTCCAAATCTCCTCCTGAGCGACGCCGGGACGACCGTCTGGAATCCCTTTGACACCCTGGTTGTGGCAACC
>CAYVLA010000111.1:0-5138 GCA_964452145.1 Hadarchaeota archaeon (SeqCode)
TGAATGGTACCCCTTGGGCATAAGTGGTAACGAATCCTCCCACTGCTGCAACCCTACACACCTGCCCCCAGCGCTGTCTCGATTCCCAAGGACATAGACCGTTTCAAACCCTGATGATTCAATTGCCGAGCATATGTTATCCATCTGGGTCAGACCTCTCCCGTATCCGGAGTAGGAAGCGTCGGTCAGGTCCCCGGCGATGACCAAGAGGTCTGCACCCTTCGACTCCGCTATCCGAAGCACCTCGCGAAGAGCCCGCAAGTTGCCGTGGAGATCGCTGAAGGCGACCAGCCTCCTGTCAGTGACCCGCGTTATCGTGGTTCCCGCCTCATCTCCTGTGATGGAAGGGCACCGGCCTGCTCCGTTCCTCCTCCAGCAGCGACAGAAGCGAGTCGGCCGACCCGGCGCACTCCGTGACGATATCCATGCGGGAGCCCAGATCCGATGACAGGCGGGGTAGAGCATCCAAAGAGAAGGCCTGTATCTCCTCATCGCGCAGAGGAATAGAGAGAAAGCCGGTGGTCTCGTGCAGCGACAAGGGCAACCTCTGGATGCCTTGAGTCGTCACATGATATTGCCTCGGGTGTATCACCGTTTCGAGAATCGCCCTCGGACAGACCCTGCCTGCCCTCCGCACCATGTAGTGCTTCAGATCTAGGAACAGTTCGGGCGCCGCCGAGACGAACGGCCTGCCGTCGATGCGGTCCGGGAAAGCATGCGAGGGCACGTGGATATGGAAGCCGCAGGAACCGCTGAACTTGACGTAGTGGGGAACGTCCAGATCCTCCAAGGCGCGGGCCATCGCATCAGCCACCCTCCCAGCCGGTTCCAGGAAGGGCCTGCCATCGATGTCGAGAAAGAAGTGGAAAGCCGCTCTCTCTCCCGCATCGCCGAAGAACTCGGGTTTCCGATCGTACTCCGCATGGGTCATGTGCAGGCCCGGGTACCTCCCGTCCGGAGTCCTCCTGAGCCTGCGGAGCAGGGCCACGAACTCGTCGCGGCCCGACAGGTAAACCGGCTTCGCGAAGGACTGCTCGATCCGGCTCTTTGAGTAGTTCACGACGATCCCCCTTCCCTTGGTGGCCCGGCATACGGCCTCCAGTGCGTGCTCGTCGGAGAGCAGAAACGAGTAGGGACCAGATGCCTCAGCCCTCAGGAATCCAGCCTCCGCTGACCAATCTGCCTCGCCGACTGAAAAATTGATGTCAGGATTGTTGGCCTTGGCCGCTCACTTCAGCAGCAGAGAGATTAGCTCGATCAGGCGGTTTGAGTAGCCCCAC
This sequence comes from Hadarchaeota archaeon (SeqCode), assembly GCA_964452145.1. Classification (GTDB taxonomy): domain Archaea; phylum CAYQAE01; class CAYQAE01; order CAYVLA01; family CAYVLA01; genus CAYVLA01. Next base: position 1,281 of record CAYVLA010000111.1, read on the forward strand.
TCGTTGTCGTACCAGGCCAGGACCTTTGCCATCGTCCCGTCCATGACCGCGGTCAGCTGCCCGTCGACGATCGAAGAGTGCGGATTCCTCATGAAGTCGCTCGAGACAAGCGGAAGGTCGGTGTACTGGAGGATTCCTTTCATTGCCCCCTTGGCAGCCTCCCTGAAGGCCGCATTGATCTCCTGGGCGGTGGTCTTCGCTTTCAGGTTGGCAACCAAGTCGACGATGGAAACGTTTGTCACGGGAACCCTCAGGGCAATCCCATCCAGCTTCCCCTTGAGCTTCGGAATGACCAGCCCGATCGCCTTGGCGGCCCCCGTCGTCGTGGGGATGATGTTGGCGGCTGCGGCCCTCGCCCTCCTGAGATCCTTGTGCGGGAAGTCAAGGATCACCTGGTCGTTGGTATATGCATGGACGGTGGTCATGAATCCGTGCTCTATGCCCCAGTTCTGGTCCAGTATCTTCGCAACAGGGGCCAGACAGTTCGTTGTGCATGAGGCGTTGGAGACGATGCTGTGCTTCTCGGAATCGTAGTCCTCGTCGTTCACGCCCAGGACGACCGTGACGTCCGGGTCCTTCGCCGGTGCCGAGATCACGACCTTCCGGGCCCCGGCCTTCAGGTGCTTGGACGCGCCTTCCCGGTCGGTGAACCTTCCCGTGGACTCGATCACAACTTCAACGCCCAGCTTCTTCCAAGGCAATTCAGCCGGGTCCTTGATCGCGTAGACCTTGGTTTCCTTCCCGTCCACAACTATGGCATCTTCCCTGACCCCAACGTCTGCCTGAAGATTCCCGAGAACCGAGTCGTACTTCAGTAGGTGAGCCAGAGTCGTGGCATCGGTGAGATCGTTCGCTGCCACGATGTCGATGTTCTTGTTTCCCATGGCAGCCCTGTAGGCATTCCTGCCAATTCTTCCGAATCCGTTTATGGCCACTTTGACAGCCAATGCAGCATCCTCCCTATCGGAGTTTCGCCACCTCAAGACAGGAGGCGTATAAAAATTGTTGCCACATGTCCAAACGGGGGTGATCGCCGAGATGGATCAGAGTACCGCCAAGCCTTGTGGAGGACCGCAGCATTCAAGCAGTATGGCCCGGGGCACCGATCGTGTCACGCACTTCGCTGAGACGGCTCTGAACGGCTAGCCGGGCGCAGGCCCGCTGTAGATCTCTCCAGGCCCAAGAATGTCCGGATAGTATGGTCTGAGGAACTTCCTCACCTCCCAGCATAGATTGCACTTCTGGGGATAACCCTTGCGAGGGATGTATCCTCGTTCCATCGCCATCCTCAGCAGACCGAATGGCCCTTCCACGGCGACCGCTCGGGCTATCTCGTTTCCCCCAAACCCCTTCTTCATCAACTCCGGAAGAGGGATCTCCCGTGCGTTTCCAACGATTATAGCGCAGCAGGTCTGGACATTGGCGTATGGATCGATGTGGATTTCCCACATCTGCTTTGGGTCGAATTCGCGCCGACAGCTCTCGTCCTCCGAGGCTCCTCCATGCCAGAGAGCATCGTGCTTCAGATCCTCGACTCTTCGATCGCGAAGGAATCGGGCCAGCTCCTCGCCGGCCCGTCCCACGAGCCTGGGGGTGTGGTGCCGGGTATATTCCCCGAGCAGTTCCTCGCTTCTTCCGATTTCCATCATCCGCCGAAGTTCGGCCACGGAGGGCGCGGCTGCGATGACGTTCCGATCCCCGAAGACTTCCAGCGCTATCCGACGCGCCCGTTGGAAGCGCGACGGCGGGACGGATCCAAGGTGATATGGATCACAACTTATCAGAACGCCCTTCGCCCCCGCTTCTCTGAGCTCCCGGAAGCGCCTCCTCGTCACGCCATCACCCACGCACCATGAGGCGTTCGTCTCAAAGAAATGTGGGGAGACACCCTCTCTGTCGGCCGCCCTCCAGATCCGGAGCATCTCCTGATAGTAGATCGTGGGCTCTCCCCCGGCGATGTGCACCACCCTGTCGGTGGCACGAAGCTGCCTGAGGAACTCAACGCCGTCCTCGAAGGAGACACGAACCGCTGGCTGGTCGGGCGAACAGCGGAAGAGGCAGTGCCTGCAGGCGATCGTACATCTGTAGGTGAAGAGGAGACTGGCAACGTGTTTGATCCGTATGGCCTCGGCCACTCCTCTCCCTGAGATCACCTCGTCGACGCGGGGACCCTCCATGTTCTCCATTTGCCGCCACTGTCTGAGATCCAAGCACGAGATCCATCTGATTCGTCATGCCGGCGGACCAGAACTTGCCCCAAACACGTCGGCGGCTCTCTAAAAAACCTTATCAATCACATGAGGAATGCCGGACCATGATCTCAAACTCCAAGGATCCGCCCTTTGACAGGATCCACTCGGCGCTCTCAAGCGATGCGGTCGGGAGGATCGTCGCCCTCCGGGGGTGGGTCCATCGGATACGTTGGAGCAAGAAGGTCACCTTCCTCGTGCTTAAGGATCCCACCGGGATCATCCAGTGCACGATCAAAGAGGGAACGCCTCACTTCGAACGGTCCCAAGAGCTGACCGTCGAGTCGTGCGTTGCCTTGGTCGGTCGGGTAAGGGAGGACCCAAGGGCACCGGGAGGATTCGAGGTTGCGGTGGAGTCGCTGGAGGTGATAGGCAGGGCGCAGCCCTTCCCCATTACGGAGGATCAGAGCACCCCCCTCATCCTGGATAACAGCCATCTCTGGCTCAGGAGCCGCGAGATGACCAACGTCATGGAGATCAACGACTCCGTGTACAGGGCGATCAGCGACTACTTCCACCGGAACGACTTCTACCAGGTCGATCCTCCGATCCTCATAACCGCTGCCTGCGAAGGCGGATCGACGCTTTTCTCCTTTGACTATTTCGGGAAGAAGGCCTATCTGACCCAGAGCTCGCAGTTGTACTTGGAGGCCTTTATCCAGAGCCTGGAGAAGGTGTACTGCATTGCCCCCTCCTTCAGGGCGGAGAAGTCCAGAACGCGTCGGCATCTCACGGAGTTCGTGCACTTGGAGGCCGAGGAAGCCTTCTGCGACCTGTGGGCATCCATGAAGGCTCAGGAGGAGTTGGTGACGCACATCGCCCACCATGTCGCGAGCCAGAACAGCCGGCAGCTGAAGGAGCTGGGAAGGGATCCGTCCTACTTGGAGTCCATCGAAGCGCCCTTCGAGAAGATGCCCTACGAGGAGGCGGTCGCAATGGTTCAGCACAGCGGCCTGGAGATGAACTTCGGCGAGGACTTCGGCGTCGAACAGGAAAGGGCCTTGGTAGATCAGTTCGAGAAGCCCTTCTTCGTCCACAGCTTCGCGGCCGAGGCAAAGGCCTTCTACCACATGCCCGATCCCAACAACCCGAAGGTGGTTCTGTGTGCCGATCTACTGGCCCCGGAGGGCAATGGAGAGATCGTAGGAGGAGGGCAACGCATCCACGAGCTCGACCTCCTAGTGCGACGCATAGAGGGGGCGGGCCTGAACCCGACTGACTACGAATGGTACATCGACCTGCGCCGCTACGGAACCTGCCCGCATGCCGGATTCGGCCTTGGGATCGCCCGATTGGTGAAATGGTTCTGCAAGCTCGAGCACATCAGACAGGCGGTGCCATTTCCCAGAACCATAAACCGGATCTACCCTTGACGATGGACAGACCCAGGCAGGGGCATACGGCAGACCAAGCCGCATTTGGCAAGCCACATTTCCGATCTTCCGCACAAGTGGGACGAAGCCCAATCAGGCAATTCGGCAGAGAAGATGCGGGCCGGACCGAAGGCCGAGTCGCACAGAGGCCAATCGCGTCCCGCCGCAGACCGGACGAGGCCAAGCCTCTCGCGGGTTCGAATCCCGCCCCCGCCCCCCCCTTCGGGGACCCCCAT
>CAYVLA010000111.1:5148-11043 GCA_964452145.1 Hadarchaeota archaeon (SeqCode)
CCGAGGTGCGCATCTGGACGAAGCCGAATCCCTTGCTGGCCCCGCCGCCCCGTTCGGTCACCCCCTTTGAATACTCCGGCATCGCTTCCATCAACTCATCTGCTCACTGTTCGTCTTCACGTTCGGGAATTCGTGACCCCAACAACTGGTTAAGCGAGCGTGCTCGCCGACCGCAAAGTCGACATCGATACGGATTCCCCGATTGAGAGATGGCCCCTTGACTGAGCCTGAAGAGCCATAAGAGCTTCCAGTAGGATATCCGAAGATCGCCCCGAAGACCGGTTCCTCTGGGGCTCCCCCATGCTCCATATCCCTCAACACCAAACCACACCGAGACACCTGGTCCTAGGGTATGAAAGCAGGCCGAAGTCGATAGGGAACATCAACACAATTGGACGCTCACCACGCGCCACGGAAGGACCATCCCCCTGTCATGATGTTCGCACCAATCGTGAGACTCCTGTTCCCATGAACACTTGACGTGCGTCTGGGATCGGCAGGAATTGGAGCCTATGTGCAACAAGACCACGAACGATGAGGCCGAGTCCGCCAATGCACCAACGGCAGAGCCGCGTCTGCGAATCTAACGGGAGACGAGCCCATTGGCCGCGGCATACGCGGATGTGCCGGCGTCGTCCAGATTGGAGTTGTAGCCTGGGCCACCGGCAGCCACGTATCCGTAACTAGCCCCCGACGCATCTGGGCTGACCCAGAATGCGAAGAGTCGGCCCTTCACAAGGCGGAAGCGCAGCTTGACGACTCTTCCCACCAAGGGGGAAAGATCATCGGCTCGCTCCCAATGAACCGGTTGGAAGGTCCTGTCGGAGTCGATGGGAATGCACCTCTCGCTGGAAAACGGGCTGATGATCCGACCGTCTCTGTTCAGGGCTTCGACGCGCAGCTCTCCTCCTTCCGCATCCACATTGAGGAAGAGGTGCTTGCCTTTGAATCGAATCGGCCGAGTGGTCAGGGTCCCCCCGGGTTTGCCAGCATCCATCGACGCAAAGCCATCGCGCCTAATCACGGCCAAGCCCGTGCTGCACACGCCCGACTTGCTTGTCCCAGGCACGCCGGCCCTTCCGCTGACATAGAAGAATAGCCTGTCCCCGACGACCAAGCAGCATCCTCCGGCGGACTGAACATTGCCCCAGTTCCAGTCGCCGTACTTCTCGGAGACCGGGATGAAGGCTGTGCGCACAGGTCGGTGCCAGTGGAAACCGTCGCGACTAAACCCGATGACTACCTCGTTGATCTTGGGCCGGTCCGTCGGCTGGCCCCTCCAGACGCTGAAGAGCCCGATCAGCAGGCTCTCATACGCCACAACGTCCAGGTTGTAGAGCTCCGGCTTGGTGTTCAAGCTGGGGTGCCGCAGATCGGCATCATCGGCACGTGTCCAGAGAGGAGGCTGGCCGGCTTCCCATCGGGCACCGGCAATGATGTCCGGGTTCTCCCAGTAGCGACGGAAGCGACCCATCCCGCCCGCCTGGTAGTCGCGAAGGCTATAAACCCAGGTCTTGCGGAAGGGATTCCAGAACACGGTGGTCCGATCGCCGCATCGCCCGCTGCGAGCGACTGGCTCGCTCCAGTGGATGCCATCCGAAGAGAGGTGTATTGACAGTCCCCACCCGCCGTTTCCGTGGGACCGAACCATCTTGAAGCGCTTCTCAGGATCGCCCTCCTCCAGGTCCATCCACACCGTGGAGGAATCCCTCGTCCCTTGGTGCGTGACGTTGGTTCCTGGAAGGACATCCAGGGACGGCTTGTCCCAGCGAAGCCCGTCCTGCGAGGTGGCATAGCAGGTGGAGCTACACAGCCCGGCCATGTACCACATCTTGAAGAGAGAGTCATTGGGGCCGTACCAGACGCCGTCGCTGAAAACCATGGCCACCGGCGAGTCCGTCCCATTCTCCCAAGGTCGATCGGGCTTCAGGACGGGGTTGCCCGGCAGGTATTCGGCGGCATGGAAGGTGCGTTCGAGCGTTGTATGCTCGATCAGAAAATTGTCCACGAAGAGCTGTCGCCCAACATCGATGGGGATGACCTGAGGAGGCCGGGTGAGGTAGGGAGGCGTGGCCGGGTCGGACGGAAGGGCCTGCATTCTCGGTGGCCAGTCCAGTGGGAGCACGATGCCATTGTGGAGCGTGACGCCGGGTTCCACCCGATTCGATGATGTTCGGTATCCAGCCCTCATCGGTGTTCCTCCAATCAAGAGCCCAGAGAAGAGGATCGGCCTTGGTTGAAAAGGATTCTCCCCAGGGTCGGGTCGGGATCAGACATACAAAGATCAATCTGTGGTCCCGTTATCGATGAGGAGCTCTCATGATCGGTTCGCCATGTTTCAGATCAATCCCCAGCTGCGGATGACCCTTCTTCGGAAACCTCCATGAGAACTAATGGGCGATGGCTGTCATGGTGCGACTGCTGGCGATACCTTTCGCCGCGCCGGACGACAAACAGAAGAACACGGCAGCCAAAAACGTCCTCATCCACTCGCCCACAGGGAATGTGGCATGTCCCCGGTTCGGAGACTTGTCTGCAGTCACTTGATTCCCGACGTATTCCCGCACGGCAACTACATAGTCGAAGGCCGCAGGGTTCTGGATCAGGAACGGATCAAAGCGCAGCTCCGCAATCCCTTCGTTCACGCTGTAATCAATGGGCAAGTACGTCTGGTTGTCCCCTTCCCAGGAGAGAATATGCCCAGAGTAGCCATCGGAGCTTAGACATAGCCGGACAAGCATGTCCACGCCGAGACCATTGTCGATCAGAGGCCAAGGGCCCCAGGATCGGGTGTTTGGATTCCTGTCGCAGTCTACGAGTAGATCCCACTCGATGAAGACGGATGGGTCGGAAATGCCTGTCGGAAGAGTGCCAAGGAGTTTGATGCGAGCAACGTAGTCGAACCCCTCGCGAGCCAGCTCGACTCCGACGATGTCAAGATCGCCTTCTCCGCTCGTTGGGTTACCCCTCGAATTGAAGAGGTCACCACCCGGATCATCGAACTCGTACTCGGGCGGAGGCGTCATGCTATGAGTGCTCGTAATCTCTACGTAGTGGGAGCTATGAACGTACCGGAAGACGATGTCGGTGAAGTCGGCGAAGTACTGATCCTTGGTCACAGTGCAATCGACGGGCTGCCCGTCAATCTTCACCGTCCAGTCCTCAGGGCGGTCGCACCACATCAGGCCGCGCGGAATCGAGACCCTGCAGAAGCCATCCGTCCCTGCTTGTCCCTGGACGGTGAAGCGCACCGATCCTTTCGCGTCTCCCCAGATCGTGATAGATCCTCCCGCATCTCCTTGAACGGGAAGGGATCCTCCTGCCTGGCCCTGAGCACTGATGACGAAGTCCGAGACCTCCGAGCCTGAGCTGATTTGTACCAGGTAACCTTCAACTAGCACCCCCGTGCGGAACTCCTCAGTGCCTTTAACGCGGAAGCCGATTCTGGCGCCCGTCTTTGCCCAGTCGAGAAAGGTACCGAAACGGGGATCGCCCTCTAGGTACGCGTAGATGAAGGGCTCCCACGACCTATCAGGGAGGGGCCTCCCCAGTCGAAACTTGATGGTGAATACCGCATCCGAAGCCTCAGTGGGCCGGCCGTCACGAGGATGGCCGCAAGTGATGTCGCAATCTCCTCGGGAAGTGTACACCGCCCTTGCCGGCGGCTCAACACTTATGATCTCGACCTGACCATGCACTATTGTTACGTGGGGGCAGTTGACGTAGGTTACGCCGCGGTCCAAAGCATAGTACGAGGTGACCGTCAACGTTACCGTTTCGCCCTCTCTCCATTCGGTCGTAGACAGGCTTAGGTCTAGGACCTCATGTCCATAATGGACACCCCAGTCATCATAGGTGTCCCACTCCAGGTGGGGATTGTCGGTCACCCTTCTGGGGTACTTGACCGCGCCATAGCCAAAGAAGTAATCCCTGTACTTCTTACCCTTCTCACCCGCCACGGGCAGGTTCAGCCAGTCCTCCAATGTCATTTTCTCAACCCCAACGCCGCCCCTGGAATGAATCACATACCCATTTCCCAGGTACATCGCCTCGTGGTCTGGGAATCCAGACCTCATGCTCGGTGTGTCGAGGAACAACAGAAAACCTGGTTGCAGGTCGCTGACCGAAGGCACCGACTTGGAATGTTGCTCAAACCTCTCAGTATCGCTCCATTGCCCATCCGCTCCTTCAGCATAGATGCGGTTTCCAAGACCCCTGTAGCTCGTGGCCTCAGCAGCCTTGTTGAAGGCCCAGAAACACAACCCGGAACAATCAATCCCTTTTCCGAAAGCTACCTTCCCTGCGCTAGGTTTGTAGTAATAGTACCCATTCGTTATGTCTGCACTGTCAACGAACATCCCGCCTTCCCATTTCCAGCCACCAAGTGGATTCCAGTTCCACCCCTTTCCGCCCGACAGATACGGGGCCCCGATTAAGGATTCAGCGAGACTTGCAGCTCGCTCACCCAAGTCAGCATCGTCTTCAGCCAGGACTATCCCGCTGGAGATCAACCCTAGGATGAACAGAGCCACCATCAACCGCGTATTCCTACCCGTATCGATCCTTCAGAGCCGACGCTCCAACCCAACCTGAGTGCGAATATAAGGGGTTCCTTCCCAATTCCTAGTCCCTAATCAGTAGCCCGGAACGGACCTCAGTTCAGTCGGCCCAAGATGTTACGCACGCGCCAGTGCCCTTTTTCCCAGAACCACCTATCAAGGCACAAGAGCTGCCTCCTGAGGGATATCCTGCATCACATCAGATTCCCGGTCAGCAGGGCGAGGTTCGCTTTACACCTCATAGCTCAAAGGTCACGATCCGCTCGTTCAGGGGCAGGGAGACGTTGTGGACTGGCACCCCATCAAGGCTGGCCGTCGCCTTGCCACCGTGGGCATGGGCGTGGACGACAACCGAGGTTTTCCTCTGAACTATGATGGGTTCAAGGCGCCTGGTGCCCAGCCAAGGGAAGCTCGACCTCGTCTCGCCCTCAAGCGTGTTGTAGGTCGAGGCGTAATGGGTCAGCAGGATCTTGACCTCGGCTGCCTGCTCCAGAAGCTTGGCAATGGTTTCGACGCGGGCCTTGTAGACGTCGGATATGTGCGGGATATTTCGCTTCTGCCAGCTGGTTGGCCGTTCCAGACTCCCGGTGGAGCCCACGACCAACGTATGCCTGCCCTGAATGTCCAGTGTAGCGGCCTCATCGTCTAGGAAGACAACCGACGGATTCTGGCTTCGTATGGCCGGCCTGTCCTCCTGGAACTCGGTGTTCCCAAAAACCGCCAAAGCCGAGCACTGAACCCTCTCCCGGATCATGGCTATCACCAAGGAGTAGTCCGAAACATCCCCGGGCCTTAGAACGTCCCCAGCAATCAAAAAGAGATCAGGCACCTCCTCTAAGGATTCCAGTGAGGACCGTAGGAACCGAGTGTAGGTTGGGTGATGTATGTCGCCAGTTGCAGCAATCAGCAGATCATCATCCCCGCACCGGCCTGAGCAGAGGTACTGCCAGGATCGTCATAGAGCAACCCTTGAAATACGGCAGAGCAAGGGAAGATAATGGTTTTGCTGGACTTTTAACTTAACCGACATGGGGATCTTCTGCGGCAAGATCGACATCGGCATCGACCCAAGAAAAATTAAAAAGAGCTTCGGCCGCCCCTCGGGAAAGGGGCCCGTAGTCTAGTGGTTATCACAGAAGGCCATAGATGACGTCACCCTCACACGGTGAAGACCCGGGGTTCAAATCCCCGCGGGCCCACTAATCTTTGGGTTCAGAACCAAGACATTAATAAGGATCGGATACACTCCATGCCCCGATGGTTCTAGCCCGCTCCAAGGCTGCCAGGACAGAGAAACAGCCACATGGCCTCAGGAACAGAAAGAGCAAGCACGCTC
>CAYVLA010000112.1:0-10898 GCA_964452145.1 Hadarchaeota archaeon (SeqCode)
CCGGAGAGACGTCTCGCCGGACCCAAGTGAGACCCCGAAACATCTCCTGAGACGGATCGCCGGTCTTTGCTCCGTTAGGTGATCGTGGGCGTGGATCGTGGATCGTGGCAAAGAGCTAAAAGGCGGCCCTTGTGCGTTGAGCGACTCAAGGAGGAAGCAGGTGGTGGGATGGCAAGAGCTGCGCGGACTCCTGGCAATATCGAGAGCAGACGAGCGGTGAAGGAGGTTCTCTCGGGGCAGAGGAAGGTTGCGAATGCGGCGTGGTGGGGATTCGATCAAGAGGACTCAACCAGCGCCATCCAGGACGCCATCGACTCTGGGGCAGAAAGGGTCATCGTTCCAAACATGACCCGAGACTGGGTGGTCAGGCCGATCAAGCTGGTCGGCGACCAGGAGCTTGTCCTCGAGGAGGGCACGGTCATCACCGCAAAGAGGGGCGAGTACCGCGGAGGCGGGGATTGCGTCCTGAGAGCGACGGATGTGTCCAACTTAACCATTCGTGGTTACGGTGCGGCGATCCGGATGCAGAAGGAGGACTACATCGTCGGCAAGGTTCTCGTGGATTTTCAGTGGGATCGCTGGTTCGGCCAGTACCAGAAGGCGGAATGGCGCATGCCGCTTTCCCTCGTTGGCTGCAGCAACGTGAAAGTCTTGGGCCTGACCCTGCGGGATAGCGGAGGAGATGGCATCTACATCGGCGGGGGAGCCAAGCAGAACTACTGCAAGGACATCTACATAAGGGACGTGGTCTGCGACAATAATTACCGCCAAGGCATGAGCGTAATCAGCGTCGACGGGCTGCTGGTCGAGAATAGCGTCTTTTCCAACACATGGGGCACCCCGCCCTCGGCCGGCGTGGACATCGAGCCTGATTCGCAGAAGGAAAGGATAAGAAACGTCGTCTTCCGCCACTGCTCATTCCCGGACAACTACGGCGAGGGCATAGAGGTGTTTCTGACCAATCTGAGGGCGGAGTCCGGTGAGGTCAGCATACTCTTCGAGAACTGCCGGATTACCAGCAAGAGAGGCACGGGCATTCGCGTGACCAAGGTCAGGGACGATGGCCCCGACGGCCTCGTCGAGTTCCGCAACTGCGTGATCGAGAACACGGAAGGTCACGGCATAAAGATACAGGACAAGTCGGCCGATCGGGCGAGGGTCAGGTTTGTCAACTGCACTGTCCGCAATGCGGCTCGTAACCGCGGCTATCAGGGGGCGTGGGCGCCGATCTGGCTCCACCTTTTCAAGCCAGACATAACCACAAGACTCGGCGGGATCGACTTCGTCCGATGCGTTGTGGAGGACGACAAGGACAGGCCGGCAATCACCACGGAGGAGACCGAACCGGGTTACGGCATCTTCGACGTCACCGGATCCATCTCTGTGAGGAATCCCTGCGGGGTCAGGGTCGATCTGGGCGAGAAGCAGCAGGGTGTGAGCCTGGTCGTGAGGCAGTATGAGCAGTGACCGAAGTCAGAAGGAAGGCGGGCCCACTGAGGGCGCAAGGCGCGGGATGCCGAAAGTCCTACTTGCTGGGGACTCGATCAGCTTTGGGTACGGACCGAAGGTCGCTGAGATCCTTCAAGGCAGATTCGAAGTTCATAATCTTCCTGCGAATGGCGGGACCAGCGCAAACCTCCTCGCCCACCTAGAGGACTGGGTGGTCAAGCCATGCTTTGACATCATCCATCTGAACTGCGGGCTTCATGACCTCGCCATCGAAAGGGAAGCCGGACGTCACAGGGTGCCTCTCGACCTGTACCGACAGAACGTTGAGACCATCGTTCGAAGAGTCGGGAAGGAAACCCGATCCCTGCTGGCATGGGCGACGACCACCCCGGTCATCTACAGAAGGCACAGGAGCCACAAGAGCTTCGACAGACGGGAAGGGGACGTCGTGCTCTACAACAGGGTCGCTTGCCGCATCATGGCCAGGCACGGTATTCTCGTGGACGATCTTCACAGGGTCGTGGAGCGGGCCGGACGTGATGCATGCGTCGGGGAGGACGGAGTCCACATGACCGATCTGGGCAATGATCTCCTGTCAAAGACGGTGGCAGGTTTCCTCCTACGTCTGAACGCCTGATCCATCGGAGGCCATCCTCGGAACAGGTGAAGGTGGTCCCCCAAGCCCAGGGATCATTCGACGAACCCCAGGCCGCCTCAGCTCTCCAATACGACGATTCGCACGACATCCTTGACCCATCTCGAACCGGCGGAGAGGTATTCGTGACAACCCTGGTCGGGGCACGAGGTGAGGAGGCAGTCCTGGTTACTGTATCCACCATCCTGCGGAAGGAAGGCGATCTTGGGGCCTTCCTCCCAGTGGGGAACTCCAACTTGATCGAGGGCAAACGCCAGAATCATCTCGCCCTGGATCGCACGCCAGGTTGCGTTGGGATACGCATTGCCGTAGCAGAAATCCTGGTAGTAGCCGTCGGAGCTTTCCACCCTCAGCAAATCGCCCTCCTCCATTCCCCCGACCAGCTCCAAGAGGTCGCCGATTCGGACACCTGTATATCCCCCCTGCCCCCTCCAGTTGCCCAGGGCGTTCTGGTAAGATCCCTGGTCCACGACCAGATCCATCTCGGCGAGGTCGGAGGAATCGAGAGTGATGTCTCCCAGGTGGCCGGATATCTGAACCGTCTGCCCTTCTAGCCCCCGTTCCACCCTGACGACCTCACACTTCAGCCTGCCACCCCTGGCCTGGAAGAGGAGGAAGTGATGGAAACCCCCCTCTCCGGGCGGGGCGTATAGGCCAGCACCGGCGCCGCCGGAGATGTAGTAATCGACCACGCCGAGCCGAGTGTGGTTGAATACGTGGATGTGTCCGGCGAGGACGGCGGTGACATGGAACTCCTCCATGATATCCATGAAGAGCTGGGCCGAGTCATCAAGCAGGCCGTGATCGCTCCCCGGAATGGGATCGATAGGAGGAACGTGGGTGAACACGATCGTCTCCATGCCGCGCGACTGCTCCAGAATACCTCTCAACCATTCCAGCTGTCCATCCTCGATACGCTGGGTCGACGTGTTCAACGAGATGAATCGATACCTGCCCCGGTCGAAGTAGTAGTCCCCCTCCCCGAAGTAGGAGGAGTATAGACTCGAGTTCCCCCTTACGTCGTGGTTGCCCGGGGTGATGTAAAGGGGCATGCGCAGGTTGCCCACATCCTCCTTGAAGGCCTCGTACAGGGATGCCCGCGCCATCGCAACGCAATCCCCCAGATGAATGACGAAGTCGGGGTTGCGGGAGTTGATCTGCTCAACGATGAGCCCGAGCATCTTGGAGTTCCCCTGGCTGTCGCCCATCACGGCGAAAGAAAGTCCGGGCCCTTTTCCGACGGTGAAGTGCCATATGCCGTAGGAGATCGTGAACAAGGCGAACAAGGCGAACAAGGCGAACAGGGCTTCCCACGCGCGGCGCCGATGCCGGTACTCCATGCTGGTCAGCCACAAGGAGCACCAGGCACAATAAAACTGACATCCCCCCCGGTGAGGCCTTCGACGGACCCCTCCCCTTGAGATTTGATGCCTGGATGTGAAGGACGTAACCGAGATGCTCTTCCGGCCCCTTCGGGGAGAACCTCGAGTCATGCGCAATGCGCAATGTGCTCAGTGACGGGGCTGTGCTCTCAGGGTGTTGGATCGCCATTGCCATGGGCAACAAAGAAATAGGTCGTTGAGGTGAAGACACCGGGATGAGGCGCTCGGCCTCGCATGCCCTACGACTTGGACAAGGCGGACGGACGGGAGAACAGATGCAGAGGAGTCACCTCATCAATGTTTGGGACAACCTCAGCGATACTTGGGTTGCCTCAGATGATTTGGGGCGCAGGACACCGACTTCCGAACAGGTCGGCCCGCCCAGATCGGACCGGTGGGTGGGGATCTTCTACTTCCTCTGGCATGGAGCACACATCGAAGGTGGCCCCTACGACATCACAAGGATCCTGCGCCAGGATCCGGAGGCGATGCAGAAAGCCGACAGCCCCCTATGGGGTCCGCTCTACGCCCCCCACCACTGGGGCGAACCCCTCTTCGGCTACTACATAGGAGATGACGAATGGGTCCTGCGCAAGCACGCCCAGATGCTGGCAGACGCGGGCGTGGACACCCTGATCTTCGATACAAGCAACAAAGCCATCTACAAACACAACTACACGGCGCTCCTCGATGCCCTGACCGCTGTCAGACGGGAAGGAAACAAGGCTCCTTATGTCTGCTTCCTGGCCCCCTTCTGGGATCCGGCGAGCACGGTGCAGGAACTCTACGACGAGTTCTACTCCAAAGGCCTCTACCAAGACCTGTGGTTCCGCTGGGAGGGCAGGCCTCTGATACTGGCCAACCCGGCCCAGATCAATCCCCAGCTCCGGGGATTCTTCACCTTCCGCCGACCGCAGCCCGACTATTTCGCCGGACCTACCGAGCCCAATATGTGGGGATGGCTGGAGATACATCCCCAGCATGTCTTCATCAATGATCGTGGCGAGCGAGAGGAGATGGCTGTCGGCGTCGCCCAGAACGCAGTAAAGGATTCGAAGGGACTCAGACTCGGCACCTTCAGCGAGCCCGGCGCGCTGGGACGCAGCTTCCATCGAGGCCAACACTCAACCGAACCGAACGCCGTGCTGTACGGCCACAACTTCGCCGAACAGTGGGAACGGGCTCTGGAGGAGGACCCGAAGTTCATCTTCGTCACCGGCTGGAACGAATGGTTCGCGGGACGCTTCAACAAGTTCCTGGGAGTCAAGATGCCGACGATGTTCGTGGACACATTCGATCAGGAAAACAGCCGTGACATCGAACCGATGAAGGCCGGCCATGGCGACAACTACTACTACCAGATGGTCAGCTACATCCGCCGGTTCAAGGGCGTCCGCCCGATCCCCCTGGCCACTCCCCCCAAGACCATCGATCTGCAAGCGGACTTCTGCCAATGGGAGGATGTGGGTCCGGAGTATCGGGACGACATCGGCGACACCTTTCACCGAGACCACCCCGGCTACAACACCGTCACCCGGCATGTCAACACGACGGGCCGCAACGACTTCGTCGCGCTCAAAGTGGCCCGCGACGCCGGATTCATCTACTTCTACGCGCAAACCAAGGATCCGATCACCCCCTGCACCGACCCGAACTGGATGGTGCTGTTTCTGGACGTCGACTGCGATCACAATACCGGCTGGCATGGCTATGACTTTGCGGTGAACCGGAGAGTGAAGGATGGCACCACGAGCTACCTGGAGCGCACGAAGAATGGGTGGAATTGGCAGATCGCCTCGGAGGTGAAGTTCAGGGCCCATCAAAACAAGCTAATGCTGGCCATTCCCCGCCAAGCACTCACATTGCCCGAGGGCGAGGCTCCTCTGAGGTTCGAGTTCAAGTGGGCCGATAACTTCCAGAACGAAGACAGCATCGATGCATTCACCCTGAACGGCGACGCCGCGCCAAACGGACGTTTCAACTACTGTTACCAGGTCGCCCGGGCGACAGGGTGCAATGAGAAGTTGACCAGCCAGGCAATTGTGGGATGAGGCGTCGATCCTGGCATAAGAGCCATACATACGAGCTTGCTCAACGTTTTTATGGGACCGCCCCAATCGCCCAGCCGTAGGGAAAGGAACCGGGTGATGGGATGTATCCTCGGCCATCAAACAGGACTGTTGTAGCGATGCTTGCAGCCATTTCCCTGGCCGCCCCTCTTCTCTCCCCCTCGATCGCCATGGAAAAGAGGATCGACCCCCAGACGCAGAGAATCAGACTCATATGGGGGCGGGCTCCGACCTCGTCATACGTCTTTGCCTTGGAGGACCCGCGATGCGAGATCCGCGTATCCCTGCCCTATCTCACCTATGAGAAGACCATGGCCGACCTGAGCTATGCTAGGCGCCTTTCCAGAATCTACATGCCGAGGACGTACCAGATGCTGCTCGAAACGATCGATCTCGTCGTTCTTGAGGACATAGACACGCGCATCTTCACACCCGACAAC
This sequence comes from Hadarchaeota archaeon (SeqCode), assembly GCA_964452145.1. Taxonomy (GTDB): domain Archaea; phylum CAYQAE01; class CAYQAE01; order CAYVLA01; family CAYVLA01; genus CAYVLA01. The sequence continues at coordinate 5,996 of CAYVLA010000112.1, forward strand.
GTGGCATGGTTCAGGGACGGGGTACGAGACCACGGCCTTGGACTGCTGATGGGTGGAGGCTCCCAGGGCTTCGGGGGCAACGCGCCCTTCACCAGCTGGGGCGATACCCTTCTCGATGAGATAATCCCGGTGCAGTGCTACTACGATCAGAGGCTACCGAAGGACTACCTAGTCAGGTTCAGGATCGTGGATGAGGAGAACGCGCTTGCGCGAAGCATCCCCTGGAGGCAGGCACCACCCTTCTACCCGCCCAACTTCATAACTCCGAGGCCAGGCTGCGGTCTGATCATCGTCTCCGACGACGAGAAGGAGACCCCGATCTACTTTTACTGGGATGTCGGGCGGGGCAGGTTCGTGGGCATGCAGAACCTTCAGGGGGCCTTCTCCATGGATTTCAACCTCTGGACTTACTATCGCGACGCGACGATAAACACCCTGTACTTCGCAGCTGGTTACCCCCTGCCCGAAGATCTGCTGACCATCCACCAGCTGAGGGAGTCCTGGGGCGAGCTGCGCATGCAGCGCGACTTCCTGTTGAGCCTCATCGAATTCGCTGACAAATTCGGTGCCCAAGTTAGCCAGGTCACGGCCCGCATAGGCGAGGCCGAAGCGGTCAAGCGGGCATCGGATGAGCTCTACATGGATGGCGAGTACGCAGGAGCGCTGGACAAGATGGGCCAGGCCATAGGTGAGTACCTCAGACTGCAGGAACTGGCCATCAAGATCAAGGATAAGGCCCTTGTGTGGATCTACACGGTCGAATGGCTCAGCCTCACCGGGACCTTCATGGTTGCCGGCTTCATCCTCTGGAGCCTGATGGTCAGGAGAGTCCTCTATCGGGAGGCTGGGGTGAGCATGCTCCACCGCCGGTGATTCTCCCACTCTAAGTGATTCCCGAGCTGTAGTGTTCCGGGCTGCCATTCGACAGCGCATCCCCCGCTCGTACCGGTTGAGAGGCCATGACCATCGCCCGGTGACCTACCCCGAGCTGAAGCTGAGACAAGATCTGGGGATGGCGAGATACGACCCCAGCACCGGGCACAGACAGGCCCCGAACTCTCGGCCAGTGCGGCCTCGCTCCGAAAGTTGAAAACGTAACCTTATAAATGAGGTCTGCGCCCATATCGGACTATGCCAAAATGCTCGGAGACCGCCTCGCTACCGATTTGGAGATTGGTTGTCTGTGGCCTGTTTTCTTGCCTGGTCTTGCTGGCCATCCAGCCAGCCTGGGGCCTGCAGGAGGGGAGGATCGGCGTTCTTTACGTCGGCTGCGTGGCGCGTTCCCAGCCGTATTGGCAGATGAGATCTGATCCGCTCTTTCGGATCACCTTCGTCCAGGCAACGATTCGCGACTTCATGCTCTTCGGCCCGATGCCCGCCCCGACCATGGACGATCTTCACAGGCTTGTCAGGCTGTACATGCCTCGGACGTTTGATGATCTGGTGGCTGACTATGATGTGATCGTGTTCTTCGAGGCTAACGTTCATGCGGTCTCGGGCCACATAAGCAAACTCGCTCGCGGCGTCTCGGAGGGAGGGCTGGGCCTGCTGATGGTAGGAGGCTGGCAGTCTTTCGGAGGCGCCACCGGCTACCCCGCCTGGGGCGAAACCGCCATCGGCCCGCTCCTCCCCACGGAGGACATCCCCGGTTACTGGCACGACTCGACCCAGCATCGCATAGTGATAGAAAAGCCCGAGCACGAGTTCATGAGAAGCCTTCCCTGGGACCTGCGGGACCCCGCGCTGTATGGTTCGGTGTGGGATCACAACCTCCTGAAGGTGAGGCCCGGAGCCGAGCTGCTTGCGCGCGTCGTCTCGCCGGGGTGCGACTCTCCCCTTATGGTTACATGGAGGCTAGAAGGCGGCCCCAGAACGTTTTCCTTTGCCAGCGAGGGCGGCTGGCGGCTGTTCTCCATGGCGAGGTGGAGGTATGACTACGACTTCTGCAGCAACCTGCTGATCTACCTCGATGATCGTCCAGTCCCGCAGGATATCGCACTCGTCCAAGCTGCCCGTTCGAGGATCTTCGAAGTTGCTACGAGGAGATCCATGCTCACAGCGTTGCTGGACTTTTGTGAGTCCTTCGGAGCGAACACGCAGAGGATCATGGACAGGATCAGAGACATGGACCAGGTGATCGCCAAAGCATGGCCCCAATACCTCAACCTTGATTTTGAAGCTGCAATGGAGAGCTACACAGAGGCAGGCAAGATGATGGAGGAAATCGAGACGGAAGCGATGAAGCTCAAGAACAGGGCGCTCATGTGGGTCTACGTGATAAACTGGCTGACCGTCACCGGTACCGCGCTCCTGTGCGGCATGGCGCTCTGGTCGCTGATGGTTCGGCGAAAGCTCTATCGAGAGGTCGGACATACGAGGTTCGGGTCAGGATGATCGCCACGATCGGAGACCCCTGCCCAGCCTCGCAAAGGCAGCGAGAAGGACTCCTGCCTGTGGGGAGCCCGAGCCTGGCATCTGACCATTTCGTGCTCATGACACTTCAAGCCCACAGAATTCCAGTGCGATGCTCGGAACAAGCCTGTGGGAGCCTAGGGATCCTCGAGGGCAAAGTCAGAGGCCTTGCCGTCAGACACGGCCTTGACCCCATTCAGGACATCTCGGCCGATAAGAACATCCTCTTGCGATCTGCGGGTACGGCTTCCACATCTTGAACTCCCACCCTCGAAGAGAGATGCTGGCGAAGTGGGCGTATCTCCATCCCTCCTCTCGGCCGAGGCTGGAGATCGCGACCCGGCCCGGGCCACAAGCCTGATTCGATCGACCACATCCATAGATAGCGTGTGGGGGGCATTCGATCTGAGAGCACCGTGCCCTGAAAGGGAGACCCTTCACAACGGGGATGATGCTTCCGGGCCTGTTCATTTATATCGATTGGCAAGTCCGAAACCCTGGGTTATTACGATGGACAACCTTGAGCGCTTCACCACCGTTCTCGACCTCAAGGTACCCGACAAGGTCCCGATATTCGTCCAGAGCATCTTGCCAGAGTTCCAGAAGAAGTGCCAGTCCGTCTTGAATGTTGAGAAGCTCCGAACGCTGCGCGGAAGGAACCGGATTCTTGACTTCTCGGTCCACGCAGCGCTGGGGATGGAAGGAGGACTCGCAAAAGGCGACAGCGCCCTGGTCCCCAATCTGGAAGGCCCAGTGAAGGTGGACCCACACGACCTGCCCAGACAGGATTCCAAGACCCGGCTTGGAGGTAATCGATTCGTGGATTTCTATGGCCGCATAATGGAGACGAGCACCTGCATGGGCACAGAGACAGCTCTGTACGTGGGGCCATACCTACAGGGCGAGGAGGACTTCGACAACTGGCCCCACCTCTACCCACGCCCTCTCGCCGAGGAATACGTGGAGGACCTGCAGGAGACGAGCGAGGCGGGGACACAAATCGGGTTTCTCCCCGTTCCAATCTGTCAGGGTCTATTCGCGAAGACTACTGAGATGTTCGGCTTGGGTCGGGTCGTACGGATGTTCCGGCAGAACCCGGCTTTCCTCGAAAGGGTGCTCGACAGGTTGCTTGAGATAAAACTGGATATCATCGATCAGTACCACGCACTGCGTGTGCCCGTGGTGGCCGTATCCGATGATGTCGCGTTGAAGGGCTCGACCTTCCTTTCGCCCGAGCACTATGAAAGGTTTTTCGTTCCCCGGCTGGAGAAGATCACCGGAAGGGCCCGATCACACGGAATGCGGACGATCCTCCACTCGGACGGCTATGTGACACCATTGCTTCCGGGTGTGGTCAAAGCCGGCTTCAACGCCATCGAGTGCCTGGAGCCCGCGGCCGGCGTCGACCTGGGGTCAGTGAAGAAGGAGTACGGAGCAAGAATCTGTCTCGTGGGCAACATCGATGTTCCCCATCTCCTTGCTCGGGGCTCCCTGCAGGAGGTTCGAGCGGAAGTCAAGCGGACTCTGGAGATCGGTATGCCGGGAGGGGCCTTCTCCCTCTGTCCGGCGGGAGACATCCTCGGAGAGTGCAGAGTCAGGAACGTTCAAGAGGTAGCGCGCGTGCGGAACCGTTTCGGCATATACCCATAGCTGTAGCGCCGACCTGCGGGGATGGTCCGTCGAAAGACGAGGCAGCTCAACTCGGGCCCGATCTCCGCACACACTGGGCGTACGACTAGCCTTTCCGGCTTACCCCGGTCAGGCTCATTCACGAAGCGTTTCGATCCGGGATCTGGGAGGAAGAGATAAGAACAGCCCTCGACAATCGCCGCCTGGAGAGGTCTCTGTGGAAAGGGCCATTCGCGTCGGAGTGATCGGGGCAGGAGCCATCGGCAGATACCACCTGGATGTCTATGCCAGGCATCCCAGCGCCGAGCTGATTGCCCTCTGCGAAATCGACATGGGAAGGGCCGAGGCCGCGGCAAAGGAATTCAGCGTCGAGAAGGTCTTCTGCGACTACCGGGAGATGTTAGATATGGCAGACCTTGAGGCTGTGAGCGTCTGTCTGCCCAACGCCCTCCACCCCCCGGTGAGCATAGCCGCTCTCCAGGCCGGCAAACACGTCTTGTGTGAGAAACCGATGGCCACCGATTCAAAGTCCGCCAAAAAGATGGTGCAGGCATCAAGGAAGGCTGGCAAGCGGCTTGCCGTCTCCCTTAACCTCAGACACAGTGGCAAGGCACAGGCCCTCAAGCAAGCTGTCGAGGCGGGCCGGCTGGGCGCCGTCTACCATGGCAAGGGCGGGATGCTCAGGGACAACGCCATCCCCAGGGGCTGGTTCCATAGGAAGCAGTACTCGGGCGGCGGCCCGCTCCTGGACCTGGGCCCCCACATCTTGGACGTCACCTGGTGGTTGATGGGAAGGCCTGTGCCTGCATCCGCCTTGGGCGCGACGTACGCCGAGTTTGGCCCCAGGGGGATGGGCAAGGGG
>CAYVLA010000113.1:0-10880 GCA_964452145.1 Hadarchaeota archaeon (SeqCode)
GGTGGCGGGCAATCCGGACTGGGGCCGGACACCGGTTGGGGATACCCTACCTGTGGAAACGGTCCCTGGGGCATACGAAGGCGGCAAGGCTATCATCCTCGATAACACCCACGTCTTCATCAGAAGCCTCCCCTGGAGCCCGGACCTGTATTTCCTCACAAGGTACGATTCCAATGTGGTCCATGCCAGAGCGGGTGCCAGGGTTCTGGCCGTGGTTGCGATCGACAGCGGGCAGCACCGGGGCTATGACAATCCATTCTTCTCAACGTGGGAGTACCATAATGGAACAATCTTCGCAATGACGGGTGATTGGACGCCGGGGGGCGGCAGCGCCTTCCTACAGTGGGAGTACTATCCGGACTTTGCCACCAACCTGATGCTGTACTGCGCGAAGCGCCAGATACCTGAGGACCTGAACCTGGTCCACACCGTCAGGACCCAGATGTCCAACCTGGGTTACAGGAGGATCATTCTCTCGTCTTTGATGGACTTTGTCGAGAAGTTCGGCGCAAACCCTGCCCGCATACTGACGGTCTTGGAGGAGGCGGACCAGGCCAAGTGCGAGGCAGATGATCTCTATCTCCATCAGGATTTCCAGGCGGCCCTCTCCAAGATAGGGGTGGCATCGGAGCTGCTGGACCGGGCGGAGGAGGTTGCCGACAAGGTCAAAAACGAGGCCCTGCTGTGGGTGTACGTATCGGAGTGGCTCTCCGTCACGGCCACCTCGCTTCTGTGCGGCTTTCTGGTCTGGACCCTGATGATCAGGCGCAGGCTGTACCGAGAGGTGGGTTTGACCCAGTTCCGCGATTGCTAGATCCAAGCCCTATCTCCTTCTTCCCTTGAGGCCGGGATTCTCGCCGGGTGCCCACGGGGAGCTAGGTTCAGAGTAGGGGCCGCCTGAGTCACGCCCCGATCTTGGCAAGTGCCATCTCATCGGGCTGCGCGTATTGGTTGGCATCACCCTCCACACATCTGGCTGAGGCACATCTGGTCCGATCCCCACGGCAGAGATCTCCGACCGGGCATAAGAGATTTACATCAGATGCCTTCGACCGGTCGATTCATGCTGGGTGGATGGACTCCCAGGCCACTCGTGATCTATCTTGCGCTCTCCTTACCAGCTCTTACATGTCCGCCGGCCATCGGCGGGGAACCCATCAAGACCCTTCTCATTGGCATGTGTACAGCCGCAGGCTACACGAGGATGCTCTTCGACGAAGAACCACTAGTGGACTATACTCCCGTCGTGATTCGCGGCGCGGACTGGGACACCATGATCAGGATGGTCCGCACCTATTTTCCCCGAACCTATGAAGCGATGCAGAAGTATGACTACATTATGCTCAACTCGCCCGAGTACTACGTCCTCACGGACAGGCAGGACAAATGGATCCACGACAGAATCGCGGAAGGCGCTGGCGGATGGAACGATGCGAGCGTCTTCAGCCAGATCGCCCAGATACACAACGCCTGGGCAAATTCCCTCGCCCAGAGGGCTTTCCCAAACGACGCTCCGGCAGTTGTGGCAAGACACGGGGGAGGCATTTCCCCCGTGGAGTACTATACTGTTCGGATAGATGTGGATTTCCCGGACCCGGTTCTGACCGTCTTCAGGCCCTATGGCGTGGAAAAAGTGGTGGGGTGGACTAGCAGATTCGTAATCGCGAGGGAGGGCGCAGGGATTCTCGCCTACCAGCAAGGCAATTTTCCGGGTCATGCTGATGTGCCGTTTCTGGTGGTCTGGGACTATGAAAAGGGCAGAACCATGACCTGCGGATCCATGATAGAGCATCCCTGCTGGCTGGGAAGATACAACCCCTATGCCCCGGATATCGTGGTCAACCTTATGCTCTACACGATGAGGAAGAATCTGATTGCCGATGTGGACGTCTTTCACGCCCTCAAGGGCGACCTGCGGGGCGTCAGAAACCAACTCTCCTATGTGATATCGGTTATGAACTTTGCGGATAGGCTGGGAGCGAACATCGCCGCAATCCAGGGGTTAGTGGATTCTGCCCAGGCGCATTGGGAAGGAGCGTCGGAGTCGTATCTCGACCAGGATTTCGATGCTGCTCAAAGACTCCTCAAGGAAGGTTTCGAGTACCTCAGGAAGGCCGAGAAGGTGGCAATCGAGGAGAAGAACCGAGCAATGTGGTGGATCTTCGTAATCGAGTGGCTGGTTACCACCGGGACTCTGTTCATTTCGAGTTACTTATTGTGGTCCCTCATGGTTCGCAGGAGGATGTACAGGGCCGTGAAGACCTCCCGCATCTCTAGGATCCCGTCTGAACCGGAGAGGCAATAACCAACGGCATCGGGGTCCGGGTTGTCGGGATCCCATCTGCGCCCTTTTCGAGCATCGGGGAGTGACATGTGGCCTGCGACCTGATGCACCCAGCCATCCTGCAATACGCATTTATTCGTTCGAACCCAGGCGCTGCCGGAGGCTGACAGGCGTTCTATGCTCGAAGAGCTGGCTCAATCACAGATAGAGGAATGCCTTGGAAGTTCCTCCGTGTCAGGGATTCCAAGGTACTCAGACCGGGACCGATGGGCAAGCCTTCTCTCGAACCCCATGATGCAGGAGTCCGTTAGGATCCTTGTGACGGAACTCGACCGCGAACTGGCGGAACCCCTGACCCACGTCCCGGCCTCCCTCTACCTGAACTACTCGAGGACGGGAAACCGAAGCCCGCACGATGTGATCATCCATCGTCGAAGGAAGAGGCTGATAGACTTCGTCCTGGGAGAGTGCATGGAGAGAAGCGGCCGATTCATGGACCCGCTGATGGATCATGCATGGGCCATATGCGAGGAGACCAGCTGGGTGATCCCGGCACACACGCGCACGACCCTCCCCGATTATTCCGAGCATCCCTACGTGGATCTTGTATCGGCGGGCACGGCCCTGAGCCTGGCCGAGGCCGCCTATGTCATGGGGCGTCGGCTCGATGATCACGATCCCATGATCGGACGGCGGATCGTGCACGAAATCGATAGGAGATGTTGGCGTCCCTACCTTGAGCGAAACGATTACTGGTGGCTGTACGCGCGGGAACGGGCGCACGTAAACAACTGGACGGCGGTCTGTAACTGCGGCGTGGTCGGCTCGGCCCTGCTTCTGATGGCCGATACGCAAGACCTAGCGAGGATGGTGGAGAAGTGCATCCGGTCCATGAACGACTACCTGCGGTGTTTCGATCCCGACGGGGGGTCTGACGAGGGCCCGTCTTATTGGGCCTACGGGGTATCCCACTATGTCTGGCTCTCCTATCTGCTGGAGGCCCGAACGGGTGGAAGGATCGGTCTCATGAATGCCCCCGAGATGCGCAAGATCGCCCTTTTTCCCCAGAGGGTCACGCTCTGCGGACAGAATGTAGCCAACTTCTCGGACTGCCCGCCGCGGGTGGCCTTTTCGCCCTCCCTGCTCTTCTACATGGGCCAACGTCTAAACATGTCTGGGCTCTGCGCTTTCGCCCAGCGGCAGTACGACCTCGCGCCTCGAACATCGTGCGGCCTGAGGGACCTGGTCTGGATGCCTAGGGAGCGCTGTGGCGAAGCTTGGCAGAGGGAGATTCACATCTACTACAGCGGTCTGCAGTGGATGATAGGCCGGGCCGACCCTAGGGATGATGAGTCCCTGGTCCTTGCGGTCAAAGGGGGGCACAACGGGGAGAATCACAACCACAACGACGTGGGCAACTTCATAGTCTGCTACGGCGGGGAGTCCCTCATCGTTGACCTGGGGTCAGGGACATACACCAGAGATTACTTCGGACCCGGAAGGTATGAGATACTGGTCAACTCCTCCTGGGGCCACAACGTCCCCTTGGTCAACGGCAAGCAGCAGGCGCCGGGTCCGCAGCACGCTGCAAAGCTCCTGCGACACACTAGTTCCCCGTCGGAGGACATGCTTGCTCTGGATCTGAAGGATGCCTACCCTGCGGAGGCCGGAATCAGGAGCCTATCCAGGAGCACGAGCCTGCACAGGGATCCAACCGGGGCCTGGATAGAAGTTGTGGATCGGGTGGAGTTTGCTGAAGGGCCGGGCCAGTACAGGAATCCTCTCTACACCTGGGGAAACGTGACCGTGGGCAGTGATCGGACGATTCGAATATCCGGGGACAAGGCCTCCATCAAAGTTGAATTTGATCCCGGAACCGTGGAGGTAGTAATCGAGGAGGTGGGGCCTGGAAACGGGAAGTTGTCTGATGGCAAAGTGCGGCGCATTGTTCAACAGGTGTCCGTGGCCGAAGGCAACGGAGGGTTCCGGACGAAGATCGTTCCCTCCTTGCCTGAAGGCTGTTGATGGATTCTGGGGTCGGAGTGTTCACCGTGCTGGAAAACGTGAAGGGTCGTGACATCGCCGTTGCAGGGATTGCCATTGGAATGGCCGCTGCCCCCACGGCTCACTACAACCTGACGACGGGCGATGAGGACTGTGCGGGTGGAGAGAAGGGAGGAATCTTGAAGAGGATACTTTTCGTGTGTACCGGAAACGTTGATAGAAGCAGGACGGCCGAAGATCTGGTCTTGCGGAGCGGTGGCTATGAGGTCAGGTCGGCGGGCACCTGGGCGGGTGCGGTGCGCAATCTCTCGATGGAGGACATAGAGTGGGCCGATCGGATCTTCGCCATGGAGGACCGCCACAGGGCGACGATCCTGCGCATGGTGCCGGCCGCGCAGGAGAAAATCACGATACTGGGTGTTCCGGACATCTACCGCAGACACGATCCAAAGCTCGTCGAGCTGCTCGAACGCAGGCTTCGCGAAGAGGGTTTGATGCTGTAGGTAATCTCAGCTCGGTCAGGCACGGCGGTAACAGGTGTCCTCCTCGTTGATTCCACCAAGTCGGGCGGGGGAGAAGTCTGCGGGGATCTAGTCCTGCGCTCTGAACACGATTGGGTGAACCGCGAACTCGAGTTCTTCCACGGCAACTTGGTTGGCTGCATGGCGCAGCCCACTGGCTCTCGGCCTGTCAACGTGATCTCGGTCTACAGCCCTGCTTGGCCTGTTGACAGGGAGAGGCTCAGGGGCATTCATGTCACAGGTGTGAAGCTTGAACAGAATCCTGAAGTCTGGGTCACTGAGATCATCTGGTCGGCCTTGGTGAAGGCCAATCCGGGAAGGGATGAGAGGTGGATTGTTGGGGGGGACTTCAACGCATCGGAGACATTCGACTATCTGTGGAGAGAGGGCCCGAGGGGGAACCGGGAGTTCCTCGACCGAATGGGGAACCTGGGTTTCATAGAGGGTCTCAGGGAACACTGCCGGGAGCTTGCTCCGACTTTCCGTGATCCAAGGTCAGGGCAGGTGGTGCACCAGATGGATCACCTCTTCGTAACACCTGTTCTTGCTGCATCTCTCAGGAACTGCAGAACAGGTAACCAAATGGCCATCTTTGGGGAGGGCCTCAGCGACCACCTACCCATAATCGCGGATTTCGAGGATGGTGACTAAGGATCCGGGATGTTCCCTAATCGGAACGCTCTTGGGTGATTTGGTTTGGCCGAGCGACAAGAAGGGACGGGTTTTAGAGGGTTGCTGTACAACCCGGACTACGAGAATGAGGTGATCGTTCTCCTCGGGATGCTGCTCCAGCACCTCGACGATGAGTTCAGGGTCGACACCTTCAGCGGCGATTTCCCCGACTGCATCGCGTTCAGGAACGGCAGGCCGGTGGGCATCGAGTTCGAGACCAAGGCCAGTCACTTCTTCGACCACAGACACGATAGAGATCCGTGCTTGGACAAGTGCGAGATGATCGTGTGCTGGACAAATGACCTCGAAGGGTCTTTGATGGTCAAAGGAGAAGGGAAGGCTTCTGGAATTGAGAGGACGATCGAAGTGTTGGAGCTTTCAAGGATCCTGAGGGAGAAGAAGCTTGACCTGGTCTTGGGGGGGCCAAGACCCTCCAAACTTGGAGGGTGGTCTTCAGAGGAGTTCTACAAGAGGCTTAGGGACAACGTTGGGGAGAGAAGGTGCCGCTGGGTCGTGAAGCTGATCAGATTGTGCGAGGAGTCCGACGAGTTCATCTTGGCACCTGGCAAGGGCAAGAAGAAGGCTACCGTGGGTTTCCACGTAAGGAAGTGGCTGAGTAGAGGCATCGGTGTGCCCACGCCTATCCAGTTCTACGAGTCCGGGTCATGCGTCTTCGACTGCGAGAACATGCCGGAGCCCATAGCGACCGAACTCAGGACAAGGACCGACGCTCCCAGGAGAAGGTCGGGAGGCTGGAAACGGTGGTACGAGAAGAAAGTGGACGACGAAGAGTCTTTCAAGATGGTCAGGGAAGCTCTTCAATGGCTGATTCACTCAATCTGACCTGCGAGCTATGTCATGCCGGAAGTGTACCTCAGGTAGTTGTACTCATCGACGATTTTGGCCAGCGTTCTCCCGGCGCATAGGTTAGATATCTCCTTGGCTGCTTGTATGAATGTCACCTTGCGTTCCTCTGCGTATGTCGTTACGGCCTCTCTGGCTAGCTCTGCCATCCTCGGGATGAAGGAGTACACATAGCCGTACGGATCTTTTTCGATGCCGTATGATTCTCTTATGGCATTGTCCCACATCACGAACAGCTTGGGAAGAACCATGTGGAGTGTCTTGGACGCGGCGACGTCTCTGAACCGGCTCCCGATCGCGGAGAAGTCCCTGAATAGCTGGGTCATCGCCTTCGCGAGGCTCACGCCAAGGCCTTCGACCATCCTCTCCTGGTCCTTCTCAAAGTTCTCCAGGCAGTAGGGTGATAGTGCCGAGATGGTCTGCTTGCGGTGTTGGAAAGTGTCCCGCAGGGCTGTGGCCAGTTCACTTGTTGGGGGTATCCTGCACGACCATCTGTTGAGGAAGCCGATCACCTCCTCCTTGATCTCCTCATCGTCAAGCTCGTCCAGCCGAGACCAGTCGGTCTTCCGGGCCCTGATCCACGCCCAGTCATATGTTGCTTCGGAGGTGCGGAAGACGCGGGAAGCTTCAACCAGCTCGGCGTAGTGCAATTTCGCATCATCTCACAGGGGCCGGACGAGCTCTCTCAGTTCACCCAAGAAACAGGAGTCGAGATCGCCGGAGACGTGGTTAACGTTCCACAACCCGGAGTCCCTGACCTCCCGGCTGGCACAGCAACGGCCAAGCCACCTCTCTGAAGCTCGGTCGATCGGTTCGGGGCGCTGGTAGTTGCTCAGAAGTGCGATCGAGTTGGACTCCAATGATGCCCTCATGCTGCATGGGCCCGGTGTGTCATCGACCTTCAGCCAGAGGAAGGGCATTTGCCCGATATAGCGGCTGACCTCTATCTCGATGGGCCGGTCCTTCTGGCGAATCCGGCGAGGTGCAGAGGATCCTCGATCCCATTCCTTGTAGTCGTCGGCTCTCTTTGTCCTGTTCAGGATGGCGGTGCCGACGTGCTTGCGGAAGATAGATGCCCTGTGGTTTCCGGTTCCGTTCGTCCTTCCCCGGTGTGTGGCCAGTCTGTGCCAGAGGGTTGTCTTGCTGCCTGGCCTGAGTGCGTGCGTGCCGACCCTCACGACCCTAGGTGTCTTGCCGTCTTCTCGGAACTCGCCTTGTTCAAAGAAGAAGTAGACGCCTCGCTGTGGCCAGTCCATCCTGCCGTGACAGTCTTTGAGCAGTCTCGGGCCGCCCGTGGACTCTCTCAGCTCATCCAGGATGCCGTAGAACCGGTCTAGGTCTTTCCTTCTGTTCATATCTTCCGCTTCATTTGCTGATCGTACCAGCGCTTCTGTTCGCCTATGCGATAACCCTCCAGAGGCACGTAGACCTCTTTGCCCATGCTCCTGAGTTCGCGTGCGAGGTGTGTCCTGTAGTTCTTCCCGGCGTGGAAGTACACCCGGCTCACCTTGTCTACATCGATGCGTGTTTTCATCTGGTTCATTATCTTGTCCGCCCAGGATCTTCGCTCGCCTTCCGTCATGTTGTTGAGAGTGGTGTTGTATGGCTCGATGGTGTCCTGCGGTAGGAGGAATCCGTACTTGGCGCTCAGGATGCCGACATTCTCGTACTTGTCGATGGCGTATGTAAAGGCCTTTCGGAATAGCGTGGAGCGCCAGTACATCTCGCAGGCCGTGCATACCTTGTCTGCCTTCACGCTCGTACATGATACGAGGCCAAGGCTCCCGGGTATGGGTCGATGTTCCTTGGATGGTTGGTTGGCACCTGCTGTCGGCCTTATCTTGGGCTCTGATGCCTCGTTGTTCAGCACTTCTACCATGCGGATCGGAGACTCTTCTTCGGGTTGTGTTCTAGGGAGTCTGTAGCGTATAAGCAGCGTGGCTCCTTTGCCGCTCGGGGGTTGCTCGAGGATCGTGTCCCCGGGAGCCACGTTGCTCTTCATGACTTGGAAGAGGATGGGCATTCGATGGTTGCGTCCGGGGTATCCTCCTGCCCTTCTGTGCAAATCCGCGGACTTAACCTCGACATAGGTTCTTCCACACATCGCAGCTTCTAGGAACACACGATCCAGAACTCTCTGGAAATCTCGGCTTGTCGGCAGTTTTCTGATCCCTCGATCCTATGATTCTCTCTCGGCTATTAACCATTTGTGCCAGTCCCAATGCCAATCTAGCGCCTCAGCCTTGGAATCGCATCTTTGATCGAACAACAAGAGTCTCCCACGCCGCCCCCGATACTTTGATAAACAGGTGGGACCATAGTCCTGCGCCTCGAAATCATTGATGGAGATCTCAAAACCCGATAGGAGTATACAGACGCCGGTTTGCCCTCAGATGCACACGGTGGGAGTATGATACCGAACAACATCAGGAAAGAACATGTTCTTAAGGCGATTGCGGAGATCGACAACAAGGGCATACCGGAACGGAGAGGATCAACCAGATACGAACTCGCGCTTGATGGGAAGTCCTATCCTCCCAAGTACCTGATAACCATCGCCAACAGATACGCGAATGGCAGGGAGTGGCCTTCTGATAGGTTCAACGGGGGATGGGAGACGAACACTTTTCTGTCCAGAATGGGCTTCAAGATTCGGAAGAAGAGCCGAAGCCACGAAGTGGCTTCGGAGAGAGGAGGACCGGCTGGTCAATCTGTCCCGAGTGAGAATGGGGACGAAGAAGAGGATGTAGCAGAGGCTGCTTTGGATTTCTCCTTCTCGTTTGAGGCTGATCTCAGGGATCACCTGGCCAGTCATCTGGATGAGTTGGAGGATGGTCTGGTTCTCTTTCGGCAGGGAGATGTTGCTGGCGTTGAATACGTTACCGACGTTGGGAGAATCGACTTGCTGGCGGTGGATCCTCGGGGAGATTTCGTTGTGATCGAGTTGAAGAGGATCGGTAGCGACCGCGCCACAGGACAGCTCTTGCGTTACATGGGTTGGGTCAAAAGAGTGCTCGCTGGGGATCGAGGGGTGAGAGGGCTCATCGTGACCAGGGAAGCCGACGAGCGGCTCAGATATTCTGTCTCTGTCCTGTCCAATGTGAAGATCAAGGAGTATGAGATTTCTTTCAGCTTCAGGGATGCGGGTTTGGAGTAGATTGCACTATCGATCTGCTATTGTCACCAAGGATCCGCTTCTTGTTGCGGGGTGGCAGGGTTGGAAGAGGGTCTGCGATGGGATTCATCCCATCGTCCTTCTTTGGTACTTGCAGCTTTCCCGTGGCGGCAGAACAGTAGATCAAAGGAGGCTCATCGCTTCATCCCCCCTCCGATGGGAGGCATCCGTCTAGAGAATGACAGCCGTCATGAAGGGGAAGGCTACTTACACACAATGCGGATTGTGCCCAGAGATCGATGAGTCTTGGGCTTGAGGCCCATGACGTAACATTGCATGGGGGATGAAGCTTGGAAATGTATGCTTGGCACCAGCTACATCTCCACAGCGACTTCATCTCGGCGTCTCTTTGGGCGCCGATCAACCTAGCGAAAGGGACTTGAGACTTCCTCGTTTCCGGGCATTGATGATGCTCGCAAGGAATATCAATCACATGGCGCTGGCAACCGGCGGCATGGACATGACGATCCGCTTCTGCCGACACAGTTGGTAGCCATCAGTGAGGCGAGTAGGCCGAACAGAGGGAAGAGTTCCCCAATCGGTAGTTGTCCCTCATAGCCGGATAGCACTAGGATATCTCGTTCCTGCGTGGGAAAGGGCGATTGGCCCACACCCACCATTATGAATCCGAGTTTGGTGGCTAGCGCTTCTAGGAAGGCTTCATCCTCCAGGGCAGCTTCCAGGGCTTTCCTCTGGTCGGAGGTACCTGCAAATCTTGGGCCGTACCTCTCTCTGAGCTCCAAGTCGCGAAGATAGAACTCTAGTGCGGTTTGAACAAAGACCGAGACGTTGTATCCTTCCTTTGTGCAGATGGCCTGGGTCCTGTTGCAGGGGCCTCGGGGATCAACTGAACTGGATAGCACGGGTTGACCATCGTGAAGAGAGCCGACGTGATTGCGAGGTTCCTGAAGTCACGGAGGAGAAGAAAGTGCGATCAGCAGAGGTCAGGATCCAATATGAAAAGGCTTGAAGCTTCTGGAGCCGAGGCTCCTTTGTCATGGGGGCATCCTGACGTGCTTGGTGTTAAGGATCGAGCTGTGCTTTGGGAGAAGTAGGCAGAGGACGAGGGGAACTGCCTGAGCGGAAGTCGATGTTGTCTGGCTGGTCTGACTGGTAAGGATTGATCGCTTGAACATGGATCCGGATGGCACATCTTGAGTCAAAGAGAGACTTCGCCAGTGGCCTTTATCAGGCAGCTGCCCTCCTCTAATAGAACCGGTTGATTCCATGGTCAATGAAGGCGACATCGCTCCGGACTTCGAGCTCCAAGCCGATGATGGATCGATGGTTTCTCTGAAACAGTTGAGGGGCAAGAAGGTCGTCCTCTACTTCTATCCCAAGGACAACACACCCGGATGCA
>CAYVLA010000114.1:0-10729 GCA_964452145.1 Hadarchaeota archaeon (SeqCode)
TCGGTTTCCGCAGCTTCCATCATCACAGGGATCCATGACGACTCTGCCTGGCGAATACTCCACCACCACGTATCCCAGGCCAGAAAGCGGCAGGACCTCACCAAGCTCAGGAAGGTAGGTGTGGATGAGTCATCGATCAGAAAAGGACACAACTACCTCTCAGTGTTCTGCGATATTGACAGGTCCCGTGTTGTCCATGTGGAGGAGGGTAAGGACTCCAAGGTGATCGGGTGCTTCAAGAACTGGTTGGGGGAAAAGGATGTGGATCCCAGACGGGTTGAGGAGTTCTGCTCGGATATGTCCTCGGCCTACGTTCTAGGCATCACTGAGAGCTTCCCCTGGGCCGAGATAACCTTTGACAGGTACCATGTCATGGCGATGGTGAACAAGGCCCTTGACGATGTCAGGCGGCAGGAGAGAGCCCGGAACACTGTGCTCAGAGATGTGTTGAAGAACACCAGGTATCTGTGGCTTAAGAACCCTTCCAGCCTGACCAGCAAGCAGCGGAAAAGGCTTGACCGCATCAAGAATCTGGATCTGAGGACTGCTCGGGCCTGGCATATCAAGACTGGTTTGCAGAGGCTCTGGGAGATCGGTGATCTGGAGGGCTACTCACAGCCGTCTTGAACCCATGATCGATCTGGCCAGAACGATCAAGAGGTACTGGGATGGGGTGCTTCTGTTTGTTCAAAGCAGGATCAGCAACG
Organism: Hadarchaeota archaeon (SeqCode); assembly: GCA_964452145.1. Lineage (GTDB taxonomy): Archaea > CAYQAE01 > CAYQAE01 > CAYVLA01 > CAYVLA01 > CAYVLA01. The sequence continues at coordinate 708 of CAYVLA010000114.1, forward strand.
GTGTGATCGAGGGTCTGATCAACAAGATCAAGATCGCTATGAGGAGGGCTTATGGGTTCAAGAGGCTGAAGTATCTCAAGACCGTCATCTACCTGGTGGCTGGCGATTTAGACCTACCCACAATGGACGACCTACTCCACCTACCCACACAAAGTTGAAGAGAACCAGAAAAATGTCGTGAAGGGCCCCGGATCACGGCCCAAGGGCCCTTGAGACATCGCGGTGGTTCATGGCTGTGAAGCTGGCATGCACGGGCCTCACGTCATCCCCGGCAGGGCAGGACTCCAGCTTCCCGTCACTGCCCCGCTTCTCGCTCGAGCCTCCTGCTCAGGGCCCTTCGTTCCCGGGCAGACTCCTCTGCCGAGATCACCGCCTTCGGCCCCTTCTCGAGGAGCTCCTTCAGGCCGGGCCGGGGTCGGGTCGCATTCAGCTCCTCGTGGGTCTTCTCCACCAGGCTGGCCAGCTCCTCATCCGGCCCGATCTCGTCAAGGTGCTCGGACAGCCTCACCTTGGGAGAGGTGATCCGGACCACCACGTCGGAGAAGCTCTCGCCCGGGCGCTTTGCGTTGCGAAGGGCCTCGTAGGCCTCCAGTTTGAGACGGATGGACTTCCTCGTCATGGGGTCCATAGGTTGAACGCGCTTATCTCGCTTTCCTTGCGGGCTGGGACTCGCGTTCATCACACGCTTCCACCTCTCCACGGCTTGTGCTTATCTATCATTGCAGCAAGATGATCCCGATTTCGACTCGATACCGGAGACCACCAGGATACTGATTTCGGTCTGTACGACATCGCCCTTGATGAACTGTCGCAGGGCAAGACCATCCCGCTCGAGGCACTTCAGGAGTTCCTCAACGCCATCCCTGACAAGACCGAGGCGACCAAGGAAGTTGACTGGGACGAGGAACACTACGAGGAATTCGATTAGGGAGCCTTCGCCAGGTCACTGCCAATCGATGAAGCATCCGAACGACTGCTGGGTGCGTCAATTCCCTGTGCCGTAAAGCTGGCACTATGGTTGCCTTGAGCCATCTCACCATCGGCGGATCTCCCTGGAACCGCTCCAGTTGGGAGCCCTGCTCTCCGCTCGCAGCTTCCCGACCTCAGCGGCGGCGCCTCGACTTCCCTGCGGTCCATCTCCTCCTCGAAGGCCTTCCTCGCCACCTGGCTGAAGTTGATCTAGCCATGACGCCTCATCTGCTGCCTCAGATCCTCGGGAACGTTGATCGTCACCTTAGCCATGATCACCCGCCTGCATGTCTATGGCCCGCGCGATTGATGGTAATGTCCTGCGTGCTTCTTGGGCCCTCATGTCCACCCGCATATTTCGCGGGGATGGACTACCTCTATGCCTACTGCTTCCTTGATCTGGGCTGCAAGGTCCAGTATCTTTCGATCAATGGTGAGAAAGCTACATGCTGCACCTGCCCTGTCGATCGCCGCTGCGCCCGCGACATTCTCCAGATCGGATCTGCCAAGCTCTGCAGCCTTTTCGCGAAGGATCGCGATGCACAGAGTCCTGGCCTCATTGCACCTTTCCTCCAGAACCACATCGGCGCATCGAGCGATCGATAGTCTGATCATCGCGAGTTCCTGATTGACCCACAACATGAAAGAGCCGAAGTGGGCAACCCAGGTGGATGCATTCTGATCGAAGTGCCGGTGAAGATCTCTTGACCTCTCTTCAAAGAATGCGAAGAGATTCCCATACTGGTTGTGGCCGCGAAGGTGTCGGAGGGCGGACTCAATGCTCTGCCCCGACCTGTGCCACTCCCTGAGCAAGATTGCCATCATGGCGTACTTGTGTTCCAGTGTGTCCTCCACTTCCTTCTCCACGCTGGGCAGCATCACCCACCGGTCCCTCGTCAGTTCATAGGCCTTGACGCAGTGGGAGTGATCGGGTTCCGTCTCGATCACGATGCTGTAGAAGATGCAGGTGTCCGGAGCAATCCTCTCGGGCATCACGCATACCCACCGGACATCAGAATACGGCTCTCGCAAGCGTATCGAAGTAGATCTGCTGTATCATGCTGGAACGGGAATAGGACATCTCGGGCTCGATTCTCAAGCCTGCCTTCGCGGCCGCCTCCGCGAGCTTTGCCACCCTAGCCCGGAGGAGCCGGGTATCGCAGGCCTTCCCTGTAGCCCTGCCGGCATCTTCCCTCTGGAAGACCATGATCAGCAGGACCCATATCGCCTCCGTCAAGGCTTCGAGGACGGGCCCTGGAACCGTGCCATCCTCGTGGATCTTCGTGGAAAGGTCGATGCAGAAGTTCCTCACGGCCCTGGCGGCAAGGGACCAGGCCATGGCCTCCTCGATTTGCTCGCTCGAATTGGCAATCCACTCGCAGCACTTGTCCTCGTATTCCCCGAGCATTGCCGCCATTATCTGGAGCGATCCCCTGACGATGTCGCCCCTGACCTTCTCCCCCCTTGATCTCAGGCTGAGCTTGCGGATCACGGTCCCGATCTCCCTGGTCGTCCGCTGAACGACCGCAACGCTGATCTCCCCCGTATCCTCATACTCATCCCCGAGCTTGCCGAAGAACCGGTCAGCCATCCTCCGCCTAACCGACTGCGGGATGGGTTTCTCCGGAAACATGAACTGGACGAACTCCATGCGGAAGGTCTCAAGCTCGTGTTGCGTCAGGTCGACCAGGCTCAAATCCTGCATGATCACGCTTCCCCGATTGCCAAGATGGTCGCAGGGATTGATTAAGAGTACCTTCTGAAGAATGTATCAGGTCATTAGAAGACCATCGCTGAAGGTACGCCAAACGTAGGGTTACAGTTCGCAATCATGAAACCGTCCTACTGTCACCCGCAGTGCAGCGTTGCCAACGGGGCATTCCCGGATACACACGGTTACCAACACACAGGACAGTGACGATGCGCTAGGAAACACTTTAGAGAAACTCACCCGGCATTCAGAGGCACGCTGGGGTAGCCTAGAGGCGAGGCGGCGGACTGCAGATCCGCTATACAGGGGTTCAAGTCCCTTCCCCAGCTTTCATTCCTCCCAACTCGGAAGCCCGGGCCGAGACCTTTCTGGCCGTCATGCGATCGTGACTTGCCACAACACGCTTCTTGCCACTGACATACATTGATGCACACCCGGGACTCTGCCGCGTATGTGAGTGTTCGTCTACCGGGTTTGCAGCTTGATGACACGGACGTCTCCTTCCCCATGGCCTGCCAGCACTATGGCCCCTTCACCTTCTGCGACTGACAGGATCGCGGGGATGTGGAAGCCGTGGAACTGCTCCGGATCCTCAAAGGCGTAGCAGGGATCTCGCCATTCCCATACCGCGTCCCCGGCTTCATCGATCTTCAGAAGGGATGCGGCAGTGGCCATGAGGTATCCGCCTTCCTCCGCCCCGCAGAGGGAGATCGCGCCGCCTCCCAGCCCGTACGACCTATCCCACTCCTTCCAGCCTTGGGCATCGATCTTCAAGAGATAGGCGTAGGTGCGCTCGGGTTCTGCGATCTGCACGGGGCCCTCTCCCTCGCCGTAGTCAATAGCGTGGACCTTGATCTCTGATCTCTGCCCCGCGATCAGGTATCCGCCATCAGGGGTGTTAATGACGCATGATGCCGAGTAGTAGTCCTCCCCCCCATACGTCCGGTTCCAGTCAACCTCGCCATCTCTGGTCAGCGCAAGGAGAAGGATGTCCGAAGTCTCCCCTGGCCTCATCTCCATGCGTGGACTCGTTGAGCCTGCGACAAGATATCCACCGTCGAATCTGAGGGCAATTGATTGCGATCCGGCACTGAAGCCCACCAGATAGTTGCTATCGACGGAGAAGGGGCGAAGCCCGACCCAGTCCTCGCCTCCCGTGTCGTACTCATCATCCCAGATCTCCTCTCCCTGTTCATCGATCTTGATGACCCTTATGTTGCTCTTAGAAGGCCCGAAGACCGGCGGGCCGCCCCAGGTGTGGGTGTTGCCCACAACGATGTAGCCACCTCCCGGATCCTCGATAAGGGAGAAGGCCCTGTCCTGGCGCCTTCCATCATAGGTTCTGTCCCAGATGGTGTTCCCATCCTGGTCCAGCCGAAGCACCCGGAAGTCCTCGTTCCCGCGTACGCCGAATCCAGCAATCACGATGGAACCATCACTAGCAACGACGAGATCGTATCCTCTCTCAGTGTTTTCTCCCCCGATGCTTCTCTCCCACTCCACTTCCCCGCCATCACTCACCGATAGCACGTAGATGTTGCAGGCGCCCGTTCCACAATCCGTGGTCCCCGCAACAACGTATCCCCCGCCAGGCATCGAGGCAATAGAGCTAGCGCCACCGGAGGCATAGGTCTTGTTCCACGACATGTTTGGTGCAGCGCTGGATTCACCCATGCAGGACTTGTCATGGTGTTGGTCCTGATTCGGGCCAGCACTGTGGGACTGGATCACAGCGATGGCTGAGAAGATGATGATCGCCACAAGCACCAGATGAGCATTCCTCCCGAATGATGCTCGGCTGTACAGCATCAAGGAAAGCGCAACGATACTGATTGCCAGCGTGATGATCACTAGATCCGAAAGGGCGATCGCGGTCGGGGGGGCATAGACGCCCTTCCATTCAGCCATCTGCCTAAAGGTTCCGGGCACCAATGAGAACAGGAAGGCGAGATAGGGACAGGCAAGGGCAAGGTACTTCGCCCGCATGCTCAGAACATGTTTACCATTCTCATCCGAGCTCGCCTCCTCGTTGTCCTCGCTCTCCAGTATTCTCGTCATCACATCACCTGTCTCAGCCCCTGGGCAATTCTAGCCGTGGATAAGCCCAGGGTGAAGAAGAAGACGGATTGAAGCATCGACAGGAATGGCTGACCCAGCTGGATGCGCCCGGACAGGGACAATGCCAGGATAAGGGCGATCGTGGTGGCCGAGGTATGAAGGACCTTGTCGATTGCCGGGAAGAGACTGACTGGGCTGCCTCCCGTGGCGTGGCTGGCGAGGCTGTCCCGGGCATGGCGCGTTAGCCTGTAGGGCTTGGCGCTTCCGAACATCTTCCTCGACACCAGCCCTCTTGCCGAGAGCTTCGCCAAGACTCGCCTGATCCTGGTGTAGCTGGTCATGTAGCCTTCCTGACCCTTCACCACGCCGTATATCTCCTCAACTAGCTCGGCTATGGACCGGGCCCCACTGACCAGGCTCTGTATCACGCTGACCTGCAACGGTTCCCCCGATTCTTCGGCGAGAAGCCTGATTGCTGCCCTTCTGAGGGCCTCTTCCGGCTCCTTCCCTGTGGCCATATGTCGTCGCTGCAAGTATTCCAGCCGCCAAATCTGGGAGCCTCCATCATTTAAAGTGCCCGAAGTTTTCAAAGACGAAAACCGTCAGGGCCACCCGTCGGGAAGATCCGAGACTAGTGGTAGCCACTCAGCGCAGCGAGGACACGCCGCGCCTCCCCTCCGCACTTCCGGGTTCCCGGTCAGCCCTTTGGAAATAGGCCAGCATGGCCACGCCGCAGATCGCTGTCACCAGGAAAACTGCGGCTTCCCGCGCCCGGATGATCCTTGGAGCATCAGGACTGGGGGCAATGCTGGCCAGCACTGCGAGGCGGTGTGAAGTGACCCGGTAGGGCCTGTCCCTCCCCAGCATCCTCGTAGTGACAAGTCCCTTCTGCTGAACACGCTTCTTGCCATCTCAACATTCCTTTTCCCTGGGATCTCTCCTTATGCTCGCGCATGCTCCTGGCACATACATATTTATATTACATAGCTGTAATACAAGACATGCCAGATCAGGTGATGATCACCGCCCGGATTCCCGGGGAACTCAAGAGGCGGCTCGACGAGCTGGAGGTGAACATCAGCGCCCTCGTCCGCAGATCCCTCGAGGGAGAGCTCAGGCGCCTGGAGATGGAGCGCCTGCAGAGGCGAGCCGAGGATGCCGCCCAGCAGCTGGAGAGGATACCCCCGGCGAGATCGTGAAGGCCATAAGAGCCGGAAGGGAGTCTCGTTGAAGCAGGAGGCCCTCTTCGATGCCGGGAGCATCCTGGAGCTGGTCAGACGCCTGAAAGCCAGGGCACCTCCCGTCCTGTCCGAAGGCTCAACGCTGTCCCTGGCCTTCTACGAAGTAGGGAACGCCATATGGAAGCAGTGCCACCTGCAGGGCCGGCTGGACGCCCGCGAAGGCACGGGCCTTCTGAGCACACTGATCGCCATCATCGGGGCCATGGACGTGGTTACACCCGACAGCGAGGAGTCCGCAGGCAGGGCCCTTGAGCTTGCAGGCCGCCTGCGCCTGACCTACTACGATGCATCCTACCTGGCGGAGGCGAGGAGCTCCGGGAAGATCCTCGTGACCGACGATGCCGAGCTGCTCCAAGCCGCCCGCAAGGCGGGGGTGAAGTCCATGACCAGCGAAGCCTTCCAGGGCTCCCTCGGTTAGCACCGGGCAGCGGAGGGAGGAGATGAGGGCCTCGGCATCAAGTCAAGGACTTCCACGCGGGCGTTGGAGAACCGCTCGTTGTTCCTGGAAAACCCCTCCTTGAAGGTCACTCCCTCGTTGGGCCAGGGCCGGGCTTTCCGCCGGACGGGCTCAAGCATATGACGGATGAATCCCGTAGCTGTGAGGCCGGTGCGTGGATGAGGCGCCGGTAGCCAGGACAAGGAGCCGCTCGGCGAACGGAGCAAACTATCGTTGGGTGCTCCGCGTTCGGGTCACACAATGGCCAGGGTGACGCTCCCGGGCCCATCTGAATTACGGGCCCTAAGCATGAGTCACAGGTCCTCAAAGTAGTCGAGAACGTGGTCCGCGCATTCGTCCAGTCCCTGGCATGGATCCAGACTTGACCATGCTAGACAGGCGTCCATCGACTGATGCCGGTGACACGGTCGAAATCGCCATCTGCGGACGCTATGTCATGACAGTCAAGCGAACTCATGACCGACAGGTGGATTGCATCCCTTGGAAGGACCGAGTGGTTCTGCATCCGGTCAACGGCATCCTCTATGTGGCTCTTACCGACCGCAATGACATCGAGGGCCTCTATCCCGAGGAGGATCTCAACCGCCCTCCGGATCTCCCGTGAATGGACGCTCACCTCCTCTGGATGCTCCTTGAGCACCGCCAGGGGATTCCTCCGGTGCTTTTCCTCGACCTTCTTCAGGAGAATCTTGTAGATGAGCTCGTCCAGAACCAGCGCGGATGTGTAGCCTGCGATCTCCTCTGACTCGATCCTTCTGAGGAAGGCTGTGCAGGCCCTCTGGAGGCTGCCGGGCCCCCTCAGGAAGAAATGGAAGATGTTGGCGTCGACGAAGACCACACTGTCCTTCGGCAGGTCGGCCAGGGGACTTGCCATCGTCATCGCCCGTATTTCCTTGAGTAGTGCTCGGATATCAGCTCGGCATCCACTATGGCAAACTCGACCTCGTCGCTGTCCGGCTTCCCGAGACACCCTGCGTCTTCCTCCAGCCTTGTTCGTCGGACCGGCCTGATGATGGCCCGATCACCCTCGGCCGTGATCGATAACTCCGACCCTTCCTCCATCCCCCAGGACTCCCTCAGCGGCTGGGGAAGCGTGACCTGCCCCTTTTTTCTTACTCTCACCCTCATTTTCTGCATATGGCAGATCAGTGCGAATCCAGCTAATAAGTCTTACCACGATGGCCCTGGACAGAATATCGAAGCACCCACCGGATTCCCCTCAAGCCCCACACCTGACTTGACATAGTCACTTCGGGGGTTTCCCTGATCTCTGATCGCTGCAGAAGGCCCAGCCCTCCTCCACATCCTCCGTTGCGTGCGGCATCAGTCATCATGAAGATAGTCATGCAAGCAATGACTAGTACGTATCGGATAGCATGATCGAACCCCCTCAGGAAGAATCAGGGGCGATCCCTCACTGCCTCCTCGCGGGTTTCCAGCCTTGTCGTCTTGACCTCCCTGTACAGCCTGCGGCGGACCATGGTGGACCACAGGACGAAGCCGCACATCATCCCGACGCCGGTCACGGCGAGCCACTCGATGAGATAGACCCAGAGCAGGGTCCTGCCCTTGAGGCCCATGGCGTCCCCCTCGATGGACACCATCTCCACCTCGATCGCCCTGTAAGCGTCCAGGGTCTCCTGGAACTGGAGCTGGAGGTAGAGGGGCGTTGCCTCCGCCGCCCTGTCGTTGAGCCGGCGGGAGGATACTACCTTTCCTGGGGGGACACGATGATGGAGGCCATCCTGCCCTTCGAGTGCATACCGCGCTTCACCCACTCGGCCGCAATCCGCCACAGGATCAGGTTCCTCGAGGAGGGCAACCGCCTGGCCAACCTCCCCTGGGCGGGGGCCGGATTCGTGGAGCTGATGAACGAGGTGGCAGCCAAGGAGGGGACGGTGGTCGTCGCGGAGGCGTACCTGCCCGACTTCTCCAACCCCTGGATGGGCTACTGGCGCTACGGAAAGGCAAGGTGACCGGCGAGACCCAGATCTTCGGCAGCAGGGGGGACCAACAGGATGATGGAGTGGGACTGGTACCCGGACTTCCTGATCTACCTGGCCTACTTCGCCGCGGACAAGGAGATACCCGCCGACCTCTACAGGACCCACAGGCTCAGGGAGGAGATAAACACCCGCATCGCGAAGGCCTCAATGCTCGTCTCGCTGCTGGAGTTCGTGGAGAGGTTCGGGGCGAACACGGCAGGGCTATACCGGGAGCTGGACACCGTCGAGGAGGTGGAAGGCCAGGCCGAGGAGCTCTACGTCTAGGACGACTACGACGGAGCGGCGGCCGTCTTCGAGGAGGTCCACGAGATGTGGATCCAGGTGAACGTGGAGGCGGCGAGGCTCAAGGAGCGATCCCTATTCTGGGTATGGGTATACGTCATTGAGTGGACCGTGACCTCATCCGCCCTGATCATCTCCGGCTTCCTGGTCTGGACGCTGATGATCAGAAGGCGACTCTACCGCGAAGCACGGACGACGAGGATGGTTCGCGGGGGGTAGGTCCAACGTCAGGGCACAGGGTGATCCGGCAGCATTTCGACTGATACAAAGCTCCAGGGTATACACAAAGGTAGACCAAAACGTTTATATCTACGATATACCACGCACGGGCGTGGTAGGATGTCCGTTGTTAGCGTGAAGGTCCCCCCTTGGGTAAGGGAGAAGATGAGGGCCCACGCCGGTTCCGTCCAGTGGCCCGAGGAGATCAGGCGCTTCCTTGCTCGAAGGCTGGAGGAGCTCGAGAGGGCAAAGGCCCTCGAAGAAGCAATCGAACTTAGGGAAACCCTCCCCAGCGTGCCCAAAGGCACGGCGAGATCCCTCATGAGGGGAGACCGTGATAGTCATTGACGCCTCGGCTTTGGCCAAATTCGTCCTTAGGGAGGAAGGATCCTCCAAGGTCCTCGGCTACCTGAGGTCCGGCACCGTGTCGCCCGATCTAGCCTTCAAAGAGGTTGCGAATGCGATCTGGAGAGCGCATGTCCACGGACGGACCTCGAGGGAGCAAGCAAACACGATGTTCAGGGTTCTGGGGAAGCTGATCGAGGCGTCGATCAGGATCGAGGACCAAGGTCCTTACATGGAGGAGGCTGTAAGGATCTCCTTTGACCGAGAGATCACGGTCTACGACTCGATCTACGTGGCAATGGCCAAGGGCCAGGCACTGAGTCTTCTTACATCAGACGAGAGACAGTCCCGCGTCGCGGAGAACGAGGGAGTGAAGACGGTCCTCCTGCCATAGCCTCCGAAGGGTGCGTGCAGCTCGCGGAAACCACCAGAGCCGATTCCCGATCTAGGCTTCTTGATGGTTTCCCTGTTAAGCGCAAGGAATTGGGCGCTAGACCACTGGGGACGAACCAGCGGACAGAGACAATCACACCATCACGATACACGCTCATCGGTGACAGAGCAGTGACGCAATAGCGAAGCGGAGAGAACCGCGAGATCGTCAAGTATCCCGCCACGGGCGGCTTCATCCCTGCCGGATCGAGGCTTGAGGACGGTTCCCTCCACCCCCATTCCGGCACCGGGTTACCATCAGGCCCCATACCAGGAACCCGGTGACGAGGAGGGTCGCCGTG
>CAYVLA010000115.1:0-10628 GCA_964452145.1 Hadarchaeota archaeon (SeqCode)
ATTGCACTACCTCCATCCCGAGGGCAGATACCAGACCTGCCCAATGCTGCCCAGGTACGAGAAGACCTTTCTTGGTTCGCCTACCGCGGCCACCTTCCCCGCCTCAAGGAAGGCCATCCGATCACAATTGTGGGCGATCAGGTCCGGATCATGAGCTACAAGCAGCACGGAAGAGCCTTGCTTGGCCCTGCATCGCATTAGATCCATGATCCTGTCAACGTTGGCTCGGTCCTGCCCCACGAAGGGTTCATCGAGGAGGAAGATCCTCGGCTCGTAGACCGCCACTGAGGCGACGTTCAGCCGCCTTTTCTCTCCCATGCTCAGCCTGTGAGGGGATTCGTGGGCATGTTCCGCGAGGCCGGAGCCTTGCAGCAGGGCATTAGCCTTGCTCCTGGTCTCCTGCTCAGCCAGCCCGAAGTTCCTCGGTCCGAACAGAACCTCATCCATCACAGTGGACTCGAATATCTGATGATTGGGATTCTGGAAGACTAGGCCCACGTTGCGCGCCAGATCGGAAGTCCGCCCCACCGGGACCCCCCTGAGCAGGACACAACCCTTCGTCGGCTTAAGGATGCCTAGGATCACCATGAGTAGCGTTGTCTTCCCGGAGCCGTTGTCCCCCATGAGGCCGAGAATCTCTCCTTCCCGCAGATCCAGGCTCACTCTGCTCAACGCCTCTCTTCCATCGTAGTCGAACGAAACATCCCTCAATGACACGACGGTGTTTCCGGGGGATCTGTCCGTCCTCCCATCGTCAGGCGGCTCGGAAGGCATTCCGTCAATCATCGACGGTGCCAATACTCGGTTTATTTGCCCCTCGTGTAGATCGGCAATCCGAGAGCATCTGGGCAAGATCCATGAGTAGCGGTGCTCGATGACCACGATTGTCTGGCCCGCCTTGTTCAGTTCGCCCAGAAGCTGCCCGAGTTGCCAGATCGAGGGTGGATCAAGGCTTGATGTGGGTTCGTCAAGGATGAGCACGCGAGGCCTCAGGGCCAATATGGAGGCAATTGCTATTCTCTGCAGTTCGCCTCCTGAGAGAGAATTCACCGATCTATCCTGGAGGTTGCGTGACCCGACCGCATCAAGGACCTCCTCGATTCTCTCCTTGATCTCGCCCACAGGGAAGCCAAGGTTCTCCAGACCAAAGGCGATCTCATCCTCGACGTTCAGCGTAACGACCTGCGACTCCGGGTCCTGCTGCACTAGCCCAACCCGGTCGGCAAGTTCCTGCCGCCTGGCACCGATGATCTCCTCACCCTCGACCTTCACTCGCCCCACGATCTCTCCCTCATCCGGACCAAGAGAGCCCGCCATGAGCCTGGCAAGGGTCGTCTTGCCGCTGCCACTGAATCCCACGATCAGGAACATCTCCCCTGCTCGGATGTTCAGGTCGACCCCATTGAGGGCTGGGCGATCGCTTCCGCGGTATCTGAAGGTTACCTTCTCGAATTCGATCAAGCTCTAGATCAACTCAACCGACTTGATGTCACGTATCCACAGGGATCCGTCGAGTTCTGCCCCGACCAGCCTGGCCCCTTGCTTGTCGGAGACGATCAGGATCGATTCGGAGCCCATGACCAGACCCAGGTCCAAGACGACCTTATAGCCATCTGTCGCAGTGAGCCTCACCCTTGTGGCATCGGCCTTCGGTTCGGCCGACCTCAGCACGCAGGATAGCAGGACCCCCGTGTAATTCCTAGGTTCTACATGGATGAAGGAGCCTTTCAGCTCTGCCTCGACCGTGACAAGGCAATCCCCGAAGTCATGCTCGACGTAGGTGTAGGGCCGCCCCACAAGGCCTTTGACCGCGAATCCTTCAGGTTCCCCCCAGTTGTAGACCACAGAGTAGTACCAGACCCCACCGGACAGGAAAGCGGCGACGAGTACATACCCCAAGACGATCCTCCATCTCGGCACTGGCGGCTCTGGCTGCGTGGGCATACGGCCCGATTGCGTCAGAGATCTCAGAATCTCCCAGGCGAAGTATCCGGCAAAGAGCACGCCAGAGGCAAAGGCCAGCCCGGCAAGGATAAGGATGTAGGTGACCGGGACACCCGAAAGGAAGAGGAACTGAAAGACGAAGACGTTGGATGAAGTGGCTAGGCCTCCTGCTAGCATCTGGCCCAGTCTGTCGTCCGAGCGAAAACGCAAGAGCAGGAGATCCACCACAAACCCCTCTATTGCCGATACCAGAACAACCAAGACGCCATGAACGCTCCCGGCGAGCATCTCGACCAGCCCCTTCAAGATCCCGGCCACGGTGCCCGATCCAACCCTTCGGGTCATACCCCTCGCTAGAATGAGCCAGAAGACGTGTAGCCCGGCAAGGACCTGACCGGCCCCGAAAGGAGTGCCCACGAAGCTGTTGATGAGGTTGGCCAGATAGCCGACGTAGGCGCTCAAAACCCCGCCTAGAGCACTGAGTATCGCCAAGGTAACAAGATCCCTTGTATCGAGGCCGCGCATGCTCTTTCTTCCTTCCGCCATCCGTTGGTCCCGAGGGGATTTAGCCCTTCTGGGGCAAGACGAGTTCTATCCTGCTTACTCCCTTGATGCTCTGCTTTGATGTCAGCCCCTCCCCCACAACCCGGAGGGGCCATCCATCCTCAAGAACCTCGCCGTCCTTCAGGTGGGCGAGGATGATCCGGTCGTTTCTCCACACAAGTGAGCTTTCGATGGTTGCTGTGAATCCATCCGATGCTGTGATCAAGACCTGATATCCTTCCCGGGCCAGGTCGTCATTGAAGAAGTAGTGCCCCTCCGGGTCCTCCTTCCCGTCGATGATGCTGATGGCGACCCAGAGGGGAAGGCCCTCGTAGAGGCTTGTAACGTTCCTGCTGGTCAGGTTGACGGCGGCGCGGTGTCTCTCGCATGTCGCGGCTGATTCGAATGTGGTCCTGTTCAACAGGTACCGGGTCAAGCCGACGAGCTCCACGGTCCAATCCTTGATTGCCTTCTTAATCCTCAGCCCGATGACCTCCTTGGTCCAGAAGTGGCTGTCGGTGACGAAGTCGTCCCCTTCGCCAAGGTAAGCCAGTCTGAAAGGCTGCCCGCTGAAGTCACGGCTCCCGTTCTGCTCATAGATCAGAACAGCCGTCACGCCACCGAATCCGACCTTGTTCCCCGCCAGATCATACACGTCAACCTGGCCCCTGACCTGCTCCTCGGTTAGCGTGATGGTGTAGCCGTCAACTGCCCTTATCTCCAAGCTGAAATTCTGGGGAATGTCGCCCGCGACCTGCAGCACGGAAAGCAAGGGGATGCCGTTCGCATCGTATGGCCCAACTACTGCTCCCGTCGTCTTCAGGTAGCCTCCGTAGCCCCTCACGCTGCCCAAGTTCAACAGTTCGGAATAGAACAATTCTCGGATCTCTTCGCCTTCGACTCTCACGACCCAGAGGGGAAAGAACTGTAGCCGATGGAGCCCCTCGACCGACCAGTCGGGGGATGCCAGTGCAGGGTGTTGCGCCAGAGATGACCCGTTCAACCGGTCGGCAACCACCATGGCATCATTCTGGGCAACCTCTTGGCTTCTGAGGCTGAATTCGGAGTTGCCTTGCAGCCTCACCTCGTATCCAAGCTGCGCATAGGAATTGTTGAACGAGTCGTCGCCCCTCCTAGGATCCCCGTCAATGAGGCCAAGAAGCCTCCAGAGGGGAACCCCCTCCCAGAGGTTTCCCTGCGGATCGGTCACGTTCCGTCTGAGGCCATGACCAAGCGTCTCGAACTCGGTTCTCGAGAGGTTCTTGGACGTCGATCCGATCATCGACAGGACCCATTCTTCACCAGGGCTCCTTCCCGGCCGAACCTCCACCTTCCAGGCATTCCTGACGGACCGACCGCCCGCCGAAGGGTTCGAAAAGTATCCTTGGCCAATGCCCGATGTGTACATTGCATCCGTGTTGCTGAACTCCTCGTCGGGGGCCAAGAAGATGGTTCTGGGTCCATGGGACCACTTCGGGATCTCCTCTTCGTCAGAGACGCATGCCATGATGAACTGTCCCTGTATCGACAGGAGATCGAGGTCCGGGTAGACGTTATAGTAGGTGTAATCTTGGTAGTAGCCGTCGTGGCTCGTAACCCGCAACTCATCCCCAGGGTTCATCCCGCCCACCATCTCCACAAGCACCTCCATCGGCACGCCCCGGAAAGCCTCCGTGTTGCCCCAGTTGCCGAGCTTGTTCTGGGATCTGACCCGACCGCTCGTCGATGAGAGACTCTTAAGCGAGGAATAGTCCAGGACGAGTTCATCTCCCTCTTTTCCAACAAGCGTCAGATTAGGGTAGGAACCCTTCGCGTTCTGTTTTCCTTGCAGGCGCAGAAACCAGAGGCCCAGCACCAGTATCAATACCGAGCAGAGGATGAGAGCCATCTGCAAACTCCGGTTTTGGTTCGACATACCGCATCGATATGCAAGCCTGTGCATATCGTAGTTAACTCTTTTCTTGAGCGCCTGGGCGTGGCGTTGGGCAACAGCCCGGCAACGGCCATCACTTGGTGTGCCCGGCGGGGGCCGAACCCAAACCGGGAACACTTATCAGGCCGCCCCAGGTGGAGTGAGGAAAACCTTAGCGAAAAGCCAGAAGAGAATGTCGCTTCTCAACCTCCAACTCCGGCTCAATGGCGGACTTTCCTTCTACAAGAGACAGAGGACCAATTTCAAGATCCTCAACGTACGTACCACGCTCGGAAACTTCCTGGGAAACCTCACGACGCCCTACAATAATGTCTACGCAAAGGAGCTTGGGGCATCTCCCGTCGAACTTGGCTTCCTCTCCTCCTTGGGAGGCGCATTCGCAGCTGCCCTTGCCTTGCCTGGCGGGTTCCTCGCGGATAGGTGCGGACGGAAGAAGCTGTTCCTCCTGGGCAGTGCCTTCGGGCTTCTAACGCCGCTATCGTACTTCCTTGCCCGTTCGTGGATATGGCTCGTTCCAGCCTACGCGTTCTCAAACATAATGATAGCGTTGAGGGAGTCGGCCTACCAAGCCATGTACGCAAGTTCGGTCAATCCGGAGGACAGGGGGATCGCGTTCGGGATAGGATCCATGCTGACGAGCCTTCCCGTGGTCCTAGCACCCTTGGCCGCGGTACAACTCATGGGGCATCCGATCAGGATAACAGCCACCGCGATCAGACCTCTGTACCTAATACAGCTCGGCGGGCTGATCGTCCTGCTACTCTTCACACTGTTCTTCCTTAAGGAGGACGGTGGTCCTCTGAGAGGCTTCAGGTCGGCCCTCGGGTCCAGGGACTTGGTGTTCCTCGCACCCTTCATGGCAGGTCCGGCCCTACTTTGCCTATTCCTCGGCTGGATCAAGGGCGTGAACCCAGCTGCGCTTCTGTCCCTGCTGTGCCTGATCGCCTTCGCTGGTGGCGTGCTTGCCCTGGGTCTGTGGGGCTACATGCGCCGGCCGAACGGAGCTCTCAGAGAGGAGGTTGCCACGATCCTGAAGTTCCCGGGGGTGAAGGCATGGCTCGCCATGAAGGGAATAGGGGCGGGGGCAGTGGGCCTTGCAAACCCTTTCTTTCTTGTCTACGCAGCCTATGTTGTGGGCGTTTCGCCAGCGGGCCTCGCCCTCATGGTCAGCATGAGAACGATGGGCCACATGGTCTCGGCCGTTCCCTGGGGCATAGCTGCCGACCGCAGAGGGCGCAAGATGACGCTGCTGTTCGGTCGGTCCTTCCTTCACCTTGGCGTTGTGTGTTTTCTCTTCGGCGAGGAGCCGTGGATACTCATACTCGGCTACGCCTTGATGGGGGTGGCCGATGGCTCATCCTCCGTGTGGACGGTTATACGGATGGAGTTGGTGCCGGCGAAATCCAGAAGCGCGATCGCCAGCATGGATGCCTTCGTCTGGTATTTCCCGGTCATAGTTTCGGCGACGATCGGGGGGATGTTGTACGCACACTCTCCGGAGCTCATCTTCCTCCTATGTTTGGCCATCGATGCGGGGATTCGGATGCCGCTCGTCGCGTTCGGGGTACCGGAGACGTCGAAAGCGGATTTCTATCAGGAGGACAAGTACACATTTGGACAGTGAGGCCCGGCTGCCCAGATTACGGTTTTCACAAGGATTTGGGACGGCGGGGGCCTATCCATTTTAGGTCGGGACGCATGTCAAGGGGTTTCCGTAGCCTTCTCAGGCTTTGAGAACCAAGAACGGAAGCAGGGTAGAAATGAAGTACCCGTTGGTGGGCGTGGGTGCGGCAGGAATCGTAAGCACGGTGGCATTCAGTCTCTTCCTGCCGGGCGAAGGCGCTCGTTTTGGGATCGGCGATATCCTTGACACATCTCTGCTGCTTGGAATGGCCTTCGGCGCCATTCTGACGGTTGGCTTGGCAGCGATGGCCAAGAACCTGAGCACTCGGGAGGGAGGACCTATCGCATCGAAGACCGATTGGTGCAAGACGTGTCCGAGTTGCTCGACCTTCATCCGTAAGAGAAGGAATTTCTGTCCCCATTGCGGGGCCGATCTGAGATAGATCCGCGCGCTCGGAAGCCGGCTGGATCAGAGGATGCGCTGCAAGGGTAGGTTGGCTCGAGGCTCCGGGCTGAACTGCTTGCGCATCGCCAGGCTGGTTGCTGGGCAGCCCACCCTTTCCAGGAACTCCAACAGATCGGCGTGAGCGGTTCGAGCCTCCTCTTCCCTTTCGTGGATCAAGTTTTCGCTTTCCTCCGGGTCCTTTCTAAGATCGTAGTACTCGGTTCGCCATTCGTCGCCGCCGTATATGTAGAGATAATCCCTAGTTCTATAACTGGTAGGGCACCTGACGAGGTCATCCTGCCTGTACGTATGGCTCGACACTGCACACACGGGGCCCTCGATGTCTTGGGAGATGTCGGCGAGAAGCGTTCTGCCCTGAACGCCAACCGGGATCGGGATCTCCGCCAAATCCAGCAGGGTTGGCATGATGTCGGGTGGCTGACAGAAGGAATCTACCGTCCTTGCTCGATAACCAGGAATGCTAAGAATGAGGGGTGCCCGCGAGATGGTCGCATACAACGGCCATCGCCGCACGATCCTGCCTTCCCTATCCAGCTGAACCTTGCCGATGAATCCGTGTTCACCGTGGTAGAAACCGTGATCGCTTGTGAGCACGACGCATGTGTCGTCGATCATGCCCGTCAGATCCAACGTCTGGAGGACGTATCCGATCCATCTATCGACCATGCTCACCTCCCCGGCATACATGAAGCGCATGTGACGGATCTCGGATTCCGAGGCGTATCCAGCCGGTTCGTAGGCAGGCTCGAAGAGCTCATCTCCCTCGTAACCCGGATCATATGCATCTATGTAGTAACGGGGTGGATCCCAGGGTTCATGGGGATCGAAAGTATCCACGCAGAGAAAGAAGGGCTTGGTTTTCAGGTGTCTGCCCTCTAGCCAACGTGCAGCCGCACGCATTGTGAGGGCAACGAATCTGTCTTCCTCGCCCCTCCAAGCCGATTCCACTCTGGCAATCCTCCGCAGCCTGTCCAGAGGGATGCGCAGCTTCCTCGGATCGGCGGGAAGTCTGAGTTCAAGGGTGGGGTCGGGTTCTATCCCCTGCCCCGACTGGCCCGGTATCATCTCGAAGTGTTCGAAGCCGGCGCTGTACTGCCTGTTGGCTGGGGTGTCGGTGACCATGCATGTGTCGTAGCCTGAATGGCTGAGTATCTCGGCGAGCACTTCGTGCTGCGGCTCCCACGGATCGCTCCAACTTGTGAAGGGGAAGGTGAACCTGCCCGAGTGCAGGTCCCTCCTCATCGGGCCCGTCGGGAAGCTAGCAGCGTGAAACTCCTTGAAGAGGATTCCTTGTCCTGCAAGCTGGTCGATGTTTGGGGTCTTGATCCATTGATTACCGTAGCAGCCCAGGTAGTCCGGCCTCAGGCTGTCAGATACTACTAGAAGCACGTTCAGGGCCATCGTATCGGGCCTCTGGACCGAGCCTATTAATGCTTGGTCACAATGTCACTGCCACAATGCGCCAATTCATCGACTCGTGCTCACCCAGTCTGGGTGCGGGGTTCATCACATGTTCTCCAGAGCTTCCTGTCTGGATCTGATGACAGCCATAAGCGCCCTCTTTGAGTCCTCATGCATTTTCGCGTTCTTCACCATCACCATCTTGTCTGTAAACTGCCGCCTTGCGTGCATCTTGAGCAGACTCCTGCTGTCCATCTCCTCGGGCACCTCCCTGCGGCAATTGGGGCACCGTGGAAGCTTGCGACAGACGGTGCCGCACCAGGGGCACGTCCCAACGGTCCTAGGCGAGATCTTGGGCATTGGCAGGTCGTTTCTGACATTCCTGACGTCAGAGCCCAGTGACCTGACGACCAATTCGCTGAGGAAGAGCATCTCATTGTGCGTAAGCCGTGTCAGATAGACGAACAGCGGGTCCTGGAGGGGCGGGACCCGCGGCCTGCCCATTACATCTCCATCCCGCTTCGTCTCGGCACGCGTAGGGGCAAGGGAGAGATCCGTGGTCAGATCGAGTGAATCCTTCTCGGCAACGAGGATCGTGGAAACATACTTCACATGATAGTACCATCGTATCTCGCGGTTGGCTTTCACGCCGAGGATCGGGAAGACTACCGGCTTGTAGCGCTTGAGCTCCAGGATGAGGTTGTCCCTAAGAGATGCAACGTCGAGAGGATCGTGGTCAAATGACGCACGGATTGTCCTTCGGACAAGGTCCCCCTCCTCGCTGACGGGTTGCTTGGGCGATTTGGTGGTCGTTGCCTCTCCAATGGATGGGGAGATCTTGCCAACCGAGGTGCTCTGGCACACGTAGCACTTGCCGGCGAAGCCATGGGCCGAGCAGTGATACCTGCCGCACCCGCAGCGTTTCACGTCGAAGTCTCCCCCGCAGGCGTAACACTTCTTGCTTCTGCCGAACAGATTCAAGACCCCACCGTGCATGGACTGTGGCGTCCGTCAGATAAGTAGTAATCGCTTCAGCCTCAAGTCCAGCCTATCCATGTACTCACAGGGGGCGCCGTCCCGACCGTTGAGCCACTGGATCGACGATTGCTGTGGCCCGGGATCTAGCCATCGAGGACTTGACGTGTGTGATGGAGTGGGTTCCGATCCCGCCTGGGATACTGCGGAAGACAGTGTAAACCAAGGAACTCGAAGAGGCGAACGTTCAGATGAGCCAACCCGCCGCGATCACCCACGCAGCTTATCCGTGCTCACCGAATCCCTCTCCTGAAGAAGACGGATCGATCCTTGCATTGTCGATCGAGCAGATCTTGGCTCCTGCTTTTCCCGCCAGACACTCTGCAATCCTGCCTGAGTCATGAGTGCTGGGGAGGCGGCACATGCGGCGAACCGGAGGACCTTAGGCTCACACGGGCAAGAGCCTCACGGGAACATGATGGGTATCTATCCCAAAAGCTTCTCCTTTGACTGAGTAGATCAGGGCCCCCCTCTGATCTGCCACCGATTCGGCCCAACGCTTGTGGTTTTCGATGTCTTCAAGG
This sequence comes from Hadarchaeota archaeon (SeqCode), assembly GCA_964452145.1. Classification (GTDB taxonomy): domain Archaea; phylum CAYQAE01; class CAYQAE01; order CAYVLA01; family CAYVLA01; genus CAYVLA01. The sequence goes on from CAYVLA010000115.1 coordinate 9,470, forward strand.
GTGTCACGGTATACCGAGTCCAACACCCTGAACTTGGCTTCGTAAGGATCTCCGGTTATGTCGCACACAACCATGGGTGCCTGGACTTGGGACCTGTACTCGAACTTGAAGCTCGGTGACTCATAGTAGAATACTCCCATAGGCAGCCAGGGCAGCAGCTTCCTTCGCCCTTGTTGCGTATCAAGGCCCCTGCTCACCTGATCCTCGGTATAGTAGCGGGCTTCCTTCAGGTAGGTACTGCTTGCGGAATGGTACACCGACTCCAGCACCGCCATCGCCACAGCTCTGTGGGCCCGATGTCGGTCCTCGGGGTGGGGCAGAAAGATCCACTGGGGTCGGATCTCCCTGATCTTGTTGGTGAGCTTGCCCACTATCTCGTCGTCGAGGCCTCGATCCACCGGCAGTCCGAGGCATCGGCTCGTTGTGGAATCACAGCCAAGCATGGAAAGAGCCTCCTTGAACTCCGCCAGCCTTCTTTCGTCCGTGGACTTGACCAGAAGGACGCTCACCGTGGAGGAATGAAGCTTTCCGTACTTGAACATCGTTCCGCCGCAGGATATCGTCTCGTCATCTGCATGTGGTGAGAACACCAGAATCCTCTCGGGTACCGCAACCGGCACATCCTGGTACGACGTTCCGAAGACCCGGGAGGCGGCCGGGTTGTAGACGATCCTCATGGTCTTGAAAGGCCGGTATCCTCCCGGAGACGGCGTGTATTTTGACACCGCAACCCTCCTCATTGAAGCCTTTTCATCTGCTCGTTCATCTTCCGTTTCAGGAAGAAGCCGTAGATGATGAAGGAGATCCCGACGAAGACGAGAACGTACACGACGAAGCTGACGACAATCTCAAGCTCCCCGGCCCGTCCCCTAAACAGAAGCATGGAGACCATGGCCAGAAGGATTACTAGGCCGATCTCCTGAGCATTTTCGGGATCCAGAATCATACCTCCCGTTGGAGTCCGTGCAGGGACTATTATCTGTCATGTCCCACGCCCCACGCGAAAGCGCTCGAAAACACGTCACCAAGTTCGGCCAAGATATTCTTATAGAGGCCTGGCTGCGAGATGTTCATGCTTGAGGGTCTTGCGGGTGCCTTGCTTGTCGCCTTTGCCACCTCTCTGGGCTGGGGCCTCAGGGGGGAATGGGGACACTGGTGG
>CAYVLA010000116.1:0-10573 GCA_964452145.1 Hadarchaeota archaeon (SeqCode)
GGTTTGGTGATGGTGGGGGGCTATGAAACATTTGGGGGGGCGAACAACCCCGACTGGGGCATCATGCCGGTGGGTGACGTGCTCCCTGTGGATACGGTGGCGGGCCTGTACTGGGGAGGCCCCCTCACAATACTGGAAACCGAGAATGTCTTCATGACGAGCCTCCCGTGGCGACCGGATCTGCCGTTCATGCACAACTACGAGTGCAACATCGTGAAGCTCAGGGATGGGGCTGACCTGCTCGCCGTGGTGACGATAGGCCCATGGGGCAAGTCCTACGCGGGGTACGAGAACCCCTTCTTCTCGACGTGGGCATACGCCAATGGCACCGTCTTCGCCATGACGGGAGACTGGACCCCGGCCGGCGGATGGCTCTTCCTACAATGGGATTACATACCGGACTTCGCAACCAACCTGATGCTGTATTGCGCCAAGAGACATGTGCCCCAGGACATAGGCCTTGTGCATTCCGTCAGGAACCAGATTGCTATGCTGGGCTACCGCCGGGCGATGCTCTCATCGCTCATCGATTTCGTGGAGAAGTTCGGAGCCAACACCAGAGAAGTTCTAGAGGCGGTGCGTGAGGTTGATGCGATTAGGCAATCCGCGGCGAAGTTGTATGTGGAACAGAACTATGCGGAAGCCCTTGATGAAGTTGGCAGAGCCTTGGACTTGATGGACGACACGGAGGCACTTGCTGATAGGGTCAAGGCGGATGCCCTGCTATGGATCCATCTGTCGGAATGGTTGGTTTTCACCGCAACTTCCATCGTCTGTAGTTTCGTGATCTGGAGCCTGATGGTCCGACGCAGACTGTACAAGGAAGTAATCACGACCAAGTTTGCCAGTCGATAGGCCGGTTCCGGTGGACTCCTGCTGGTTCTATCTGGCCGTCATGTGGAACCGACGTGAACGACCTTCGGATGAATGGGCGACGGCAGACAAACAAACAGACAGGACTTGACTCATCGCCGAACCGATGAGGCCGATGCCGGTCATATCAAGGTCGAAGGCCGCGAAACTGGGGCGGAGTTGCTTCTCCACCCAGTTCAGCTGAAGCTCATGCTGTAGAGCTCTGCCCAGCTCATCTTGACCCGGAATGCGAGTGCCTCGCCGGCCTTGTGGCCTATGCTCGACTCTCCTTGCCATGTGATGCATGTGTTGGCTGTGAGCGGAAGCCGTCGGATGGAGAAGAGCAACACGACTGTGATACTGAATCCGTTCCTGGAAGGCATGAGGGAAGCCGACGCGTTAGTTGGTCTGTTCTACTTGGAAAGGCTAGAGATCAAGCCATGCATGGGCGATTTCCACTGCTGGCGCGAGAAGCCGGGTCAGTGCGTACAATCCGATGACATGGATACGCTCTACCCGAAGCTACGGGAGGCCGATATTCTTATCTTTGCCACGCCAGTATACGTACCCCTGCCTGGCCAGATGCAGGACTTCATGAATAGGCTCTGTCCCCTTCTTGAACCGATTGTTGCGATCCCGGAGGGACGAACCCGCGTCAGATTTCATGACAATGTGGCGATCAGGAAGATCGTACTGGTCTCCACATGTGGTTGGTGAGAACTGGACAACTTCGGGACCGTCATTCGGATCGCGAAGGGATTCGCTGAGGATGCGGGCGTCGAGTTCGCGGGAGCCGTGCTCAGACCCCATTTCATGCCTATGAAAGAGAGCCAAGATCGGGTAAGGGAGATCTTGGAGGCATCAAGAAAGGCCGGGTACCAGCTCGTGAAGGATGGCAGGATGTCCGCAGAGGTTCTCCAAACGGTGAGCCAGCCGTTGATCTCCCACAAGGATTGGATTGAGGCATAAGCACGGTTTATGGTTGGGTTTCACCCGGCCCGCAAGGACTTCTGCTGCGTGCAAGAATCGGTCTACACCAAGACAAGATCCTGGAGATAGAACAGCTATGCAGCGTACTGGAGGAGGCTGCGCAACGATCTCGACACCTGGCCTCGATTCAGCCCTGGCGTCGAAGTCATGAGGAGTGCCAACAAGGCCCCCGAGGTCGTCTCCAGCTGGCTGACTATGGTAGAAACCAACCTTGATAGTTGATGATTTGGGCCGGTGTCTGCACTGGAGGTCGGACTATGCTAACGTTTGGCAAGCATGAGTATCAAACGACGCCTGATCTGCGCGAAAGGTTGAGAATAGTTACAAACTGATTCATGTTGTAAGACTTCGGAACTCAAGGTTGCCAAAAGATTTATAAGAAAATCGCGAACCGCTATCGGAGCACCGTGTTGATAGAAGGTGCGTCAAATGGGGAATGAGGCAAGCCAGAAGAAAGGCAACAGAACTGCGGTCCTCGTCCTGGTCGCAGTGGTAGTTGTCGCGATCGTTGTGTTCGCGGTCTACTACGCGACCAAGCCCATAGGGGAGTTCTCGATTGGCGTGATGATGTGCCTGTCAGGCGATCTTGGTCCCGTTGGACCGTTCCTGGTGGAAGGCATCGAACTCGCCGTTTGGGATGCGAATCGCAAGGGAGACAACATAACGTTGATCATCGAAGATACAGCGACGGATCCGGCAAAGGCTGTGGAGGTCGGAACCAAGCTCATTGACATCGACGGGGTTCAGGTCATCGTAGGTCCGATGATAACGGACAGCACCTTGGGCCTGGCAGAGAAGGCCAACGCCGAGAAGGTTGTCCTCATAACTCCGTCAGCCACCAATCCGGCCATCACGGATGCAGGGGAATACGTGTTCAGAGTCTGCCCTTCGGACCTTGTCCAGGGGGAGGCGATGGCCGACGTGGCGGAAGCAAAGGGCTACAGCAAGGTCGCCACCATGGTGATGAACAACAACTACGGAATCGGCCTCGAGGAGGTCTTCAAGGAGATGTTCGCCGGAGAGGTCGTTCATAGCGTGAGGTTCGATCCAGATAAGGCGGACTACCGCACCGAACTGGAGATGATCAAAGCAAAGCAGCCGGACGCAATAATGTTCGTCGCGTACGTTGAGAGTGGCACAGCAGTGCTTAAGCAGGCTGGCGAGCTTGGGATGAACATACCATGGATAGCGGCGGAGGGAATAGCTGACAACGTGATGCTCGACAGGCCTGAAGTGGTTCCACAGATGGAGAACATGCTGCTTACGAAGCCGATGAGTCCCACGGGTCTTGCCACCTATCAGGAATTCTTGGATCTCTTCCACGAGAAGTATGGTGCAGACAGGGAACCGGGCATCTACGCAGAGTATGCCTACGATGCAACAATGCTCGCGATCAAGGCGGTGAAGAGGGGCGGCTACGAAGGCGAGAAGATCAAGGACGCTTTGCATAAGGTAAGCCAGGGGTACCAGGGTGCCAGCGGAGACAAGACCTTCGACGAGAACGGAGACGTGACCGCAGACTTCGATATCCTCACGGCGAGCGGAGGTAAGCTTGTTACCGTGGGGAGTTGGATCAAGGGCGTGGTGACCCTCGAGTAGGGCAGCCCTTGACCGCAAGGATACTGTAGGTGCGGGCGTTCATTTTTTTGCCCGCATTATCTCTCTGTTCGGGATTGCATGATCCATCTCGGTTGAACATGCGAGGCGGAAGCCCTAGATCCCGTGGTCAGGACCGGGTCTATGAACCCGCTTCCTTGCCCAGATAAAGACGGCCGATGTCCTTGTGTTCGAGGATCTCCCTGCCCGATCCCTCGAAAGCTTTCCTTCCCATCACCATAACATAACCTCTGTCGCAGATCGCGAGCGACTTCCTTGCGTTCTGCTCCACGAGGAGTACGGAGGTCCCCCTTTTCCTTATCTGCCGAATCCTTTCCAGCGTCCCCGTGACCAGGGACGGGGAAAGCCCTGCCGTAGGCTCATCAAGGAGGATGAGCTTGGGGTCCGTCATCATCGCCCTAGCGACCGCAAGGGTCTGTCTCTCCCCTCCGCTGAGGTTGATTGCCTTGACGTCCCTCTTCCCCCGAAGAAGAGGGAATATGTCCATCACCTCCTTGGCGCGGTCCTCGAAGCTGTCCATCGTGAAGGCACCCATCTGCAGGTTCTCGACCACGGTGAGGCTCGGAAATGCGTTGTCAAGCTGGGGAACGTAGCCCAGTCCCAGCCTGACGATCTTGTCTGGTCTCATCCCCGTGATTCTTCGCCCATCAAAGACGATGTCGCCCTGGACCGGAGAGATGAGCCCAAAGATAGTCTTCATCAAAGTGCTCTTTCCCGATCCGTTGGGCCCTATCAGGACGACTACCTCTCCCTCGTCGACCGCCATGTCCACCTCTCTGACGACGATCATCTTGCCGTAGCCCGACGATAATCCCTTGACCTCCAGCAGCATCTCATCCACCCAGGTAGGCATCGATCACCCGCGTGTCGCTTTGGATTTCCTTGGGAGTTCCCTGGGCCACCAGTTGCCCTTTGCTCATCACGAATATGGTCTCGCAGAAGTCCATTACGATGTCCATGTTGTGCTCGATTACCAGAAACGTCTGTCCCATGTTCTTGAGCTCGACGATCTTGCTGAAGATCTTCTTGGCAAGGGTCGGATTGACACCCGCCACTGGTTCGTCCAGCAAGACCATGAGGGGATCAGACATTAGGCATCGGCCCAGTTCCAGGAGCTTCTGCTGGCCTCCGGACAGGTTCATCGCATAGTCGCTTTTGAGACTCTCTATCTCGAGAAAGGCGAGAAGCTTAAGGGCCGTCTGGGTCAATGCATTCTCCTCGGCCACTACCTTTCGCCAGCGCAAGAACGTGTTGATCAGTTGTTCGCCCCTCTGACGGCGGGGCGCCACCCGCATGTTCTCAAGCACAGTTAGTCTGGGGAAGATCCTGGTGATCTGGAAGCTCCTGACCAAGCGCTTGTCGGCTATGGCGTGAGGCTTCAGACCTGTGATCCTCTCGTCATTGAAGAAGACGTCCCCTCCATCCGGATCATATTGCCCCGTGGCGACGTTGATCAGCGTGGTCTTGCCCGACCCGTTTGGCCCTATGAGCCCCGCGATGGTTGAACTCTCAATCTTCAAGCTGACCCGATCAAGGGCCTTCAGACCACCGAAGCTCTTGCTGACATCGCGGACTTCCAGAAGGCTCATCGTGCCATCTCCTAGGTCTTAGCCTCCTCGATGACTCCTCTGGGTCTGTAGAGAAGGAAGAGTATCATCAGTAGGCCGATCACGATCCACCTGAGGTTGACCTGGGTCCCGGCCGAGATATCGATCAGATCCTTGAGGAACCGGGTGTACCTCTCGAATGTCTGAATCAGGAACGCGCCGAGCAGGACTCCGAAGTTGTTGCCCGTTCCCCCAATTATCATCATCGTCCAGACTGAGAAGGTGAGCAGTGGCATGAACATGTCGGGGCTGATATAGCCAATGTAGTGGGCGAAGAGGCTTCCTGCGGCGCCGGCGATGCAGGAACTAATGACGAGGGATCTGGTCTTGAAGGCGAACACGTCCTTTCCCAGCGCCTCGGTGGCCACCTCGTCCTCCCTGATTGCCTTCAACACCCTGCCGAATGGGGAGGCCACTATCCTCTGAGTGATCGCGAAGCAGGCGACCACGCAGGTCCAGACCACCATCAGGTAGAAGATGGAGTACCCGTTCGCGAAGAAGGAGGACAGGGGATGGGGGATTCCTCTGACACCAGTGGGGCCGAGGGGCGCCTTCTCATTGAGCAGGATCAGCCTAACTATCTCCGCCACCGCTATCGTCGCTATCGCGAGGTAGTCCTCACGTAGCTTGAGAGTCGGTATTGCGATCAGGAAGCCGAGAAGACCTGCCGCGCAGATTGCCGCACCGAAGCCCGCTAGGAAGGGAGCTCCGCTGATTGTGAGAAGGGCCGAGACATAGGCTCCTACGGCAAAGAAGGCAACCTTCCCGAAATTCATGAGTCTGGTGTAGCCCGCCTCCAGATTGAGGCTAAGAGCAAGCAGTGCGAATATGCCGACGTACGTGAACATATCGACTATGTACGCGATTATCGAGACCATTGGTTACTCCTTCTCCGAACCCATGAGTCCAGTGGGTTTCACCAGTAGTACCACGATCAGGACAACGAAGGCGATCGCTGATCGGTAGCCGGTCGACAGTGAAAGGCTCGACAACGCTATGACTCCCATGTTCTCCGCCAGGCCAAGGATGTAGGCTGCAAGCATCGTGCCGTAGAGATTGCCGACTCCTCCCAGGATGACGACGGCGAAGGCCGGAAGGAGCACTTCCCATCCTATCTGGGGAATCAATCTGGTGTCTGCCCCCCTAAACACGCCTCCTATGCCGGCGAGGCCAGCGCCGAGGAACCAGACCAGGACGATTATCCTGTCGGTGTCGATGCCGCAGGCAGACGCTAGTTGCGGGTTGTCTGAAGTGGCTCTCATCGCCTTTCCAAGCTTGGTTCTCCTGAGGAAGATGTGGACAAGGGAGATTAGCAGGACGGAAGCCACGATCATCACGACGTGGAGGCTGGTCAGCGTTGCCCTGGCACCCGCAAGCTTCAACGTGTAGATCTTCGTGTCAAGGGTGTACCAGCGAGCCTTGGATCCCCAGATCTGCTGGATGCAATGTCTTATCACCAGGCCCGCCCCTATGGACGCGACCATGAGGGCGATCCTCTCCGCCCCTCTGTTACGCAAGGGCCTGAAGACCAGGAACTCCAGCCCGATCCCGAGGAGACCGGCCAAGAGGAACCCCCCCGCAATCGAAACGAGGATGTTCCTGCTGACAAGCCCATTCAGGGCGAGGCCCACGTAAGCCCCTGTTGCGATCATCTCGGCATGCGAGAAATTGGCGAACTTCAGGATTCTGTAAACCAGCGTGAGGCCTATGGCTATGAGAGAGTATATGCTTCCGGTGAGCACGGAGTTGAACAGGACCTGCACGGCAAAGATGGGCAATGGCTAGGAACAAGCCGATTCTTCATATTTAAATGAACCACCATGACAGCATGTGTCACGGTTGTCCACGCCCGCGCCGTAAAGCCGGACATCACTTTTAAGCCAGCTACTGCACCGGCCCCACCGTGGCTCAAGGGTCAGAGTGGTTCCGGAGGGCGGCCGATCAAGCCTTGTTCGCCGCCCTGCTGATGAACTTCGTCGTCTTCGGGATAAGCGTAACAATCGTGGGTGCGACGGTACCGAAGATAATCGGACAGTTTGGCTGGTCATACCTGGAAGTCGGTCTGGTGATATCCGCCGCCCCGGTTGGATACCTTCTGTGGATGGTCGGATCCGGACTCCTTGTGTGGAGACTTGGCCCGAAGCGGGTGCTGCTTCTCGGATTGCTGTTTCAGACTGCCGGAATGGCCTTCTTCGGAATGAGTTCAGAGGTGGCCTTCAACCTCATGATGACCTTTCTGATGGGCCTGGGCCAGGGATCGACCGAGACAGTGACCAACTTCTGTGTGGTTCAGATGGAGATCCCGGGGCGAAGCCGTCTCATGAACCTGATTCATGGCGCCTTTCCGATCGGTGCGGTCTCCGGTCCGTTGACCTTGGGTCTGCTGATCAACGTTGGAGGGGGTTGGCAGCTGATGTATCGAGGCTTGGCTGGGATCAGCCTGATCATCACCGTGGCTCTTTCGCTTTTCTCGTTCGACCGGTTCGTGGACAGAGAGGAGTCGACCAGTAGCTCTTCGATTCGATGGCTCGTGTCCAGGCCCTTGCTCATCCTTCTCTGCGTCGTCATGCTTCTATTCGTTGGTTCCGAACTTGGCGTGTCTTTCTGGATCTCCGAGTACTTCGTGCGCGTCTTCGGCCGAGGCCCGTCCGTGGGTGCATGGATGGTCTCCGTTTTCTGGTTGGGGGTTTTGCTGGGTCGCCTGTCGATCTCCCTGGGCTATCGTGGTCATCATCAAGCAGACCTCCTCATCATCTTCGGATGTCTCTCGACCGTCTTCCTGGGCTTCTCCATCATAATGCAGAGAACGATCATGGCCGCAGCGCTTTTCTTCCTCTGCGGTCTGGGATTCTCTGCGATCTACCCCCTTGTCATGGTCTTGGTGGGTCAGAACTTCGGGCAGAACTCAAGCGTGGCGATAGGAGTCGTTGGGGCCGCGGGGGGAGTCGGCTCCTTCTCCTTCCCTCTGATAATGGCAAGCATAGCCAACCGGCACGGAATTCAGGCCGGCTTCTGGTTCTGCACCGTTGCCTCATGTATCGCTGCAGGAGTCACTCTGATGCTTCGGTCAGTGGCCATCCACAGAGGCATCCCTCTCACCGGCCGTCGGTTGTGAGCCGGGTCGTGCCGCGAGCTTTGACGTCTGCGCACCCGACAGGACTACGCAGCATGAGCTGGGGAACCGGTAAATGCCGATTCACCGATGAGATGGATAAAGTGGACAATGTGCGGGGGGAGTTCAACCTCAGGGCTCCTCTGGTTGGAGAGGTAGCACTCCGTGAGGCCGCATCGTCGGAGGGCTTCCTCACGGAACTCATCCGCCGATCCTGAAGCCGCCGGATCTGTGGATTCCGCCGCCCTGCCCGCTCCCGCTGACGCTCCTGACCCGCGGCTCGATCAAGGGCCAGAGCCATTGGACGAACTCGCTCGGGTTCTTCGTCTGGATGTAGACATCCCCGGGGCCAGCGATCTCGGTCACCAGGCCTTCTCCCCCGAGTATCGTTGATTTCAATCCGCCGAACTTCTTGACATCGTACCTGCAGGTGTCGTCGAAGGCGACCAGGTGGTAGTTGTCCACTACCAGGGATTCGCCCGCCCCGAGGCTGTGGTGATCGATTGCCCCGAAGGAGTTCACGAACAACCTCCCCTGGCCAGAGACCTTGAGCATGAAGAGGCTCTGCCCGAAGAGGCCCTTCTTGAATCCCTGCCATTCGGTATCCAGGGAGATGCCGCTGGTGGAGGCTACATAGGCGTCCTTCTGGAGGATCATGCCCCGGCCGCTCTGAACATCCAGATACTGAATATCCCCCACGGGTGCGGGGACGAAGCCGACCTTGCCGGGGCCCGTCTCGGCGGTGTACTCGTTGACGAAGAAGGACTCCCCGCCCAGCAGGGAGCCCTTTATGCTCTTCCAGAGGCTCTTCTCCTCCCTCTTCCGGGTCCTTATCCGGATCTGGGGGCTCATGTAGACCATGGCGCCTGCCTCGGCCACGATGGTCTCGCCCGCGTTCAGCCTCGTCTCCAACAGGGAGTAGGCTGGCCTGTACTTGATCTCGTATTCCATTCTACATCCTCCTTAAACAAACAACTCTACGGAACCACGGGACCGTGTGCCTGGCCCGGGGTGCCCGAGTCCCGCGAGAATCCATTCTCCACATCACATGACCGAGCAATGCGGACCCAAGGCCCACGATCCCGGCCATTCCTCCGATCTCCGGAATCGGAACCACCCTCCAGGCGTTGGTCTGACTCAGCTCCATCGAGCTTGATACGATCGTTACCCAGTCGCCCTGCGTGCTGGTCATCGTCTGCGAGAACTCGCACACGATTCCCGTCATCTTGTCGAAGATGATGACCATGGTGATCTCGGTCCCGCCAAATGCCTGCGTACCTTCGATCACGTTGACTTCCCTGATTGCCCCGGCATAGGCGCGTGAAACGGTGTCATTCACGTAGGCGGCCCCAATGTCATGCGGAACGCCCGTGCCCCAGGGCCAGTCACCCTTGCTCAGCCCTGCGGGGAAGAGGAACAGGGTCAGGTTGCCCGTCCCGGTCAAGAGGTCGCCGGCCGCCTGCCCCTTGATCTGGGTCCCATTCCTGAATCCTATAATCATATCCAGGCTCACGGTTGTTCCAGAGACCTCCTTCACGCTCATTCGGTACCAGGCCGGTGCCGTGTCCATCCCGGGCGGCATCGTGGCGTTCAGGTTGTTTGACTCAAACCCGAGCCCTAAACCATACTCCCACCAGTCGCCTGCTTCCACACCGACCCGGGAGGCGTGGACACACACCGGCACAGCCAACAACAATGAGAGGCTGCAGAAGACCATTGCCAGTCGACCGACACGCCGATCCCACATCATTTCCATCCCTCCGTCGCGGCCCTGTTTGGGCGCCCCCTTTGCTGGTATTATGCCTACTAAAATGTATTCCAGACTAGGATATTCCAACAAGATATATAAGTCTCGTATCAACATTGCTCACACAGGTGGTCCCTTCTGCAACTGGATGAAACCGACCTGCGGATTCTCGAAGTTCTCGAGAAGGATGCTCGAACCCCTTTCACTGCCGTGGGGGAAACTGTCGGAATCTCGGACGCCACGGTGCACATCAGGGTCAGGAGGATGACCGACGCGGGGGTCATCCGGGGATACCGGGTCGAAGTCGATGACGATCTGTTGGGCAGGACATGTGGGTTCATCATGATTGACGTCAAGCCTGGGTCCCTGAGGAAGGTCGTCGAGCAACTCCTGGGGAACAGCGGTGTGTTGGAGGTATATGAGGTCCACGGGCCAAGCGACCTCATCGCGAAGGTGCGTACCGGGAGCCTGGCCGGGCTGAGGGATCTGATGAATCAGATCCGCGCGATACCTGATGTTACCTCAACACAGATCGTCACCTCTTTCAAGACATGGAGAAGGCCCTGAAGAGCAGGATCTGAGACACCATCGTGGTAGAGGGACACCTGAACAACCGCGGATAGAGGCATCCCGCCCCTGATATAGCAA
>CAYVLA010000117.1:0-10486 GCA_964452145.1 Hadarchaeota archaeon (SeqCode)
GTCCATATCCATCGGGGAAAGGGCTGCTTCGTGGCCCGGATATCGGATACGGGCCACGAAGCAGCCCTTTCCCCGATGGATATGGACGATGCCGGGGCCGTGGAGATCGCTGACCGGACCTTCTTGGTGGCGAAGATGGAGGGGATGCATTCTAGGTTGAGCGACTTCCCCTTCTTGGCCGGTTTCCATGTCGCCAGGGCTGCCCTCCGGGACCTGTACGTAAAGGGTGCGCCGCCTTGCGGCATGCTGATCGACGTTCACCTGGCCGATGATGCCGACGTAGGGAAGCTTTTTGACTTCGTGGCCGGCGTGGCCTGCGTCTGCGAACTTGCTCGATGCCCCGTACTCGGGGGGAGCACCCTCAGAATAGGGGGCGACATGGTGATCGGCACCCGGATCACCGGAGGCGTGAGCGCATTCGGTCTGGCGAAACGTCTCTTCCCTCGACGGGAAGTCACGCCAGGGGATGCAATCCTCATGACGGAGGGGGCAGGGGGCGGCACGATCTGTACAGCTGCCATATACTCCGGGCATCCAGGGATCGTGAAGGAAACCCTGAATCTCAAGTTCCTCGACGCCTGCCGAGCCATCTTGGAGGGACGTTGCCTAGACTCGATTCACTGCCTCGCGGATGTTACAAATGGAGGGATCAGGGCCGATCTCCACGAGATCGGAAGGGGGGCCGGATGCGGGGCGTGCGTTCGCGAGGACGAGATAGTGCCCCTCGTCAACCCGATGGTGAAGGATCTTCTCGACGCAAACGGGATCGACTACCTCGGCGTATCGCTGGACTCCCTGCTGATCTTCTGCGAGCCAACCTCCGCTTCGGCCGTGCGGTCCGAGCTGGCCGCGGCGGGGGTCCGGGCCGGAGTGGTAGGGGAGACCACCCGAGATCGGCGTGTCCGCCTCATCAGGAGCGATGGAACCGTTGACCTCATGCCCCGCTTCAGGGAGAGCGCCTACACCCAGATCAAGAAGGTGGTCGATTCCAGATGCGACCATGACGTCGAGGCGATGAAGAAGAGGCTGCGAGCCTCGGCAAGGCAGGCAACTGCCCGTAAGAACAGGGTGGCCAGGCTGATAGCGGGAAGGGAGCCTACCACTGGCAGTGGATCTCGGCGCCGTCAAGGATCGTCCTAGGGTTCTCCTTTATTGCCTTGATGGCGTCCTGTCGCTCCATTCCAGCAGCGAGGGCGATCTCCAGCGCTCTTTCCTGCCCGATGAAGTCTGAAGGGCCGTGAAAGTCGGTGTTGACCAGGACCCTGAGCCCGGCCGTTCTGCAGACACCGGCAACATGGCGGTTGCTCCTGTCGTGGCCCGGCCTGGCGGTGATCTCGGCGAACTTGCCGCTATCTGCGGCGATCAGCGCGTCCTCAAGGGCGATCATGCCCGGATGGGCGATCAAGTCCACGTACCTGGAACGAACGGCGGCGGCGTTCGTGCCCGGCAGGACCGGCTCCGCCAGGGTCTCGCCATGTACCACAACGAAGTTGGCTCCCAGATACTTGGCTTCGCGGGCGAGCTTATCGATAGTCTGGGGAGGCACATGGGTCAGCTCGACCCCGGCCAGGACCGTGATCCGGCGGTGGGAGTTTATGTCCCGGGCTGCTTCAACCAAACCCCGGACGGTCCATCCGAGGTTCGTCCTATCGGCGTGATCGGTGATCGCTATGGCTTGGTGGCTCAGCGACTCGGCCCTGCGGGCCAACTCCGAGGCTATCAGTTCCCCGTCGCTGAGGATGGTGTGCATGTGGAAATCGCATCTTCGTCCCAGCTCCAAGCGGCGCCCTCCCGCCCAAGAGCCCGGATGGGGGATTTAACTGCTTCCCGAGGTGTTCTCGGTGAAGAGAGCGGTCGGGAAGTACTCCGTTATCGTGATGAGGGGCTTCTCATCGCTGATGATGTTGTACGCTCTCGAGAGGTAGGGGCCGGGGTGTTCGAGCAGGGAGCAAAGGCGAGCATTCCGCCCGAGGTACCGAACGTTGAGCATCTCTCTCCGGGTCTCCATCCTGTGTTTCTGAACTATTCTCCCGATGGGGATGTCCGCACGCATGAGATCATCCTTGAAGGAGGGCCTGAGCCTGGAGAGAGGGGCGTAGGATCGGGCGTAAAGGAGAGGACGTCCATCGCATCTATCGACGATCAGGATATCCCTCTCGTTTGCCGGTTCGCCGGTTTGGATGCGCAACGCTCGGGCCGGCCTATAGGGACAAGGAACTACCGACTGCCTGATCGTCTTCAGCTGGACAGTGGTGCAGAGGATCAGCTCGAGAAGCTTGGTCATCGAACCGTCGTGGCCGAGGAGGGCCCTGTGTATCGGTCCCAGGGCGTGGGCGGTGCTCAGCCGTCGTATTCTGGCCATGATCGCTTCTTGGCTCGCCTTCATCTCGTTTCCCTTCTGATGGCATCCAACACGAGCTTGTTGACGCCGCTTCCATATTGAATAGCGCATTTCGGGGCGTGGGCGAGTTCCTCGGGAAGTCCGAGCCTGGCTCCGACTTCCCTGAGGGCCACCTTTCTGATTCCGCCGGCGATCTTCGAGTCGATCGGCAGTCCGAGGGCGACGGAGATGATCTTCTCGCCAAGGTAGGGGTAGAAGGCTTCGACGCCCTGGGAGCGCGATGCCAGCGTGCAGGAGTCCAGTCCCCTGCTGTGGAGCCGTCTCAGATCCGCGTCCATCAACGCCTGAGGGCGGTCCTGGGCCAGATATTTGTGGTAGCCCCCGAGGAGCTCGTCGGCGCCCATGCCCAGAACCGCCCATCTGAGGCCGAGATCCGATGCTCGTTGCGCCGCCCACATCACGGGCAGGGAGATCCCCAGATTCATCGGGTCCCGAGTCCCGATGACGCTGGACAGTCTTTCGACGGACTCCGGAATCGTACCCCGGGGTATGCAGACCTTCTCCAGATCCGCTCCAAGAGCGCGAGCGGCAACCTCGGCCCTCCTAAGATCCTTGCATCCCTCGATACCCGATGAGATGAGCACGGTCTCGCCGTATCCGATGCAGATCCTTGCCAACACGAGGCTGTCGATGCCCCCGGAGAAGAACACCGCTCTGGGAACGGGTATCTGCTCGATGCCCCAGGAAAGGGCGGCCACGATCGCCTCGGCGGCCGGCTGTCCTCCCGGCGCTACGGGCTGGAAGTCGGCGGGCAGATCGAAGTGCTCTCCCCGGTCAAAGCGGATGCCCTGCCCGGTCGGAACGGGCCTGGGTTGAACATGTGCGGCCTTTCGGAGCGCCTCCGGATCGGTGCAGCATGCGATGATGTCATTCCGGCCAAGGAAGAGGGGTCTCGTCCCCAAGGCGTCACGGGCAAGTACGAGGTCGCCGGCACGAAAGGAAACAAGGGCACCGAACAGATGGGCGTGTTCAGGGGCCTTATGAGAATCTCCGAGGAGGAAATCCTTCAGGTCGCTGGGCAACGGGACCCCGGGCATGAAATCATCTCTGAGCAGGCAACCCGGATCCGGGTCTCCACCTACCTGTGCGACGGCACAGCGGACCAAGGTGTCGGGGATCCTAAGTCGGGAGGCGGGCCCTGATGCAGGCGCCCCGTCAAGGAATGCCGTCGCAGTCAGATCGGCTCGATGCGCGGCCAGCCTCACCATCTTCGACAGCGTCCCGCCTAGGGGACTGGGCCTCTGCGCTGATACAACGCACAGGGACGGCAACACGTCTTCTGCGTGTATTCTTGTTGATAATTATCATCCCGCGGATCGCTCTCCGACATAGTCGGAACCCGATTCCGAAAACATATTTCTCGCAGATGGGAGGTGCAACCTCGTTGACTTCAGGCCCAGGCAGCAGGCTCTACAAGTTGGAAACGACCACATCCCCGGAGGCATTGAGAACGAGGATTGCGGCTATCAGGAGCGCCTCCCTGCCGGTCGCTAGGATTCCGAGGCCCACACTCTGGGCGAGGCAGGACAGGATGTTCCGCGGAACCGGCGTGGTGCACTACCTCATCCTCGATGCCGGCGGCTGCAGATGGGCATTGGAGTCCGGTGGCTGTTCGATGTGCGGATACGTGAACGATACCTGCCGACGGCCCGTCAGCGACGCCGAGATGGCCTCACAGTTGGCGCGGTTCCTCAAGACGATGCCCGGGTCAAAGGGGCCCTATGGGCTCAGGATCTTCACCTCGGGAAGCTCCCTGGATGATCGGGAGATCGGTCCGAAGGCTTGGGAGATGGTGTTTGAAGGTCTTCGCTCCCTATCGGGGCTGTCGGAGTTGACGGTGGAGTCAAGGCCCCAGCACGTCACCGAGGAGAAGGTGGCGTCGCTCGTGGAGAGCATCCCGGGGGTCGAGGTGGAGGTGGCAATGGGGCTGGAGACCTCCAGCGACTGGATTCGGGAGGCCTGTATCGGGAAGGGCTTCGCCTTCGAGGAGTTCGTCGGCGCATGCAGGGCGGCAAGGTCATGCGGAGCGAGGACCAAGGCCTACGTTCTCCTGAAACCTCCTTTCCTCAGCGAGTTCGACTCGGGTTGCGACTCGGTACAGACGGTGCTGGATATCCGCGACCTGGTCGACTCGGTCTCCCTCAACGCATGTAACGTCCAGAAGGGCACCCTCGTGGAGGAGCTTTTCCGAGCGGGAATGTACAGGCCCCCCTGGATCTGGACGGTGCTGGAGGTCCTTCGAGAGGCAAGGAGATCCCTGGAGGCGAGCAAGAATGTGATCTGCGACCAGGTGGCCTTCGGCACGAGGAGGGGGCCGCACAACTGTAAGAGATGCGATCGTGCCGCCACCGGGATGGTCTCAAGGTTCTCTCTCAGCCAAGATCCGTGCCATCTGGAAGGCCTTGAATGCGCCTGCAGGGGGGACTGGGAAGAAATCTATAACTACCACTTCCGGTAATATAGTCCACTATAGGGGTGGTGGTCTGGAGAAGAGACGGGTCCAGCTCATCGGCGGATCCACTTACATAGTCTCTCTGCCGAAGAAGTGGGTCAAAAGGGTGGGGATAGCAAAGAGCGATGAGCTTGCCATGATCGGTCAGGCTGATGGCAGTCTGGTGATTGCTCCGGAAGGTCGTTCACTCCTTTCGCGAAAGGGTCATTCCCTGAAGGTATCCCCCGACGTTCTCCCCAGTTCGGTCGCACGGTCGGTCATCTCGGCCTACCTCAACGGTCTCGATACCATCGAGATCCTGTCCGACGGGGGGCTGACTCCTGCCCAGGCCCTAGCGATAAAGGAGCTGGAGAAGAAGCTCGTGGGCCTCGAGATGATCGAGGAATCGGAGAAGGGGATTGTGCTGGACAGCGTGCTCAAGGTCGAGGACCTGGATGTGTGGAGGGGCATCGGGAGGATTCACGCCGTGGTTTCACTGATGCAGAAGGAGGCAATGGATGCCTTGGCGACAGGCGACACAGCTCTGGCCGAGAACGTCTCTAGGAGGGACGAGGACGTCGACAGGCTGTACTTTCTGGGTTTGAGGCAGCTCAGGCAGGCGGCCTCCGACCCTGCTGTTGCGGGAGCCTTGGGCCTAACACCCATACAGTGCCTTGATCTCCAATCGGTGATCAAAAGGCTGGAGCACATGGCCGATCACGCCGAGAACGTGGCCAGAAACGTCCGCGATCTCATAGGCAGCCGCCTGGCAAGCAACACCAGGGACACCTTGGCACGGATCAGCCGGATGGCCCAGGAAATACACGAAGGCGCGGGCAGGGCGCTGAGTCAAGGGGACATCGTGCTTGCCAACGACGTGATCAATGCCAGAGGCAGAATGAAGGAGATCTGCTCGGAGTTCAGAAGGGACCTGCCCTTGACCGAGGCTCGCGACATCGTGAAGGTTAGCGCCATCGTTGAGAGCCTCGAGAGGATCGGAGACTATGGGACGGACATCGCCGAGGTCGCGATAAATAGATCGGTCGTAGGGTTGGATGCCGTCCCAGCTGCGGCGGACCGTACGCCGCCAGCCGGCTAGGTGCACATGCCCGGGGCAGGCCACTCGAGCGCCTATTCTATGAGCGTCCCCAAAGCTTCCCCGCGGAGGGCTCTCGCCAGGTTCTCGGGGTCTCTGCCCGCCACGACGCGCGTCGGGATCCCGGCCCGCTTGAGCACTTGGAGGGCGGTTCGGTCCAGGATGCCGTAGGAACCGGGCCTTCCCTCGATGCTCATCCTCAGGGCAGCGTCGTAGCCCATGCGCGGTATCAGCTCGGCGTCGCTGTGCAGGTCGGGGTCTGCGGTGTAGATCCCGTCCACATCCGTCATCTTCACGAAGAGATCGGCCCCTATGGCCTCGGCCAGAATGGCCGTATTGGCGTCCGTGCTTCTCTTGGGGCGTATGCCGCCCACGATCAGCAGCCGGCTTCTCGTCCGTCGTGAGACGGAATGCATGGTTCTCTCGTCAAGGATCGGTCGACCGCCCAGCAGGAGGGCAACGAACCTTGTGTTGGCCTTGAGCAGCTCCAGCAATAGGGCCTCCGCCTCAGCCGGCCCGACATAGGGCTGGACGCATTGAAGGTAGTTCCTCGCCTGTTTCCCCCCGCCTACTCCTAGGGCGAGTCTCTGCAGATCGAGGCCCTTGATGACGTCCCTCAGTCGGAGTAGGTAGTCCGCATTAGGGCCCGCCTCGCCGACCGCCACGGAGCCTCCCACCTTCACCGCCGCTCTCAAACCCGCTGCCTCTGGGCTTGTTCAGGAGGCGCCACAGAAATGTATATCGTGGGTTTGAATGCACAAAGTGGTGCTGGATCGACGAGAAGATGCCAAAGTCAGCCGCGGAATCAGATAATATGCAACATGGACCGAAGAATATGGGACACAGGGCCGAAACATTATTATATTTGCGATAAGTTATCTGCAGGGGCATGTCGACCGATATCCTATCGTATCTCCCGACGCTTAGCGGGTGGGGTATAGTGGGTTTTGCGGTTGGCTTCGTGGCAAAGAAGATCCTGAAGTACCTGCTCATTGCGATCGGCATCTATCTCGCCAGCCTTCTCTACCTCCAGCAAAAGGGCTGGCTGACGATCCGGGGCGATGTTGACGGCTGGTTCCAGGGCCTGACCAGTCTCCTCAACGAGCGGACAGGGAGTCTCTGGGCGACAGCCGGCGTGTCCTTGCCGGTGATGGGCGCCTTCGCGGCGGGGGCATATCTGGGGTTCAGCAGAGGGTAGCTATCGCCACACAGGACTCCATTATCCGAGATATTTGCGTCCAAATCCGCATATTATGGCATCCAGAGCGCCATCATTGTTACTTTTTCCGAAAGATTAATAAGCCAAGCGCAATTTTCTGCCAGATATGTCAACTGTAATGTCGTATCTCCCCATCGTAGGCGGTTGGGGAATCGTCGGATTCGGGGTAGGCTTTGCGGTCAAGAGGATCGGCAAGTTCCTGCTGGTCGTTGCAGGGGCATACTTGGCCACCCTGCTCTACCTGAACCATTCCGGATTCATCACGATCAACACGGACCTCGGAACACTGGCAGACCGTTTCGCTGAGTTCCTGACCCAGCGGGTGGGGTCGTTTTGGACGACAGCCGCAGTATCGATCCCCGTCCTGGGTGCGTTTGCTGCGGGCATGTTCTTGGGGGCAAGGAGATAGGCGATGGACCGCGTGTGCGCCATGTGTGCAAGGTCGATCGACGAGCATTTCAAGATGCAGGGCATTGCAGGGGATAAGCTATTTGAACGGAAGATGGGCCACCCCGAGCGTAGGAGTTCATTCTGATGCGAGATCTGCACTCGGATTCCTTTGAAGACACCGATCTTAGGTACGCCTGTCCGAGCTGCCGCCGGATCTTCGCTCGGCCCCCGGCGGACTGGGCGTGTCCCACCTGCAAGGAAACGTTGCGCATCTTCGGAGCACTCCGCCTCAGGGACAGGCGACGAGGATCAACCGAGGAGGAGGACGGGGGGGACGATGCCCTCGTCTACGAAGAGGAGGAGCCCGAGGACGGTTACGAATCTGCCGAGGATTCCGAAGACCTCGAGTAATCGCATCGCCAGCCCCGTGAGGTTTCAGTGCACCTTAGTGGTCCAGTCCATGGCATTCTGGAACATGTGAAGCCAGGGGGACGCTTCGAGGGACTCGGATAGATCCTCGGGCATGTAGCCCCACTGCCATTTCAGAAAGGCCCTCTCCGGATGGGGCATCATGGCAAGGTGCCTTCCATCTGGTGAGCACAACCCCGCGATCCCAAGGGGCGAGCCATTCGGGTTGAATGGATAAGCCTCCGTCACCTTCCACTCGTCGTCGACGTATCTCACCGGTGCTAGGTTGCTCTCCTCCACCTTCCCCATGATGGAGGACTCCGGGAAGAATGCCCGGCCTTCTCCATGGGCAACCCATATCCCCAGGACCGAATCCTCCA
Source organism: Hadarchaeota archaeon (SeqCode) (assembly GCA_964452145.1). Lineage (GTDB taxonomy): Archaea > CAYQAE01 > CAYQAE01 > CAYVLA01 > CAYVLA01 > CAYVLA01. Next base: position 8,326 of record CAYVLA010000117.1, read on the forward strand.
TGTCTGTCAGCATGATCGCCGGGCTCCTCAGGATACGCACGGAGAGGAACCGGGATTCGAATCTTCCCGACTTGTTCCTGATGAATCGGGGCTGTGCCTCTCCCGGAATGCCGGTCCAGGGCACCCATCCCAGCAATGCCATGAGTTGGCAGCCATTGCAGATGCCGAGGCTGAAAGTATCCGGCCTGGCGTAGAACTCCTGGAACTGGGTCCACAGGCCTACATTGAACCTGATCAGAGCCGCCCAGCCCTTGGCGGAGTCAAGAACGTCGGCATAGCTAAACCCACCGACGAAGACCAGGCCTTTGAATCCCTCCAGCGTTATCCTGCCTTCCAGTAGGTCGGTCATGGTCACGTCCCAGGGCTCAAACCCGGCCAGGTAGAAGGCGGATGTCATCTCGCGGTCGCCGTTGCTTCCCTCCTCCCTGATCACCGCAATCCTCGGCTTCTTCATGGAGCTCAGAAGCCTATGAGGGGTCGGCCTTGGCTTGAAGTTGACCTTGAAGCTCTGCCCCCGCCTGAGATGCAAGCCGCTCCGTTCCTCTTCGACGCACTCGGGGCTGGCTTGGAGCCTCTCAAGGCGGAAGCTTGTCTCCTCCCACAGATCTCGAAGGCGTGGCATCTCCTCTTCCAGCACGGTTCGGCCATTGTACCGCGCCACTATGCCCTGCTCCGCGGTGCGGCCGATGGATTGCCAAGGAACACCCAGTCTGTTCAAGATCCTGCCGACCTGGGCCTCGTTCTCAGGAAGCACTTCGAGAACCAGTCCAAGTTCCTCTGAGAAGAGGGCCTGGAGAGGGCCTGAGGCTCCGTCAGGCCCCGACAGGTCTATCTCGAAGCCGCAGTTCCCGGCAAATGCCATCTCCAGCAGGGTCGTGATGAGGCCGCCATCGCTGCGATCGTGCCCGGCAGTGATCAGCCCTTTCCGTATGAGTTCTTGAACCGCGTTGAACGTTCGTCTGAGGGTATCCGGGTCCTCAACATCCGGGCTGACGTCTCCGACCTGCCCGAATGCATGGGCCAATGCCGATCCGCCTAGTCGGTTCAGCCCATTTCCGAGATCGATGTAGAGGAGGTTGCTCTTCCCGGGGTGCTTGATGTCGGGGGTTACCGTCTTGGTGATGTCAGGACACGTCACATAAGCCGATATGGTGAGGGATCCCGGGGCCTTCACGGTCTCGGCTCTGCCCGAGGTGGATGGTACTTGGGCAGCCATGGATAGGCTGTCCTTTCCCCCGTCAATGGCTATCCCGAGCCTGACCATGAGCTGGTTGAGGGCCACCGCTGCATCGTACAGTGCAGCACCTTCCCCGGGCAACTTGGCGGCCCACATCCAGTTCGCCGAACACTTGACATGCTCTAACGACGATACCTGAGCCCAGACCAGATTCGTCAGGGCCTCTCCGACGCTCATCCTGGCCATCGCGGCCGGGTCGATGAGGCCCTTGATCGGCTCTTCCCCTATGGAGATGGCGGCCCCCGTGGTGGCGAAGTGGCTCTGGGCAACCACGGCAACATCGGAGACGGTGAGCTGAAGGGGACCGGCGCACTGCTGGCGGGCAACCAGGCCGGTAACGCTGCGATCCACCTTGTTGGTGAGGAAACGCTTGGATCCCACGGATACCAGGCGCAGCACCCTCTCCAGGGCCTCCACGACGGTCACGCCGGGCGGGAGTTGAAGCGGTTCAAGCCTTCTTCTCGTTCGCCGGAGTTCGAAGATCTTTCTGGGCATCTTGCCCAGAACCTTCTCCAAGTCCAGGTTGACGGGGGTGGAGCCGTCACGTTCGTCGTGCAGGACTATCCTGCCGTCGCCCGTGATCTCGCCTATGACGGAGACCGGGACCTTCTCTCGGCGGCACAGTTCCTTGAAGACGGCCTCATCTTCGGCTCTGAGGAGGAGGGCGTCGTTCTCCTGGTACTCCGCGCCCCAGATCTCCAATACGGAGAGAGTCTCATCGCCAACGAGTATGCGGCGAATCTCTATCTTGGCCCCGGCGGGGTAGACTATCTCTTTGACCACATTGCAGTTCCCGCCTGCTCCCTGATCGTGGATGGTGACGATTGGGTTGTGGTCTCCGAGCTCCACGCAGGCCCGGATCACCCGGTTCACCTTCTGTTCCATCTCGGCGTCTCCGCGCTGAACCGCGTTGAAGTCCAGTTC
>CAYVLA010000118.1:0-10415 GCA_964452145.1 Hadarchaeota archaeon (SeqCode)
GGAACGGCGACACGCCCGTCATCATGATGACCGACACCAGTCTGCCCGGCGTGGGGACCTTCACGGTGCGGCTGATAGATAGGGGGGTGAGCGTGAGCGATGTCCGTTGGCTCCCAGAAGGCCTCAACGATCTTCCCATTCCCTCTCCCGATTCGAGCATGGATCAAGCCGTCTTGTCAATCGCATTGTCAGGCGTGGGTGTTGGCGTCTTCGAATCAGCCGGCCTCATAGTCGGATCATCCAGCCTCGAGACTCTCGTTCTCTGCCAGCCCCACCGTGTTCTGATCGGGGATACGCGGGCGCGTGGAAGGATCATAGAGTTCGAAACTCTGATTTCCACTAAGCACCTATCCGGAGAGCCGCATTCCATGACATGGTCGGAGGGAAACGGGTTGCTGGCCGCAAGCTTTGGTGAGCTTGAGAACCAGGTGAAGGTGTGGAGGGTGGAGCCTGATGGGAGTAACCGCGTGGTGTGGGCCCTGTGGGACGGGGACTCGCCCAGAGACCTTACCTTCTCGCCCTGTGGAGGCGTGCTTGCGTACTCGACTGGCGGTGGCGAGGTCAAGGTCTGGCGCTTGGGGGAGGACAATGCAAGGACGGTCTACGCGGATGGGAAGGGCACGACGGTGACGCGGATATGCTACTCGCCGGACGGTACTCATCTCGCCCTGGTATCCTCTGGGTCTGAAGCGGGAACAAGGATACTGGATCTTCGCAGCCTAGATGTCTCAGCTTGGTTCGGGGAGGGGCTAGCGTACGGGGTGGTCTGGATGCCGGGTTTGGATGGGCTGGTCCTCGGAACAGCGTCGAGCAACGGGGTGGGCATCTGGCGCGTGGACGACTTGGATGCGGTCCGCATCTTCCATGTGGACACCGCTCTGCCCGTCAGGTGCCTAGACTGGTCGCCGGATGGCAGATTCCTCGTGTCGGCCATGGCGTCGGATGAGGGGGGCCCGACTCATCTGCATCTGTTTGAATGGGTCGATGGCCTCCTCGTGCTCGTCGACGAAAAGAGGATCATCTACGAATGGTCGAGCGACGCGTACCGGCACCCCGTCGCCTGGTGTCCGAGCTCGATGGCGGTGGTCTTTGCCTTCGGAATGGGGGAGTACAAGGATCCTTGGAGGGAGGAGTGGGGAATGCCGGAAACGCCGATGTGGATAACCGTAGATCCCGAGGCAATGGGATACGAAATGGTCGTCGTTTCTCGCCCCGTATCCGTCTCCCTGGTTTCGATATGGCATTGGTTTGACAAGCTGAGGCCGAGCGTTGCCTTGTGGAGCGTCCATTCCGGCGAGCTGGATCCGTGGGGCTGCTTTCCGACCATGACGGGATCCATTGTCTCGATCAGCTGGCTGGCAGAAGGCCCCTTCGTGGCGACCGCCTCGGACGATGGTTTCGTCCTGTTGTGGAATGCGAGCCCAGGTGCTTGCGTCCGTGAGCTGGGGGTCCTTGGTGGCCTCGCCGGTCTCCTTGCCCTGATGTCTGCTGCATATGCTGTTGCGGTAGCAGGGCCGATTCCGGGGAGGTGGATGCCCAAGGCATCCGACGGACCGCGGCATGTATCTGTGTCACATGTTCGGGTTCTGGGTGATATGACTGGACCGGTCTGCACCAAGGCTGGTGTTGGGGGCAAGAACGCTGCGGGAGGCTCAGGGTGGATTCCTCTCGTCAAGAGTTGGTCCGGGGCCGCTCAGAGCTTTGCATGTCTGTCAATGCTGATGATCGTCACGGTTAATTCGTGTGCGGCTCTCCCGGACGCGGCCCCGGGGCTGAACATTGGCCAGGCCCCGGGACAACCAGCGGTGGTGATCGGTCTCGGCAGTCTTCAAGGAGCCAGACTCAGCCCGGACGGCCGTCTGCTGGCAACATGCAGCGATGTGGGGCTGCACATCTGGCATCTGAACGGAAGCCTCGCAGGGTTTGTGGCAGCGAAGGAGGGCATTCCCTGGGCGGGCTTCGAGTGGTCTCCCTGCGGATTGCTGCTGGCCGCAACGGATTTCCTTGGCCGCATATGCATGGTGCCTCTCTCCAACCTCTCGGACCAGGCCATGATCGTGCACGACTACGGGCTGCTGTTCCAGATCAGTGGTGGGCCGGTGCAGCCGTGGCCCATCGCCTGGTCGCCCGACAGCTCGCTTGTCGCCCTGATCTACGCCGATGGCAAGGCCCATGTCTTCGATGTGGCAAGGCGGGTCAACATCAGCACGCTCTACGAGAAAGATGAGCTGGGACCCGTTCTGGGAGCACCCGCCGTGATCCTTGACTGGTCGTCTGATGGCGAGAGGCTGTTGAGAAGCGGCCGCAACGGCATACTGGTCTACAATACCAGTAGCTGGGAGCTGTCAGCAGAGATAGGGAACACGAACGGCGGATGGTGGAGGCCAGCCGCCTTCTCGCCCGACGGGGCAAGGATAGCGGTCATCCACCGAGATGCCGCGGGCAGCTGCTCAGATACGGGCAACGCCTCCGGGTTTTGCCTTGGCATCTACGACGCGGCCACAGCCCAGCCCATATCATCCACCCCAATCCGGGGCGATCCCACCGCACTCTCCTGGTCACCTGACGGAAGCTTCATCGCCCTGGGCACATCGGGCACCATCCTGGTCTACCTCGCAGAGGAAGGTCGGCTGGTTCAGAACGTCTCTGCCCATTCTACCATGATATTGTCAGTATCCTGGGAAGGGACCTATCTTGCCTCATCATCCTGGGACCAGACGGTCAGGATCTGGTCTGTCTCACCGTCCGGCGGGATGTTGCCCGTCAGGACCCTGGAGGGCTGGGGTTCCGGGGAGCAGACGGTTCGCTGGCTGTCGGGCCGGGAATCGATCATCAACTCGGATAGAACGAGGCGGACTGTCCGGATTCTCGGAGTCGATGGCTCGGTGAAGCTGGAGCTGGTTGACCTGGGCCCTGCAGAGCCATCATCGGCCGTGGTTTCTCCGGATGGTAGGATGATTGCCGCGGTCGGGCAGGGAGAGTTGGTGGTATGGGACGCGGTCTTCGGCACCCTGGCCACCAAGATCGATGTCGGTGATGTCGGTTTCTACGCATCATTCTGCGAGTGGAGCCCGGGATCGGGCAGGATCGTGGCTGTGGCAGGAGGCGATGGAGCGAGGCTCTGGGACCTCGACACCCGGCCGCCTTCGGGCCATCTCATTGCGGGGCTTCAGGTTCGCTGCATGGCGTGGTCGCCTCGAGGCGATCTGCTTGCCCTAGGAATTGTCTCCAGTCTGGGCTCAAGGGTCGAGGTCTGGGATCCTTGGAGGCCCGCGCTCCTGGCCTCTGCCCCCACCTGGCAGTCGGTATCCTCCCTGGCTTGGTCGCCGGATGGTGCCATGATCGGATGCCTTGCAGGGTACGATCCCGACGGGCCTTATGAGAAGACGAGTCTCCTTCCGCCGGGTTGTGATCCTTCGTGCGCAGCTATGGTTACCGTGTGGGGTTTTGTCGTCGGCTCGGGGGAGGCAACCCTTGCCGAGCTGGGCCGAGAGGTCATCGCGCGGGCGATGCTGCCCGGGCGTTACGGTCTGGCGTGGGCAGCCAACTCGAGCATGATAGCGGTGGCGATGGGAGCCTGGACAGGAACGGTCCGCCAGACTCCCAGCTCCGATGGCTCCTCTGATTCTGGCTGCGGGATATCCGCACCGGGTGTTTCCATATGGAGAACTGATCCGGACTCCCAGGGCTTGGAGCTTGTGGCGATGCTGGGAGGGCCCGTCAGGCCCGTTTCGTCGGTGGATTGGTCGCAGGACGGATCGATGATCGCTGCGGGATCCTGGGATGGGACGATATGGATATGGAGGGTCGGGCCCGATAACGGAGCGACGGTGGCCGAATTCTCGATGCCCTGTCTTCTGGCGTTGGTCGTGCTGATCGTCGCCCTTGGGCATGTGAAAGGACAAGATCTCCGCTCATGCTGACGACCCGGCCTCTCGCATAACGGTGGTGCAAGGTGGTTCAACGGACCCGTTCCTGTAAGCGAGGTAGTGCGGGCCAGGAGTTGAGTTGCACACCGGGCATCGGTGCGTGGTGCATGGCGAAGGAGGCATCACACACGAGGAAAGAGGCATCTTGCGATGATACTGCTCCCCTTCCGCCCTCAACCCAATACGCCCTGACCTGACACTGACGGCCTTGTCACAGTCTGACCTGACGCTGACAGATCTGTCAGTATCTTCCGACAGGGAAGAGACCTGTCTTGTGCGTGGCTGGAATACCGACAGATTTGTCGCAATGCTGAAGGTGAACCGACAAAAAGAAGAGGTGTGGGAGAAAACGCACCGAGGATGGTCCGGGACGGGCTTCTACGGTAGTTCGGCCCAAGCCATGATGCGAAGCTGGGATGGGGGATACGTCTTGGCTGGTAGGATATCCCCGGGGACAGGCTCCCATATGTATATCCTGAAGACCGACTCCGATGGGGAAAAGGTCTGGGATATCATCCTTGATCGGTCCAAGGCTAGGGCTGCATCGGGCATCGCTCCGAGTTGTGATGGGGGATGCGTTGTGGCGGGAGGCGCCTGGGCGAGGACTCTGAGTCTCCCTGGGTCTACCTGGTCGGGATCAACAAGCTTCAGAATCGAACAGTCCACAACCTGACATACTTCTTGGAGCCCAGCGGCATGGTCACCGCCCATCACCTGATGTCCGTGGAGAGGACGGCTGAGCGGTTCAACATCTCCATCACGTATCCCTGCGCCATCCCAAGGAACGATCTTGTTGTAAGAACTGGGGAAGGTGCCGAGACATCCTTCCTAGTGAGCTATTCACCTGATGCGAGAACGACCCTGGATATCGAGCAGTATGGAAGTATGGGGGAGATTGAGGTCATCTTCAACCTTACGTGGCATCGCTGTGGTCGTAGAGGGAACAAGTTCTCTGTTGGGCCTGTGGTCTGGGATGACTACCCCATACGCACCCAGATCTCCGTGTTCCTGCCGCCCCAGTATGTGGCTGCTGATTGGTCCCCAAAGAGCAACTCCCACCTGACCCTTGAAACTGATCCTGACAGATTCCGAATCTCGTGGTTCAATGTGAGCCAGACTGAGATCAACCAAGGAGGGGAGCATTGGGTCATCTTCCAGAAGCCCCGAGGGCCAGGGCTGGTGTGGTTCATTCTTCCCAGCTTGGCGGTAATCCTTGTCTCTGTGTATCTTGCTCTGAACGGGGTGGGCCTGATATAAGCTAAAGAAGCGGAGTAGCAAAGATCGGGATACTCGGACTATGCCTTGGACAAGCTATTTCTCGAGTATTTCGAGCCGCCGGATTCGTCCTCCCCCGAAACGAGGACTGAGGGACCTGCCTTCGCAATGATTATCTGGGGTCCACCGAGGGACATGGATGAATGAGCATCGCCGCTCTTTCTTGGCTGCTCTTGTCGGCATCGTCCTGTTCTCCGCAGGCGTTCTGTTGGCTTTGGTCTCTGCTCCTGGTTCCCCATCAGATTGGGGCTATTACTGTTTCTACAACAACTGGGAGATCCCGATCTACTCTACTACTCCAGTGGCCTGGCACATCGAGCAAAGGTTCGCAGTAGAAAGCAGCGGCGTCATACAAGTTTATGACTGTTGGCCCTACATGCAAGTTGACCCAGCGGCGGACTATTCGTGGGGATACGGTCTGTTTCACGGGTGAGGACAAACCTGCTGATCGAGAGATCCCTGAAGACAAGATATGATATGGTATGGATGGTGGTAGAAAGGTTAATATGGTAAAAACCCAACCTACACACTTGGGGTGGAAGCGATTGGAAGTTATCGTTGTTTGGGAAGAAGGAATGTCAAGGGATCTTGCACCGCATTGGCCGCATTGGTTCTACTCTCGATGCCGTCGGCACTCGGATCGTCCCGGTTCGCAGGGCATGCATATTCGGGATACGCTCAAGGAGTATCAGCTTTGATTCGTACGATTAATCCAGATATGTACCAGGCTCAGAAGGGCTTATCTGAGCACGTCGTGGTCGTATTGTCCTATTACTATAGATATCATGTGCAGGTTGGCTACCGTAAGAGACTATTCTATGGAACAAACTTCTACATGGAGAAGCGAGATAGAAACGGCTACGATAAGAGAATCTTTGAGAGTCTATCACCCTATAGCTGGCATACGTATAGGATTCAGCCCGGATACACAGGACAGTGGAAAATCTACATAGACGGGGTACACAAGGGCTCTTATGTCACAGACCCTCCGGAGGCCGCGGAATCGGGCGCGCTTGTGGAGACCGTCAACGGAGTGGTCATGATAGACGGCACGGAATTCCGAGATATCTCCTACTATAATGCTTACGCTGGTCAATGGTATCTATGGAACTGGCATCATCTCGTTGAAAATGATCCCTACCACATCATTGAACTATATGACTACTGGTTCATGGCATGAGGGGGTGGTTAGCGGTGGACTTCAGGATGAAGATAGTGATCGGATGCGCCGTGGTAGTGATACTGGCCGCTACGATGAGCATAGTCCTGAGACCACATTCCTACGAGTTCCCGTCCTTCTCGGTGGAGATGGTGGAGAAACTCACGGTAGACGAGGTCGTGGCCAGGTTCGATCCATCGGGAACCCTGCTGTTGCCCACGTGGATGCCGGGTCAACTTGAGTTGCAGGAAATATATCTTCCTAGTCAGGTGATAGTCTTGGCGTACGGTGATGTGCCCATAGAACACGACATCATCGAGGCAAAAGTGTGCATCGAACTCAAGAGGTCAAATCGTACGCCGACGCTTGAGGAACTGAAGAACCAGACATCCGCTGAGATTCTGGAGATTGGAAGCTTCTTGGTGGTGGTAGTTGAGGATGCCTTCGCTTCACCCAAATGGGTAGAACGCGGTTTAGAGCCGCTGTTTGCCTATTTCTATCACGATGGCTTCTACTACCTCATCGGGACTAGAAAAGGAGAATACACACGGGACGATTTGATTCGCATCGTGGAGAACATGAAGCCCGTGGGGCCAGAAACCCTCAGAAAGTCATAGCACACGATGCCCAAACTCAGGGATGCATCTGATAGTGCCAAGGTGTCTGTAACCATACACCACTCCGAGATTGCGCCCGGGGAAAGCGAGCTGGGCAGAGGCCGAACTGCCGTATTGGGCAGTGGCGGCGCTTGCCGTTACTCTAGTCATCCTGGTGATTTGATCGGCGGCCTTGGCCGTCCCAAAGACGTCGATGCCCGAGGCTTCCATCGATGACTCGGCGGCCAGATCCTACCGGGCGGTGGAGGCCGTCGAGCAGCACGCTCTGGCCTCTGCCAACAGTGTCGCCGGGACGAGCTGGGTTGTGTGTTGGATCTCGAGGTGTCCTTGGATCTGAAGCTGATTGACTACACTGATGTTGGTTCAACCAGTATCTTGTTGCCGATCTTGCTTATCGTGACCTCCGTACCGGGCTCCAGCTTCATCTGTCGTTGGAGGTCTGCAGGTATTCTGAGGACTAAGCCGCGCCCCACGGACGTAAGTTTCCTGTAGAGTTTCAGGGGCTCCGGCCATACGCTCAGGGTTCTGGCCGCTGCGATCGTTCTCTGGGATTCTTCTTCGAGGGGGAACTCCTCCCCGCATGAGGAGCACCGTTCGCCTTTCTCGACGAAGACGTAGCCGCCTATCTCCGACACTATGCTGTCAACCTTCTCCAGTCGCCCCTTGCCGCACGACGGGCATTCCTTCGCTCTCATGTCCCCTCTGCCCCCGTTATGATGAATATCTCCTCTTCGCATTCCACCAATATCACCTTCCTTCCCTTTCGGCCGGTCCTCATGCGAATCTCGTACTTGGATTCCCCGATCCTCTCGGTTTCCCCGCCTCTCAGGGCTTCCCTCAGTTGGACTAGGTCCCAGTCCCATCTTCGGAGCCATGTGTTCCTGAAGTGCTTGCTCGGCCTGAGGGGTTTGTCGAGATCTAGCGCCATGCTGGTGCACGATACATGATATGGTCAGACACTATAAAAATGCTATACGTGCTTCCCCAAACGTCCCTGTAGAATCAGCCGACCGCTTACTTCAGTACTTCAGCCATAGAATGCTTCTTGCTGAGGGGCACGGCACCGGTGTATCCGCCATGCTTGAGATCGCACAGACACTAGTAGATGCGCTCAAGGATGGGTCTTGGTGGGTTGTGTTGGCTCTCTGAACTACGTTGCAGATCATGCAGAAGAGCTAAGCACCATCCGGGTGGTGTTCTGTCTAGATTGCCTAGGTGCATCCAGGATGGTCGCTACATCGGTGAAGACCGGCAACGCAGCCGATGTCTACCATCTTCTCAATATGACTGCTTCGAGCCTGGGACTCAGCATCCAACGTGTCACCTACAGTGGCGACCACACTTCGTTTCAGGACCCCCTCAGCATCCTCGATTGGAGCCTGGGGGCCACACAGGTTCTCAGAGAAGAGCTTGTGCAGATCGACGCTTTGAGGGAAAGCATCGGGGCGGGGTCTTCTCCAGCCTTCCAGAGGGACCTCTGGCAGGAGGGGAAGCAGAGATGGATTCACCAACCTATGAAAATTCTACGACCGCGCTCCAACAAGGGTGGGTGACACCACAGAACCTTGAGCTTCAAACCAAAGCTGTGGCCCTGACGATCATCAGAATGGGCGAGGGATGGGTGACAGCGATGGTGCTTCTCGGGTTCTTCGTTGGAAGAGTGGCCTTGGGTCTTCGACAGAAAATGCTCCCGGATGTCCTTCCTTCAGCGCGGATATGACCGCCCTGATGCTTCGGACTCCACCGCCTCCGCATCCCTGAAGGGTTTCAGCGAAGGTATTCACATCGTTTCGGACGTCGGGCTGACGAGCTGGCAGAGATGACGTCTTCGATGGGCGGAGGAAGTATACTGAATGCTGAGCAACCTATTTATGGATGTCAGAAGCAACCAGATGTGAGGGGATTTGTATGAGGCTTAGGAAGTGGGTTCCTGGAGCAGCTGTTCTGGCGATCTTGCTCCTGGTTCTGGCGGTCTTCCTGTCTCTTCTGGGAACTGAACCTGTGAGCTCGGTCAACCTGACCAAACAAGACTTGGTCATTGTTCAACGCCACAACACCTTCGGGTTCAACGTGTTTCGCGAGCTCTGCAAAGATGGTGGGAACGTGTTCATCTCCCCGCCGAGCATTGCCTTGGCGCTGTCCATGACGTACAACGGGGCTCAGGGGGAAACCAGGCTCGCCATGGCGAAGGCCCTTTCAATCGAGGGCATCCCCTTAGAGGACGTCAACGCGGCGAGCGAGAAGATGCTGGCCCTTCTGCAGGGCGCTGATCCGGACGCAGAGCTGCTGGTTGCGAACTCCATCTGGGCTAGGAAGGGAGTGGAGTTCAAGGAGAAGTTCCTCCAAGACAACGAGCAGTTCTTCAGCGCCCAGATAGAGGTGCTCAGCTTCGATGAACTGGCTCTGAAGGCCATAAACGACTGGGTCTCTAGGAACACCGGGGGCAAGATCCCGACCATCCTTGACCAGATCGACCCCTTGCACATAATGTTCCTGATCAACGCGATCTACTTCTCAGCGGAGTGGTCCGAGCCATTCAACCCGGACCTGACCAGGGAATTGCAGTTCACCCTGCGGAACGGCACCAAGAAGATGCACCCCATGATGAGCATGACCAATGCCGTGAAGGTCCCGTATCTGGAGACCTCCCAGTTTCAGGCTGTCAGACTGCCTTACGGCGAGTCCGGCAGGCTTGGAATGTACGTCTTCCTGCCTCAGGACATCGATGAGTTCATCAAGGACCTCAGCATCAAGAACTGGAACAGCTGGATACAAGGATTACGGGAGGAGGAAGTAAGCATCGTGCTTCCCAAGGTCAAGTTGGAGTACTCAAAGCGGTTGAACGAGGTGTTGTCGGCGCTGGGCATGGGGATCGCCTTCACCCCCGTGGCTGATTTCGGAGGCATGGTTAACGGTGGAGCGCGGATTGATTTCGTGGACCATAAGACCTTCCTGAATATAGACGAGAAGGGCACCGAGGCTGCAGCGGCAACGGTGGTGGCTATCATGAGGGGTTCGAAGTTCCACATGCGGGTGAACAGGCCGTTCTTCTTCGCCATAGTGGACAGCGAATCAGGCAGCATGGTCTTCATGGGCCTAGTTGAGAATCCTACCCCAGAATAGATCTTGTGCGTGCGAGACGGTTCAGCTCATGGCTCGTCAGATGGTCCATGATCGTGATGAAGGCACTGTTAGCACACCCGGTGACAATGATGCAGTCCGGGAATGAACAAGGTCCTCCCGATGGGTTGTTAGCGGAAGACTCGCGAAAGTCTGCCAACGTCAGCAACTCAAGTCAGCGGATCATCGTCCCCCTCCCTGGGCCACATGTATCGTCAATCCTTGTTTTGATCAGTCCAGTCAGTCGGTGTGTTGAGCCTCGAGGAAGCTCTGCCTGACCATGCATATCCGTTTCACCCTGCTCGGACATATCCT
>CAYVLA010000119.1:0-10290 GCA_964452145.1 Hadarchaeota archaeon (SeqCode)
TCACAAGCCCGCGCGTGGAGACAGGCCTCAGGCCATAGACGAGATGGTTCTTGGCTACGGAGAGACCCTCCTGGAACCTGCGCACCGGGCGGAGTCCGTCGGGAAGATGATGGTGCATGCAACTCGGAAGAGGAGCTTTGGATCGGGGGCAGAGATGATGGCCCGTATGCACATCATGGCCGATATCTCGGTATTTGTGTACTCTGGTGCACTAAAAAGCCATGGCCTCTTCCCTGCTGATCCTGCCGTTCGTGATGAGGATGGCGAGGAGGAAGACGGTGCCCCCGAAGGAGATGCCGTGGGCCCTGGCCACGTCCCGCCCAACCCTGTCATCCACAACGGCCACCCCTTCTTCCTCCCTTGCCAGGGCCAGTACCTCTGCGTCCGCTGGATGGATGCGGTCCTCGCCAATGGAGGTGACAAGGCGGACTGACTCTCGATCCGCTGGCTCCCTGACGATCAGCTAGGGGCGTCGAGACAATCGAGGGGAGCATTGGATTGCGTTGGGATGGATGAGATCCTCATACATCGTCAATCCTCGCGTAATCCGAGACGGAAGTGCTGTCGATTCTCCACTAGGCCCCCTCCGTGGCTTCCATGTCCGCCTGGCCGATGCTCGGGAGCCGGTTCATGATGTCATAGTAGACTCTCCCTTGCGGCCAGAGCGGTGAAGGCGCTCCCTAGTGGCCGTGCTGAGGGCGATCGTGATCCTCTTCTCCTGCAGAACCCGCACAACTGTCATGTAAACAAATGAGTTCCACCTCCTCCGAGAGGCCGCGTGTGATCTTCCCCACTGGGCCTTGGGTTTGTCCAGGTGCCCCTCCCGAATGGACGGTGTGGAAGCCTTCCCAAGCCCGGCTCTTGCGTTTTCCGGGGGTTCGAGGTCGCTCTCCGCAGGTGGGGCATCTGGACCGGGAGCCCCTTAAGCCAGGGGGAGCCAAGCCCGATAAGCCCGGGAAGCCCCCCAAGGACCCCGAACCGGATCCGAGCAACAAGTGGGCCGTCGTCATCGGCATTGCCGATTACCGGGGCAGGGACAGTGACCTCTGGCACCCCGACGAGGATGCCAAGGAGATGGCCCAGGTTCTGGAAGAGAAGTATGGCTACACGAACATCATGCTCGTCACCAACAGGCAGGCCACTGCCTCGGCCATTCTCGGGGCCATTGACTGGCTGGTGGCCAACACCAACCCGGAGAGCCAGGCAGTCTTCTTCTTCAGCGGCCACGGCTACAGGGCCCCCGACGCCGACGGCTGGGACTCCGATTCAGAGTGGGATGGGCATGACGAGATGATCGTGAGCCACGATCTCTACGGCATTCCGGACGGAATGCTGGCAGAGAGGTTTAGCGGCATGCAGACCGATCACTTCACCCTCTTCTTCGGCAACTGCCACAGCGGCGGCATGTTCGATGACGATGACGACATCAGCTATGCCGGCGCCGACCAGACGGTGATGGCCTCCGCCTGCAAGGCAGATCAGTATGGCTGGGACTACCTTCAACTCGGGAACACGCTTTGGGGCTACTACTTCGTTGACGAGGGGATGCTCCAGGGCCTGGCCGATGGTGAGGACGCGGGAGCAACCGTCTCGGTTGAGGAAGCCCAAGTGTACGCCTATCCCAGGGTCGTTGTGGAACAAGCTGATTCCCAGCCACAGATCCTGGACAACGATCCGGGCGAGAGGATACCCTGATTGTGGTGGGCAGGCTTCTTCCGTCTCGCTACATATCGGCACCCCTGCAGCTTTCGTATCGCCAAGTGGCAGGATCGCGGTGTCGCGATTGCATCCTAGCACGGCAATGCCGGTGATCGATTGAATAGCTTGGATGAGGAGAAGCTCGCACCTCTGGATGAGACATGAGGTCCTCGTTTCGCCCGAACCGAGAGGGTCCTTCGAGCAGGTAGGCTGGAAGAGCTAGGATCTCGTTTCCCCCGGGCGTACGCGAGGGGACCCGACCGGAAGAGCTACCGAATGGTCATGAGGGTCTGGAGAAGCCGGGAGAGATTCTTCCCAGGCCCTCACACATTCCCATGGCGAGCTGATCCACCTGCACCCATTTCAACAGCCCTCAGGATACGCGATAGAAGCCCGGGCTCGACCCTGAACCCTTTCTCCACCAGTCTCAGCACCGTGTCCTTCGCCTGCCCGCGGTTCAGGTGTCCCTCCGCCAAGGCTTTCAGAATCACGTGTACGGTGCCGTTTACCCTGAGCCCCAATCCCTCCGCCAGGGCTCTACCGCTGGCATCGTCCATCAGTAGGGGAAGGCTCAATCTGAGGGCCATCGCAAGGGCCTGGGCCTCCCCTGGATGGATCTCAGGTGCAGCCTCGACCATCCTGCGGCAAAGGTCCCCATCAACCCTCGACGGGGCCGAGACCTCCAGCCAGCCCTCCTCCACGGCTTCCTTGATCACGAAGGCGTCGGCGAAGCCCTCGGCCATCCCCTTCTCCACCGTCTCTCGATGGACCTCCTCCGGGACGATCACGCGCCCGTAGAGGCGTTTCAGCAATGCGAGCCTTCCAGACTTCGCCAGCCACATCAGCGGGCTGCTGTTGCAGACGACTGGCAAGGCTAGCCCCCTGAGAGGGCTCTGAGATCCTCTTCCAGGTCATGTTCGGAGTACTGGAGAAGGACGCCCCTCTGCCGAAGGGCATCATGAAACCGCCAGAGGGAGATACCTCCGGTCTGGGCCGCCTTCCAGCCCGTCGCACGACCCGAACGATAGAGCTCAACGGCGTGCTCGACCCTCTTCTCGCCAACCCCGCGCTCGAGCAGATCCCTTATGACCGCCGACCGGTCCCTGTGCTCACGTTCGGCAAGCCCATCGAGCTCTTCCAGCATCTCGCGGGGCAACCTCAGGGTGATGATTTCCGCCATGGAGGCCACCATAATACGATGTATATCGCTCGCATGACATATAAACCTGATGTGTGCCCCCTGGTTCTGGACTGAGGCTCTCAGCCAAACCCTGCAATGATTTCCGCGGGCTCCTCTGATCGTCTGCCCCTGGCCTCGCCCCAGCTCACCCTGTACATACCTCCCCTTCCGCCGGGCGAGCTCAACGCCACCGGCGGGCCCGGCATCGTGACCCTGTCCTGGGCCGCCCCAGCGAGCTTCGGCGGCGAGGTCCCCACAGGCTACAGGGTCTATAGGGGCAACCAGACCCACAGATTCCTCCTTGCCGAGATCGCATCCACCGGAACCTTCTTCGCCGACCACGATGTCGTGGCCGAGGCCGACTACCACTACCATATCACTGCAATCAATCCCTACGGCGAGAGCGCGCCGGGCCCGGCCGCCCTGGCCTCCCCTGGGCACCCCTACTCAGTGCCGATCGTCAGGATCACCCATCCCCAGGACTGCAGCGCCCTCTCATCCGGCACCTTCGTGGTGGAGTGGACCGGGGAAGGCAACGGCAGCCCGATGGCCGGATACGAGTTCCGCATGACCGGCGGAGGCTGGATTGACATGGGTCTGGCCACGAGGAGATCCTACCTCGGCCTCTCAAATGGGTCCTACGTTGTGGAGGTCAGGGGGCGAAACAAGGGAGGCGGGAGCCACACCGTGACGGTCTCCTTCCAGGTCGACACGATTCCCCCTGTCTTCGCGATCGCCGAGCCACCCAACGGCACCATCACCAACCTGACCTCACTGACCGTCCGCTGGACCTCGCTGGAGGAGGGCACGGCCTTCCAGGTCAGGCTCGATGGCGGCGGATGGCTCCAGGCCTCGGCCTTGAGCCACCACCTCTCCACAATCCCCCAGGGCCATCACCTACTGGAGGTGGAGGGCCGGGACGCCGCGGGAAACGCGGCCTTGGGGAGGATTGTCCTCACCGTCGACAGCCTTGCCCCGGACCTTCTCAGTTGGAGCCCGGCCGGAGCCGGGTCCCCGGCGAATTCAAGCCTCGTCCTCACCTTCACGGAGACCATGTCTGATGTTGTGGTGGCCATCGACCCGGGGCGCATCAGTTTCCGGAGCAATTGGGAGGACCTCACCCTGACGTGCACGCCGGCCCGGGCTCTCGAGGAGTCAACCACCTATCGCGTGACAGTGACCGGACACGATCTGGCGGGGAACCCCCTGGGGGCCAGGCAGTGGAGCTTCACCGTCATCGAATCATGTCCGGGCGTCCCGGTGACGGCCATCGCCATGCTGCATGCCATGGCATGCCTACTGCGGCGGGCGGGGAAGGATCGCTCCCCGGCTGCCAGGAAGGGTGAATGATCTCTTCTCGAAGCTGGCCACGAGGGATCCGGCCCGGGTCGAGCCGTACGGAGTAGTGCCGGGTGGTCAAGGGGCTCTGGAGGAACTCGCGGAGAATCCCTATCCCGGGCCCTCACGCATCCCCTGCGCGGACTGTCCGTCGGGTCCCGTTTCAACAGTCCTCAGAATCCGGGACAGGAGCCCGGGCTCGACCCTGAACCCCTTCTCCACCAGCCTCAGGACCGTGTCCCTCGCCTCCCCGCGGTCCAGCTGCCCCTCCGCAAGGGCCTTCAGAATCACGTGGACGGTGCCCGGAGCCCTGAGCCCCAAGCCCTCAGCTAGGGCCCTTCCACTCGCATCGTCCATCAGGAGGGGGAGGTCCAGCCTGAGGGCCATCGCGATGGCCTGGGCCTCCCCGGCATGGATCTCGGACGCAGCCTCCAACATCCTGCGGCAGAGATCCTCATCCACCCTCGCCGGGCTCGAGACCTCCGGCCAGCCCCCCTCCACGGCTTCCCCGATGATGAAGGCGTCGGCGAAGCCCTCGGCCACGCCCTTCTCCAGCGTCTCCCGATCGACCTCCTTCGGGACCATCACGCGCCCATAGAGGCGTTTCAGCAACGTGGCTCGAACCATGTGGCCAGGTCTTCGAGGCCTGAACGCTCCTCCAAGACGATATGGGTCTCGCCGACTCAGGTTCTGGATCCTGGCCCTGATCCCACCAATCGGATTACCCCTTGCCCTAGCCGTGTTCAAGCCCTGGAGAAAGAACCCCGAGGACCCCGAGACCCGAGAAGGGAGACCCGGATAGCCCACTTCCAGCCGCCCTGCGACTCGGCACTGGGGATCACCTTCTCCGTCACCCTCGGGAAGGGATCCTCATCATTCTCCAGCGGAGGACGGATGCCTGCCCAACCATTCCACTATGCACTTCATGTATGCCTCAAAGTCGCCGAGCCTTCTGCGGAGGAATCCGTGCTCAAGATTCACGTTGATCCTTGCGTAGTCATGGACCAGCAGGTTCCTGAAGCCAATCATCCTGGCAACCTCACTGGACAGCTCCTCGGGGATGATCCCCGCCTCCGCGAGGATCTCCGGGATATCAGCGTACCTCCCGGGCCTCCGGAGCTGAAGGCAGGAGATGATCTCGCTGCCAATATCGATGACGGACTCGATGGACAGATGCAGGTACCTCTCGGCCGCCCCCCTGGACCTGAAATCCGACGAGAAGGCCTCCGGGGAGATCTCCCCCAGCTGTCTGAGATAGGCAAGATACTCCCTCAGCCTCGACAGCTTCTCCCCGATCAGGGCCTCCATCCAGACACCTCCTCCACAAGGGCCCTGTCGTAACGCTCCCTGGCCCGGGACATATCCATGTACCGCCTCATTGTCTTCGCCTCGAACTCGATACGCGCCCCTTCATCACGGCAGTAGATCACCCTTCCCTCCTTGACCACCTGATAGGCCAGGAGGGGAGGCGCCTGGTTCAGGATGACCAGGTCCAACTCATCGCCGAAGGGCCCCGACAGCATCTGTACCAGATCCAGGTAGCATTCGAGCATGTCCCCAGGCAGATCGGACAGCAACACCGCTACATCCGTGTCGCTCTCGGGAAGGCGCCGGCCCGTGCAGGACGAGCCGAAGAGATACGCCACCTGGACCCGCGGATCCCTCTCGAAAACCTCCGCCGAAGCCTCGGCCCTGGCGTCGGACAGGTACCCCACGCCGGTGAACTCCACGATCAGCTATTAATCTGTTTCCGGAGGCTGAGCTGGGGAGGAGCTCTCGCATCGGAGCACCGGGCCATGGGGCAACTGGCCCGTGGTGGACAGTGGACTTGGCGTGGATGGCCTCGTCAGGGTCACGCTGGGCTCCAGCGGCTTTTCCGGAGAGGTCTGGACGCGGCCCGGGGGGCGGGGCAGGGTGATCCCAGTTCCCTTCATCGTTGATGGGACTTCCATCAGGCTGCAGTCCAACGCATCCGCCATGGGCAGCCCGGCTGGCTTCGACTACGTCGTCGCCGTGCCGGAGTACGTCGAGAATCGGCTGAGCACGGTTGACAGGTGGCCCAACCAGGGCTATGCCACCTTTGCGGTGAGCGAGGGGACGGACCTCTTGATGATCCCACTTGCCTTGCTGCGCGTGCTGACCCTCCCGGTCCTGGCGCTTCTGAACCGGCCACGAGCTCCGCCTTGATGGGCCCACGAGGCTGTGTCTCGGGCGATCGGGGCCGGTGAATCGAGGCCCAGGGATTTCTGGATCGAGGATCCTCCCAAGGATCTGTTTGCCTGTAAGATCTCGGATGTGCGTCCAATCGGATATGGCGGGATAAAGGGACAGCCCATATTACAGCGACGGTAATATATTTATTACGCATGCGATACGGACCTGCGACATGGAGGTCGTCAGCATAAGAGTCGATCCGGAGACAAGGGAGAAGATGAGGCAACTCTCCCACATTAACTGGAGCGGGTTCATAAGAAGGGCAATAGCCGACAGGATCAGGGAGGAGGAACGGGAGAACAGGAGGATCTCTTCCCGGTCCCTGAGCCACGCATCCAAGCTCACCGATGATCTCAGGCGGCCATCGCCCGGCTGGAGCAGCGAGGAGGAGATCCGGAGATGGAGAGACCTGAGAAGGTGATCGTCCCCGACGCTTCGGTGATCGACAAGTGGTTCGTGGAGGAAGAGCACTCCGACGCCGCCCTCAGGATGAAGGAAGACTATGTTGCCCGGGAGGTAGACATCGCCGCCCCGGAGCTGTTGTTATTCGAGGTCATGAACTCCCTGCGGTACAACCCCGAGTTCGGGGAGCAGGATCTGCTAGGGGTGGCCGAGGCCCTGGACGGGTACTGCTTCTGGTTGTTCACGCTGGAGGGAGATTTGGCCGCAAGGGCTGTGGAGACCTCGCTGAGGTGGGGGATCTCGATCTACGATGCCTCGTACATATCTCTGGGCGAGATGAGGGGGGCGGACTTCTACACGGCCGACGACAGACTCCTGGCGAAGCTCGCGCGGATCGGTGGGATTCACCACATCTCCCATTACGGAACCGAGCCCTAGCAAGGCCTTGGACACGCATAGCAACACTCTTCCGAGGCTGTTGTCAAGCTTCCCGCGGTCTCAGGGGACGATGTCATCAGGGCCCTGAAGAGGTCGGCTTCGGCATCACCAGGCAGAAGCCACGTCTCCCTGCACAAGAGGACTCCCGAAGGCATGCTGCTGGTGGTCGTGCCCCGAAAGCCCGAGGTGAAGAGGGGAACGCTCCTCAGCATGCTCAGGCAGGCCGGGATCAGCAGGCAGGAGGCAGGAATTCGTCGAGCTGATCTAGGAATTCATGTAGGAGTGGGGGCGGAGAAGCTAGGGGTCGGTCCTGGGACCAATCTCCCTGTGTACGGACACGATGCGGTCATAATGGAGTGGAGTTGCCCGATATTGGCAGCAGCTGGGCCATGCATAGGAGACGCAGGTGAGCCGGCCACCCATGAGCCGATATCGCAGCTCGCTTTCATTTCCCCGGTAGAGCACACCGGAAACGATCACGTTCGTGTCCAGAACAGCCCTCAGGGGAACGGCCGGCTCTGCGACCATCTCGTTCGATCAGGCTGATGAACCCCACCCATGAGGCGACCCCGTTGCCGGCTACAGGCCGGCAAGCCCCGCGAACTCTTCGGGATCGGCAAAGGCGGACCCGGTGACCTCCCGCAGCTCCCTCCTCCTCTTGAGGATCTCGGAGTCCCCCGTCACGAAGAAGGATACCTCCTCGTCCAAGACGCTGCGGGAGTGGATCAAGGCGGCAAGATGGACGCAGTCAAGCGATCTCAGTCCCACCCGGAAGCTAAGGTTCAGGGCGAGATGCAGGATCGCCGGCATCAGGACAGCATCCCCGCCGACGGGAAACCTGGTATCACCCGGCGGATGGACGAAGACCAGGCCAAGCCTCGCCAGCCTCTTCAGCACGGCGGAGATGACCGGACCCTTCCCGGGCCCGGACCCCGAGCCAGGCCTATCCTCGTAGCTCCGGCTCGTCACGCAAGCCGCCTCCAGAACGGTCAGGGGGGAGGTGCAGGCCTTCAGACACCCGGCCTCCAAGCCCTCCAGGATTCTCTTCGACGCGGAGTGAAAAGGATCATCGGGCTTGTACCGGGAGATGAAGACGTTCGTGTCCATGTAGAACATCATCGCCCCCGAGCCTCCGCCACCATCTGGGCCGCGGTGGCCCTCCCGGAGAAGATCCGCGCGCACGTCCGCTCCAGCTCCTCGTCGCTCATCTCGGAGCCAAGCCACCTCCCAGCCTCATCCTCCAGGAACAGGCGGGAGTTCCTCTCCAGGAAATCCTGGGTTGCCCGACGAAGGGCCTCGCTACGGCTCTTGAAAAGCCCCCTCTCGACCAGCCGGTCCAGCTTGGCGATGAGCTCCCCGTCGAATCGGGCGTTAACAACCTCCACGGACGAAGATAAAGTGCGTATTCTAAATATCTTACGCTGACAGACCGTTGACGGATGCGAGCAGGCCGATCAGCACGGGATCCCTGAACCGGGCCCGGGAGCAGAGGGAGAAGGGCAACTACGGGTCCCCTCGGCAGTTCCTCGACTATCCTATATCCGTGCGCGAATCCGTCCGAGGCCATCCGGACCACAGTCATCTGTTCCATCCACCCCGCCCTGATACCGGTCGGGAGGGCGTACCCCCTCGCGGCGCAAGACGAATCGAACTATGACAAGCTTTCCCACCCGGCCGAGGGGCCCTGTCCCTCAGGACAGCACCTCCCCGGTGGGGTGTAGGAAGCCTTCGATCTTGCCTTGCAGCCCCGAGTTCCCGATCACAAGGGGATGCCGGGCGCAGGTGGCCGGCGATGACGCGTCTTCAGGCGGTCTTCCCCGATCATCAGAGCGGCTGCTGCATCCCCACACAGACAGCCAATCGAGGCGGTCAAGGCCAGCACAGGGGCATCGCTGTATCAGTCGTCTTCAGGCCAGTGCAGGGAGACGATGGAGGCCTCCTCCAAGAGCCTGAACTCGGGGTCCCCTGTCACAATGGCTGCCTCCTGGACAACCGCCAGGGCCGCGCAGAAGCAGTCCGCGAACGCAATGGGGAATGATGCCTTTAAGTGGGCCGCCACCAGCGTCTGGCGCTTATCGGCGTCGAGGATTTCGATGGGAAGCTCCTCCACGCGGGCAAGGACCTCATGGGCCTTGTGCAGGCCCCTACCTCTCTCGGTGATGTAGAGGACCTCCCCAAGGTTGACGATGCTCATTAGCACTCTGCAGTCGCCCTCCCCCGCCATCTCCAGCACTTCCCTGACCAGTCCGCATCCCCTGGAACCCTCAAGGAATGCCAGAAGAGCGTAGCTATCGAGAACGAGGCGTTCGGCCA
The DNA here is from genome assembly GCA_964452145.1 of Hadarchaeota archaeon (SeqCode). Lineage (GTDB taxonomy): Archaea > CAYQAE01 > CAYQAE01 > CAYVLA01 > CAYVLA01 > CAYVLA01. Next base: position 9,584 of record CAYVLA010000119.1, read on the forward strand.
GCCCCAAGGCTCACCTCTCCCTCGAGGCATCCTTCCTGCGCTCCCTGACCAGGGACTCGACAAGGGAGTCCTCGCCCTTGAGCATGGAGGCTGCCTCGTTCAACGGCTCCTTGGATACGGGCACGATGGAGAAGACGCCGCCATAGTCGATGAAGTGAACCTTTGCCCCCTTTGATAGCCCGTAACGCTTCCTCAGCTCCTGAGGAATCACCACCCATCCCTTGGCGGACAGAGTACCGGTAGCCAAAACACCACCTCATCCACTGGCGTATATATTTCAAAACCCGAAGTATATACGTCTTTCTGATTCTCGACCAAAGAGGATTTCAGAGGTTTGTAGGGCGGCGGGATTCGAACACGCCAAGGCTGCCACTCAGTGGCCCCAGCGCCGGCACCAACTCTTCTCCCCCAAGAAATCAGAAGCATTGCCTCGCTCTACTGGGGCTATCATGAAAACGCGTATCGTGTCTTTTGGGGGGGCTCCACTATGTCCCAGTGGGAGATCAAGGCCAAGTATATGTTCCTGCTCCTGAGGACCTGCAGCTCATCATCCCCTTCTCGAGCAGGGTTGCAGCAGTGGGAGGATCCGTTACCACTTATGCCCAAGTGGTACCATTCAGGACCCTGGCCGGGCCTGGGGAACTGGGCTGGGACCGGAATAGGGACTGTGTGCCTATGCTCCTTCGACAGGTTTCCGCACCAACCGG
>CAYVLA010000120.1:0-520 GCA_964452145.1 Hadarchaeota archaeon (SeqCode)
GCCCGACAGACCTGGGGATCGGTGTTCATCATGTTCGAGGTGGCCTGCCCTGGTATGGGCCTGACGAGATTGGGTTTGATGAGGACCGTCCTTCTGTAGACCTCGTAGGTGGAGTTCTCGAAATCCCGGTCGTTCTCGTAAAGGATTTCCAGGGCCTTCAGGGTCGTGAGATACGCCGATTCAGAGGGCGATCTTGACGGCTTGCCCTTGATGAGGGCAACGGTCCTGTTCTGCTTGCCGGGGTTCAACTTCCTGACGGCAAATCTCATCAGATACTCTCCCTAAGGCCATCGAGCAGATCGATCTATGGAGCCGCTCCCCGCCCGATCACAGAGGATTTGGTTATAAAAATATGACATATTCCCGGGCTATGCGAACTGGGCATGCATGGCGCAGTGGGTCAAGCTCTTTCGGGGTCGAATCCGCATTCCTCACGCAGGATGCCTGCACACGAGTAGCCCCGACAGAGGCCCATGAAAACCGTGACGGTTCATCCCCCCTGGGTAAGCTTCCGAGGATG
>CAYVLA010000120.1:530-10248 GCA_964452145.1 Hadarchaeota archaeon (SeqCode)
GAGGCCGACGATGCGCTTGATCAGCGCCGGACGCAGAATCCAAGCCGTTGCTTGGTAAAGTGCATACCCTGCGCTGCTTCTTGAATACGTGCGACAAATCTGGATGTGCTGACCGCTCAAGGTGAGAGGGCTTAAGCGGTGAATGCGCGTCGGGTGAGGCCAGCCTCTAGGGAATCCTCCGCAGCTTGCCTCTGCTCATTATCGTCGTCTCGCTGCCGTCCTCCTTGCGCGCAACCATGGTAACCTTCGGGACGGTGACGAAGTCCCAGTGCATCGCGGACTTGCTGGTGCCGCCATAGGAGAAGTTGGAGCCGAGGGCGAGATGGACGGATCCGATTATCTTCTCGTCCGTGAGGATGTACCCGATGGCCCTGTTGATCCTAGGATTGACCCCGATGCCGATCTCGGCTATGTTGAGCGTTCGCACCTCGGTCTGGGTTTGTTGGTCCACCTTCAAGGCCTGCCTGAAGGACTTGACCAGTGCATACCGGTTGGTCGCGGACTTCGCCGCTGCCAGGTCGAGCCTGCCCTCCTTGAATGTTAGAACCGCGTCCCTGATCTTCTTCTCGCTGAAGCGGTCCACAGTTATCGGGCAGAAGATGGTTCCCTCGCCCCAGGTCTCGTGGGGGGCGATGAAGACCTCCCCGGCGGGGAGGTTGTTGCCCATATCGTTTGCGGCGACGTCCTCATCGCTCACAAAGCCATCATCGAGGTTGCGCCTCCTTCCCTCTATCCTGACCCAGAAGTCGGTTCCTTCCGGATCCGTGACGTGAAGCGTTTCGGCTCCTTCGAGCATCCTGCCTATTGTCTCGCACCTGGTCATCAGTTCTTTGGGGGACACGCTCATCCCGCCGACCACGAATCTCTCGTAGAGGGGGTAGTCGATGCCGAAGTATCTGGCCGCTTTGCGTGTCGGCCAGCCGGCGTAGCACCACTTCCTCCCGACCCCGGTTTCCTCTCCGTAGAGGATCCTCCTGATTGGGACGTCTGACCTGACTCTTGCCTCGAGCTTGTCTCTGGGGAAAGTGTTCCTCACCGATGGATCGTCGTAGGGTTCTATGGCGATCATGCAGTCAAGCTTCTCGACCATACCGACGAGGTGGCGCGGCACCTGCTCCAGAGTCTTGGCCGGGATGCTCTTCATGACCCTGCATCTATAGTCGTCGGATTGGGAAGTTATGAATGGAAGGGCTCCGACCCGGTAGCACTCGAAGGCGATGTCCTCGAGAAGCTGCCGGACATGGGTACCCCCTTGAATCAAGACTCCGTCACCGAACTTCAGGTTCATGGATGCAATTATCGATCGAGCACATCTGGAGATCGTTTTCCTATCGATCATGGTCGCCATCAGGAAGTGCTGAAAGGGCGCCTTGATAAGGGATACTCTCCCTGGCCGTGGCGAAGGCAGTGAAAGATTTATGCATCCCGGGGGAGGGCAATCTAGGGTGAGGACGTGTCGCAGGAACCCAACCCCCTTACGAATTTCACCAAGGCCCTAAAAGAAGCGACGGACCAGGGCGCCAAGATCGTGGACCTGCAGTTCGTTGACATCCTGGGCAACTTGAAGTTCAAGAGCGTGACGATAGACGAGTTCGCCGATGGAAACGTGTTCAAGGACGGATTCAAGATCGATGGCTCCTCGATCTACGGATACGGCGTACCCGTTGAGGAGAGCGACCTACTCATAATACCGGATCCCGACACTTTCACGCCGGTGCCGTGGGCCCAAGACGTGTGGCGGGCCATCTGCAACGTCTACTACCCCAAGCCAACGGCAAAGGGGTACCAGCCCTTCGAGGGCGATTCGAGGCGGCTCCTTTCCGACACCGTGGCCAGGATATCCGGCGTTCTCTCGAGCCGTATGGACGTGCAGGGAAAGGAGTTCCGCTTCTATGTTGCCCCGGAGCTGGAGTTCTTCCTCCTTCAGAGAAGCGGTTCGGAGCTTGCGAGAATCGACGACAAGGGATACTTCGATGCACCCCCGGCCCTCGGGCGCTCGATCCTGGGGAGAATCATGGAGGCCATGGGAAAGATGGGGATCAGGTACGAGGCGTACCACAAGGAAGTGGCGCCGAGCCAGTACGAGGTCGACTTCAGGTACGGAAACGCCGTGAGAATAGCCGATGCGACCATAACGCTGAAGGACATCATCAGGCAGTACGCCCAAAGGGAAGGGCTCGTCGCAACCTTCATGCCCAAGCCTTTTGAGGGCATGAACGGAAGCGGCATGCACACCCATCAGAACATCGTCCAGGTGGGTGATGGGGTCAAGACGAACCTATTCTACGATGCCAAAAGAGGCGACCTATCCGATATCGCTCTGAACTACATAGGCGGGCTCCTGGAGCACGCCCGGGCGCTGACCGCCCTGACCAATCCCATCTGCAACTCCTACAAGAGGCTCATCCCCGGATGGGAGGCGCCGGTGACCATTGCATGGGGGAGGAGAAACCGAACGGCCCTGATTCGGGTCCCCTTCGGGTCGCCCCAGTCTGCCCGAGCAGAGTACCGATCCCCCGATCCCTCTGCTAACCCATACGTGGCCTTCACCGCTATGTTGGCGGCGGGCCTGGATGGTATAGAGAAGCAGATAGATCCCGGGAAGGCGACGGAGGCCGACCTCTACAAGCCGGGTGTGAGCAGGAAGTTCCTTCCCGGGTCCCTGACCGAGGCATTGGACGAGCTTGAGAAGGATCGCACGATAAGGGGAGCCATCGGGGAGCACATCATCTCCAACTACCTTGCCGTGAAGAGAAAGGAGGCCGAGCACTACAACTCGCGGCCCTCCAATGTCGACTTTGAGATGTACTTGGGCGTGTGAGCGACTCGAGCCAATGCGGGGATGTCCTCGGAGAGGCCCGGAGATAGCCAGAGAGACTGGACAGACGGAACTGAACGGATAGATCGATCCGAATTCGGACGGACCCGGAAATCTTTTTAAGGCCGGCCAAGGTACACGGCGGCCGATCAACTTGGTCGTTGAAGGTATCGTACCTGTCATCTGGACTGGGGTCATAGTCGTCATAATCGTGGCCATCTCCTATGCCATCGGCCACGCCGTGGCTCTTCTTGTCAGGAAGATCTGGCTGGCTCCCCGAAAGGTGGAGCTCAGCACCGAGCTGATGATCAGCCGCGTGATCAAGTACAGCATAACCATCGTAGGCTCCCTGATCGCCATCGCGGAGATTCCTCTGAACATCCTGCCCCTGCTGATGGGCCTGGGGGTGGTGGGCCTGGCCGTCGCCTTCGGGGTTCAGGAGATAGTTGCCAACATGATCTCGGGCCTGATCATACTCATCGACAAGCCCCTGAGGGTAGGCGACGTGGTCGAGGTGGAGACGGCCACCGGCACCGTAATGGATATCGGGCTGAGGGCAAGCACGGTGAGGACGATGGACAACATCAACGTCCTGGTGCCGAACAAGCTGATCATCCTGCATGCCATAAAGAATTATTCCAAGTACGATCCCAAGCTTCGAATCTCGGTCCCAATCGGTGTGGCCTACGGCTCGGACATGGAGAAGGTCAGGCAGGTCCTCCTCTCCATCGCCCAGGACCATCCGAAGGTCCTGAAGGAGCCCGCGCCGGAAGCCAGGCTCGTGGAGTTCGGCAATTCCTCGGTGAACTTCGTGCTCTATGCCTGGATAGAGGAGCCGAGTATGCGGGTGAAGATCCGGGACGAGATGAACCTGGAAATAGACAAGCGCTTCCGGCAGAACAAGATAACCATCCCGTTCCCACAACTTGATGTGTGGATGAAGAAGTAGCACTCCCTCGGATCGGCGGGGCCGCTATGCGCGCTCCTGCGAGATGAAGGACCACAAAAAGAGTAAAGAATTCCTCCGAGCAGTCAGCCTAGGATTGCCATGAGAGAGCTAGGATTCGGCATAGTGGGCGGAGGCGTCATCGGACCCTTCCATGCAAGGGCCATAAGGAATGTGAAGGGAGCCAGGCTGGTCGCGGTCTGCGATGTGATAGAGGCGGCGGCGAGCAAGTTCGCGTCGGATATGGGTGTCGAGGCTTACACGGACATCGCCAAGATGCTGAAAAGGGATGACATCGATGTCCTGGATGTGTGCGCGCCCAGCGGCCTGCATGCCAAGCTGGGAATCCAGGGGGCTGAGTCCGGCAAGCATGTCCTAGTCGAGAAGCCAATCGACATAACCTTGGAGAGGGCGGACTCGCTCATATCGGCATGTGAGAAGGCAGAAGTGAAGCTGGGCGTCATATTCCAACATCGCTTCGATGCCGCAACGCGCAAGCTCAAGGACGCAGTGGATCGAGGCAGGATGGGCAGGCTGGTGCTGGGCGATGCGTACGTGAAGTGGTACAGGACCCAGGAGTACTACGACAAGGGCGGCTGGAGGGGAACATGGAGGTACGATGGAGGAGGATCGCTCATCAACCAATCCATTCACACAATCGATCTTCAGAGGTACATCATGGGGGACCCGGAGTGGCTTTTCGGCAAGATAGGGGTAATGACGCATAGAATCGAGACCGAGGACCTAGGGCTCGCCCTCGTAGGCTTTAGGAACGGCGCCCGAGGCGTGATCGAGGGCAGCACATCGATCTACCCCGGTTTGCCCGAGAGGCTGGAGGTCCACGGCGAGAGGGGTACCGCGATCATCGAGGGCGGGAAGATGGTGAAATGGGCGATCCAAGGGGAGGCGGAGGAAGGCGACCAGAAGGCGACCGCCTCCGCGGCCGCGGAGGCGTCCGCAATCACTGCGGATTCCCACACCCTGCAGATACAGGACTTCGTGGACGCGATTTGCCAGGATCGGGTGCCCCTGGTCGACGGGTATGAGGGTAGGAAGGCCCTTGAAGTGGTTCTAGCTGTCTACCGCTCATCGGAGAGGGGCGAAGTCGTCAGATTCCCCATCTCATGAGGAATGCGTCGACCGCCGGGTACCGGGATACCGATTCGTCGGATTGACCATTGGCACGGAGACGTGGCTGTGGAGTATGGCGCCCGGTTGTGAAGAGCGGCGTCTCTGCGTCCTCAAGGATTGCACGCAGCACAGGGGTGGCAAGACCTCATAGCGGGGAACCCGCTTCAGCATCGCAGCCGTCGGAACAGAATCGGCCTAAAGGCCGCCGGTAGTATCTGGGCTAGGATCTGTTCTCGGCGCGCTGGGTTGGCCCAGTTGGCCGGGTCGGTAGAACGCCTGTTCCCACAGATGGATCATGCGACCCCTGGCGTCTCTCGAACCCAGCTGGGTCCTGTCCACTTCACTACGCCAGTGAGTGGCCCTTGGATGCGTCATTCATCAAGGGTAAGCTCGGTCTCTTCTTGGTCTGCTTGTTCACCGGCCAGCCCGCGGAGCTTCTCCAAGGTCTCCTCGGTCCCCTTCACGATCAGAATATCTCCCTGCCTGAGGAAGTCTTGGCTGCTGGGATCGTAGATCAGTTTTCCGTTCCGTTTGATGGCAAGGATGTCGGCACCGACCTTGATGTCGAGCTTGAGTTCGGCCAGACTCCTGTCGGCTAGGATCGATCCTGGCTCCACGTCCACCCTGGAGATCATGTCGTCGACATCGTGCATGGCGATGTCGAAGACCGGGTGGAGGTCGGTTCCCTCCGCAGCCATCTCGGAGAGCTGAGCTGCCGAGTCCGTTATCTGTTCCATGGCATCGACGAACTGCAGGAGGCTGAGGAGGGAACGGGCTTGCTCTGATCGGGCCATGTCCAGAACCGCAAGTCGGGCCCTGTAGTAGAGGTCGTCCATTTCCTTTTCCAGCTGCATCACTTCCTCCGCGATCTCCCGGCTGTCAAAAAGCAGCGCGGTATAGGAGAGATCCACGGCCAACTCGGACAGGTTCTTCATGTCGACGATGATCTGCATAAGTCCTTGGGATGGCTCCAACTTCCTCAACCTCGCGTCAGAGGGTGCTCTCTATGCCCCTCGGCTATCTGCTTCAGGATCGTTGCACCGTCTCTGGGTCCTTTGGCGATCAGCACATCACCCCTCTCCGTCTTGGTCTCGTCGCTCGGGTCCCAGATCCATCTCCCATTCGGCCTCCTGATGGCAATTACCGACATTCCCGTCGTGGACTCAAGATCGGCCTCACCGAGGGCCATCCCAGCAAGCGCGGATTCCGCTGAGATCCAGCAATGACACACCTTCTCCTCGGCGCGCTCGAGCGCCTCGAAGATCAGGGGATGGATCTCCACCCCGCGCTGAAGAAGTTCCGCTATGTCGCTTGCCGCCTTCGATATCTCGTAAGCTGCCCAGGCGATGCGAAAGAGCGGCCCCATCCTCCTGGCGTCCTCCACGTTTCTGACGGCAAGCATGGCCCTCGTCCAAAGCCTGGATCTCAGCTGGTCCATGCGGTCCTCCAGCTCCGAGACCTCCTCCGCGATCCTGGCGTCTCGGAGAATCAGGGTCGAGTATGCCAGATAGACCGACAGATCGGAACTATCCTTCATCTTGGTCAGCAACTCTCTAACGGTATCGGGTTCTTTCTCAGTCATATTCTAGGCTCCAAGCATGGTGATGAAGAACACGAGCAGAACTATTCCCACCGTATCTGCGAGCGTGGTAACGATCGGGACCACGAGGTCATCGGGATCCATCCCCCTCTTGAAGGAGGCGAAACACGCCCACACAGAGACCCCCACAGTTATTGAAATGAGACAGGTCCCTGATAATAATGTTATTGACATGAAGCGCATCGGCCCGAGATCGACGATGCCGGTCAGATGGGCCAACAGATAGACGAAGAGGCCCAATGAAGCGAAGGATATCAGGCCCGATATCGTCAGGGCGGAAATGTTGGAGAGGAGCGGTCGATTCCGCCAGACAGTGGGACGGATCAAACCTAGGTGAAGGCCCGAAGATAGCCTTGAGCCCAATACGCTGCCCACATTTCCTCCGAGGCCGATGTAGGATGGGAGCAGGACGAGAAAGATCGGCATGACTGCGTCGAATCTCTTGCCCAATGCAGATGCTCCGATCGTCTCGATTACGACAAGCATCGTGAGCAGGGGCATCGATCTAAGAACCATCTGCCTGGAATTGAAGGGGGGCATCTAGGTCACCAAGCCTATCAGGACGACGAAGCACAAGACGGTGAATATGTCCCCCGTAAGCGTCAGAGATGGAATCGCAGTGTTGTCGGGATCAAGCCCTCTGCGGAAGCTGAACACGCAGAGCGCAATGCTCAGGCCAACGTGCGCCATGCCCGAGATCGTACCAACAGCTAAGCAGAGCCCCAACATCTCGAGAATCCCTGGAGCCGGGACCTCCAGCAGTACGCAGAGCACGAAGGCCACAACCCCGATGACGAGCGACATGACGGCGCTTAGAGACAGGGATGCTAGTGCATATGGGCCGAGTTCGTCGTTGTGAAAGATTCTAGGCTCCAATGTCCCTTGATGCAGCGCCGTCGAGAGGCGGGACGCCAGGCTCCCCCCGATGTTCCCCCGCAGATCCTGCATAGCTGGAAGCAGAATGAGCAGTCCTGGGAAGATCTCGATTCTGGTCCGAGCCCCGCTCAGCAGAAGCCCGGCGAAGGTACCACCCAGCGCCATGAACATTAGCATCGGGATGGTCTCCTTGGCGATGGAGGTGACCTCGGTCCTCGGCATCATCAAACCTCCCTACGGGCTCTGTGAGAGTGAACGACCAGTGGTTACGTTCCGCAGTGTCAGCTGCATCCATGTTGGGTTGCACCTGGCAACGACGACCATGGCCCAGAATTGCAGAAAAGTCTTTTCCAAGCGACCAGCGAATGAAGAAGGAGGGGGAAGACGGTCTGTGACCCATCCGTCCCTTCCGCTCGGGGTCACGCACAACCGTCCTGGCAGAGCCGAGGCGGGGACGTTAGTGCCCATTTTGGGCACTTAGCTGGCGAAGCCCCCGAACAACTTTATCAGCTGCGCTCCGGAAGCGGCACCCCGAATGGAGAATCGAAGCGGGGGCTACCTGCCCACCTACGAGAGCACCGATACATCACAGCGCCATTTCAGGCGCAACTTCGGCCTCGGGGTCATCAACGGGGGCCTTTACGTCGGGGGCCTTGCCTTCTGCGAACCCGCAACGGTGCTGCCCGTTTTCGTCTCCCTCTTTACCGGGTCCAGCGTTCTCATCGGTCTGACGGGGACCTTGACCAGCGTTGGATGGTTGTTGCCCCAGCTGGCGGTGGCTCGTTACGTCGAGCATCTGCCCCAGAAGATGAGGCTGTACGCCATAGCCGCTGCTTTTCGCACCGCATCTTGGATGGGTCTCGTCATCTCGGTGATGTGGGCGGATAACCTGGCCCCGGGTGCCTATCTGGTCGTCTTCTTTGCGTGCCTAGGCAGTTTCTCGCTCTTCGGCGGTGTCAGCGGCATTGCGTTCTTAGACATCGTTGCGAAAACCATCCCCCCGGGGCGAAGGGGACGGTACTTCGGCTACCGCAGGTTCCTCGCAAGCATCATGGCCGCCGCCGCGGGCATTGTTGTCTCATACGTTCTGGGCAACCCGGATCGGTTTCCCTTTCCCGGCAACTACTGCGTCCTCTTCTCACTCACCTTCATATTCCTCGTCATGGCCGTCGTCAGCTTCCTGTGCGTGGTCGAACCCCGGGGCTCGGTGAAGCCAGCCAGGGAGAGAACCTCGGGTGAGTACTTGTCCCAGGTCCGACTGGTGCTGTCGCAAGATCGTGCCTTCAGGAACTTCCTGAGCGTCATGGTGCTGGCCAGCACAATGTCCCTTTCGCTGCCCTTTTACGTCATCTATGCCACCGAGGTCCTCGGTGCGCCGACCAGTTGGGTGGGAATATTCGTCACGGTGGACATGCTCGCCAACTTGGTCGCGACGCTGGCCTGGGGGTATCTGGGGGACGCCAAGGGCTACCGCACCGTCATAAGGATGTGCACCGTAGTATGCATGGCGACCCCGGTCTTGGCCCTCATGTCCCCAAGCTACCTCGCCTTCACGCTTGTGTTCGTCCTGAGGGGCTCGGGCTCCACCGGGCTTTGGATCGGCAAGAACAACTATCTTCTTGAGATCGCCCCCGTCATCAGGAGGCCCACGTACATCGGCATCGTGAACACCACCCTGGCGTTCGTCATGCTGCTCCCCGTCGTGGGCGGAATCGTGGTCGACCTCTCGTCGTACGCGGTCCTCTTCGCGATCACGGCCGTTCTGTTGCTTGTCTCGACCTTCCGGGCCTCCTCGCTGGTCGAACCGCGAGCCATTTCCAATCGGCCTCCCCCGGGCACGGCCGGGTCAGGGCCCTAGTCGGACTGTGTCTCCTTGTATCGGCCGACCATGGGTACGAAGAGGGCCGACTCAGCCACGGTCTCGACGCTGCCATCCCTGTGCACCCGCTGCAGCACCTGGCTCTCCCGAGGCCCCACGGGGGCGACGATGAGTCCCCCTGTTTTCAGCTGATCGAGGAGGGTGTCCGGGATCGAAGGCACGGCGGCTGTCACCGATATCTTGTCGTAGGGCGCGGCGGGCTCGTAACCCAAGTATCCGTCGCCTCGGATGAGGATGATGTCGGCATAGCCAAGCCTGGAGAGGTTGGCTCGGGCGAAATCGTAGGCGGATCGGTCGATCTCCAGGCTGACCACGAGTCCCTCCTTGCCCACGACCTCTCGGGCAAGTGCCGCCCCGTATCCCGAGCCAGTGCCGATCTCCAGGAAGCGGTCGCCTCTCCGCAGACTCCGGGCTTCGTAGAAGAGAGGGTAGCTGTGGGGGCACGAGATGGTGGCCGCCAGGGCGGGG
>CAYVLA010000121.1:0-10221 GCA_964452145.1 Hadarchaeota archaeon (SeqCode)
GCTGCGGGCGCCTTCTTTCCGGGCGGGAAGGAGGGGGGATTCCTTCGACTTCTTGAGGCGGATCTGGTCCGGCAACGGATGGGCTAGGGCAGTTCTAGGAGTTCCTTTATCTCGGCGCCGACGTATTGGTCGGGGACCTCGCCTATGGCGTAGCCCTTGCCGGTGGTTTCGCAGTAGTAGTAACGTTTGGTCCCCTTCTGGAAGTAGGTTCCCCCGACCCCCTCGTTGCCGCGTATCCCCACGGCCATGTGGTCGTCTATGATCAGGAGGGCGGCGCCGTAGTTGAAGGATGGACTTCCCATGATGGATGCGAACAGGGCGGAGGTGTCCTCGCAGTCCCCCCCACCTTCAAGCAGCGTTTCCACGGGGTATCTCGGGTAATTGTCCCCCTTTGATTCCTCGTCGGAGGTGTAAGGCATCTCCTGGACGAAGGCCAGCACGAAGCTGACCTCATCATAGCTCAGGTAGCCGGCCGTTTCGACGTAGAACTTGAGTATCTCGGACACCGCCTTGACGGTTCGATCGTTGGGCTTGACGTAGTTGAGGTACTGACCATAGGCCGTGATGGCCCTCTCCTGGGGAAGGCCTTCCAGATCGAGGAAGGGCATTCTCAGGCTCAACGTCCAGGAGCGCCCTTCGTAGAACCACCGGAAGAAGCGTGCCCTTATAGGCTCACCCACGACAACGGTTGTGCCCAGGCAGTTGTTCTTCTCGTCGGTTTCCTTGACATTGTTGTCCGGGTCTACCAGGAACTTGATGACATTCACGCCCGAGGGAAGGGCAAGTTCCTCTGAGAAATCCACGTTTGAGGATTGTCCACCGGAAAGCTCGGGCACCGAGGCCCTTCCGACCTCTTCGTCCCCCATCATCATGGATACGACCGTGCGGGGAGAGGACTTCCTTCCGGCATTCCTCACCGTGACGGAGATCTTCACGGTCTGTCCGATCTCAGGCCTGTCCGGGCTGGAAAGGGCATCGGTAAGCGTCAGATCGGGCGAGCTGCCGATCGTGGCGTTGGGGTTGTCGGGGTTGAGGATGTCCACGATGTCTTCGACATCGTCCATGATGCACCCGGCGAGCATTGCCACCAGAATGCAGATCGGAACACACCATAGCCTAGAAGCTTTCCGAGAGAGCCACCCGGGAGGATTCGTCCTAGGAGAAGTATTTGACAGCTTCCTCAACGCAGTTGAAGCCGAACTCGATCCCCTGAAATCTTTTCCTGAGCGCGGTGGCTTGGTTGCGAAGTTCTTCGTAACTGGTGGATTCTCCTTTGATGACCCGAATCATGATGTCGCAGAGTTCCTCGACGTCTCCTTCCTTGAAACCCCTTCTGGTGACCTCCTGAAAGCCTATCCGAAGGCCAGAGGGGTCTTTGATCTTGGCGGGGTCATCGTAGGGGAGCAGGTTCCTGTTCACTATGATGTTGGCCTTTTCAAGATTCTTGGCAACGATCCGGCCGCCGCCGTGTTCTGCCACGTCCACCGCTATCTGGTGGGACATGGTGAATCCCCTCTTCTCGCCGAGGACCTTGAGGCCCTTCTCGGACAGATACTCCCCCGCCCTCCGGGCGTTCCGCACTATCTGCCGGGCGTATTCCTTGCCGAAGGCCCACATCTCGACGGCCGCCAGGCCCAGGGCCGGAAGGCGCCTGAGGTGGTGGTTGGAGACCGAAAGCGGGAAGACGCCTCTCTGGACTGCCTCCGCCGCGGCCTGTCTCCTCTTGCTGATCTCGCCCCTCCTGTTTTCAAGTTTGGCGAGCACTATCCCGCCTTGGGGCCCGGGAAAGGTCTTGTGCGTGGAGCCGGTAACGAAGTCCGCGCCCTCCTTGAAGGGGTTCTGGAACTCCCCGCCGGCCAGGAGTCCGAGGACATGTGCTGCGTCGTAGACGATGAATGCCCCTACGTCGTGGGCCGCCTCCGCAAGCTCCTTGACGGGGTGGGGGAAGAGGTACAGGCTTCCCCCGAAGGTGACGATTCCGGGCTTGGCGGCCTTGATGATCTTGGCGGATTGATCGGGGTCGATGTTCATCTCCTCCGGATCAAATGCATGGTCTATCGTTTCCAGCCCCACGACCTGTCCTGCGAGGCCCGTGTAGTCGTGGGATATGTGGGTGCCGAAGTTGACAGGTGCCACGACCATCTTGCTGTTGTGGGTCGTGGTGCTCAGGCCTTTGAAGGTGGCCAGGTTGGCCACGGTGCCCGATATCGGGCGCACATCCACGAAGTCTGCTCCGAAGAGATCCTTCATGAGCTCGGCCGAGTTCCTCTCCACGACCGACATGTACGTCTGGCCCTGGTAGTGTCTCTCCCGGGGATAGCCTTTGAGGTCGTTCTCCCCCTCGGCATAGCGGTGCCAGAGGTCCTCCGACATCCGGTAGACCTCGTGCACGGCCGGGGAGGGACAACCCTCGCTGGCAATGAGATTTACGGTCTCCTTTCCTCTCCATCGCTCGTGGTCCCTGGTAGCCTCCACGAGATCCCTTAGATCGGTGCCGATGTCTATCTTCTTCAAGGCGGTAACCTCCGGTTGACGATCGCTAGCATCAGATAACCCGGGGTCCGAGGTTGGGCTTAAAAGTTGCACCGTGTCAGTCAGGTGTCAGGTCTGCACCGAGATCGAGACATCTGCCACCACGGCCGCGTGGTCCGATCCCGCCAGGCCCGAGGAGTCCCGTGCATCCAGGAAGGCCACGTCCTTGACGGTCACACGGGCCCACGGACACGGCACCATGAAGATGTAGTCTATCCTTCTGTCGCCGTGGCTGAAAGGCCCGCGGGTGGCCGACTTTCTTCTCTCGGCCGGAGCCTCATCCCAGAGATCGACGAAGTTGCCGATGACCGATTGGTCGGGAAGCCTCTCGCCCCCCGTGAGGATCCTCATCGCGTCCTCGTCGGGCGTGGCGTTGAAGTCGCCGACCACGAACTTGGGCAATCCGGAGTTGAAGTTCTGCATGAACTGAAGCAGCTCCAGGGAGTTGCATACCCGCATCTCCGGGCTGAGTGAGAAGTGGGTGACGAAGAACTCTAGACTCCCCGAGGGGAGGGCGAGGGTCGCGTTGAGCACGATTCTTTGGTGGAAGTCCTTCTGGTCCTGCGGATTCCTTGTAAGCTCGACGTAGGCCGTCGACTCCATGGGGTGGCGCGCCATAACGCATAACCCCTCGACGCTTCTCGGCGACCGGGAATACACCATTGCGGGCTGGTAATGGTAGTCTAGCCCCGTGCGGCTGGCGATCTGACTTGCCTGGTTCTGGCCTATGGGATTGAACTTCCTGTCGTCCCTGATCTCCTGCAGACCTATGATGTCGGGGTCTTGTTCCAGTATGGTGTCGACTATGATCTTGCGTCTCTGGGGCCAGGGGTCATTGTAGTTCCACACGTTGTAACTCATCAGCCTGAGTTCTAGCTTCTCGGTCATGCCCCTCTCCGAGCAGTGGAGACTTCTCTTATATTAACGGATTCGATGAGAGTGCGATTCTCCTGAGGAATTCCGCAAGTCCGCCCTAGGTCCTCCTTCGCGCAAGGTTGCCCACTTTGTACACCGCCGAGGACACCACGTTCCTTCCATCAACAACGCGGTCGCCTATCGATTCCAGCTTGCCGAGCTCCTTGCGGTATTGATCGTGGTCAGTGACGACCACTACGCAGTCGCACTTGAGGGCGCCCTCAAAGGTTGCCGGCTCATATCCCATCGATCGTATCTCCTCATCGGAGAACATGGGGTCCTGGGCAACGACCGTTCGATATCCCTTCAAAAGACCGAGGAGGCTCAGCCCGGGGGAAAGGCGGGTCTCCTTGACTCCGCCCCTGAATGCCACGCCGAGGACAGCCACGGACGAGTCGTCCGGCTGCTTGCCGTGATCCTTGAGGCAGAGGTCCACCAGGGACTTCACATGAGCGGGCATCGAGTCGTTGATCCTCCTGGCCTCCCTGATGATGGAGACATCCGTGGAGTACGCCTCGCCCTTCCCGATCAGAAACCAGGGGTATACCGGAATGCAGTGCCCTCCTACGCCGCTTCCCGGCAGGTGGATGTGGCAGTAGTCAGAAGTCCGATGATTGGCGGCTCGAATCACTTCCCAGGCATCAACGCCTTGCTTCTCGCACAGAAGGGCTAGGGTATTGGCATAGGCAATGTTGACATCCCTGTAGACTCCTTCAGACACCTTCACCAGCTCGGCCGTCTCCAGGCTGGATACCTTGAGCACCTCTCCGAACGGGGTGTACAGCCCGGCTGCTGCATCCACGCTCTTCCCGTCCAGTCCCCCGACGATCTTGGGATACCTGTACATGTTCCGGATGACCCTCCCGGTCATGAGCCTCTCGGGAGCGTGTGCCACCCCGAAATCCCTTCCGGCCACCAAGCCTGATTCCTCAAGGAGGGGAACGATCGTGTTGCGAATGCATCCCGGCGGCATGGTCGTTTCGATTACGACCAGGTCGCCCTCCTGCAGCCCCTTTGCCGCCCTTGAACAGGCGGCCTCGATCGCCGAGAAATCCGGGCGTCCCCGCCGGTCAACCAGGAGCGGAACCAGCACGACTATGACGTCTGAGTCCCTTGCCGCCCGCTCCGCATCGGTCGTGGCGACGAGGTTGCCCTTGGTCACGGTCTCCCGCAGGATCTCGGCGAGATCGGGTTCCTCCTCGATCGGGCAAAGCCCCTCGTTGATCATCTTGACCATCTGCTCGTCCCGGCGAACGCCGATGACCTTGGCGCCTTCGCGCGCGAAAAGGGCGGCCAGCGGCAGACCCATCTTGCCTATCCCCACGACATCGATGGTTATCTGCCCTGAGCGCATGAGGCGGGTAACTTCCTCCGTAGCGAGTCCATAGACCTTGACCACTGATCTCACCTGTGACGGACAGAAGCGGCAGAAGGACGGGATAAATGTCTTGCCGACGTCGGAGGTCGGTCCATCAGGCCTTAAGCTCGAGCCAGGTTTCGGGTCCGTCCGGCAGAACAAGGATCCTCGCTTCAGGCCCGAGTCGATCGATTGCTGCCTGTATCCCTTCCTCGACGCTGTCCAGAGGTTCCAGCCACATCCTCTTCACCTCGGCCTTGTCGAGGTTCTCCGAGTAGATGGATACCCTGGCCCTGGAAAGGATTCTTGCGAGAACCTGGACCTGCCACTGGTCGATCACGAAGAACCCGGGTGTGCCCACCCTCTCCAGGAATTCCCGTGGCGAGCCTGCGTCCAAGATCATCTCCTCAAAGGTCCCGTGACCTATGCCCTCGGAGCATTCGGCAGCCATGATTATCTCGCCCCCCTGCCGGATCACCGGCTCTGGGGTGGCCATGCCCTTAACTGCTTGGTAGAGGTTCAGATCCAAAGGATAGCCGCCGTTGTTGGTTATCGCTATGTCCACCGGGCTGGGCAGGGTGACCCTAGCTTTCTCGGATATGAACTTGACGCCCTCCTCGTGGGCCTTGACCACGTCCCCCGCGAATACCCTGGTTATCTCCTTGTTGCGGTTCAGGGTGACGTTGACGATGAACGGGACTCCGACCTGTCCCGCCACTTCCACCGCGTCCTCGTAGATGGGGTTCCCCTTGGTTACGCCGTTTCTTGCCTTCGGGTGGGCGATGTGGGCGGCGCCGTGATTGTGGGCTATGGTCTCGATGCCGGCGCAGCCGGGTAGGATGGCCTTCCTTCCACCGGTGAAGCCGGCAAAGAAGTGGGGCTCGATGTAGCCCGTCAGGATCCTGAAATCCGCCTTGTAGAGGACCCTATCCAGCCAGATGGGAGTGCCGCTCTTGGTCTTGCCGAGGAAGACTTGGGATTCCCTGTCTCGTGCGTTGTGGTTGACGATCCTGAACCTGTCAACGATCTCCTCGCCCAGCATCTCCGCCAGCTCGGCCTCGGTGTTGGGTCTGTGGAGGCCGGTTGCGATGAGGATGGTGATCTTGTCGTCTGGAACGCCCGATTGGATGATCTCATCCATCAGAGGCGGAAGGATGAGGTGGCTTGGGACTGGACGGGTCTTGTCGGAGACCACAACGGTCACGTCCTTGGCGCCTCTCAACAGCTGGCCCAATCGAGGCGCGGCGATGGGGCTGCGTATGGCGTCGGCGACGGCATCGTAGGGGTCCGTGACTCCCGGGACGAACTCGGGCTCCGCTACCCGGTAGAGATTGCCGTCCGGGACGTGGACTTCGAGGCCCTTCCTCCCATAAGCGAGTCTTACCTTCAATTCGACCACGATGCCATGGGCGCGCAGGATATTAAGGCTACTCTGCCGGAAGGGTTGGTGCGGATAAGGCGAACAAGATTTTTCAGTCAAGACAGCCTGGGCCAGCTGCGGCGCTGGGTGATGAAGGAACGATTCAGGATCGACGCCAGCCTGGTATCGATGATGGTCATCGTTCTCGTCAGCTCGGCGTTGATCGTCTTCACCCTGGCGCACGAGAAGATTCCGAGTCCGGTCGTGATCCTCAAGAACGCGTTTCCCGAGAAGCTGGTCAGCCAGGCCTCGGTCTCGACCAGGGAGGGGATGGATTTCTCGCTCAGTCTTGCGGCCCTGCGGGATATCAGAACCCTTGAGATCCAGTACCTGACGCTGGTGAAGGTCGATCCCGTCTATCTCACCTCAGAGCGGCCCCAGGGATCGCTCAAGGAGGTGGCGGAGTCGATCGCGCCGATCAAGGCCCTGATGGAGGAGACCGAGAACGAGTTGGTGCCGTACCGCATCCTCCCCATCGAAGCCATCCACGGGAATCTGACCTACGAGGGCCTCCTGTACGACTTCCCCATGGTGAGGCTCTATTCGGATTCGGCCCTGTCCGGACAGGTCTACACATCCTTCATGGTGCTTGAGAACGGAACGGAGGCGGTATACTTCGAGGGCATATCGGACTTCTTCCTGAACAGGCTAGGCGGGTTCGTCAACGTCCAGCTTCCCGAGGGGGCGGAGATCAGGAGCGCCATAGAAAGCCTGCGGATCAGGAGGAACAAGGATACCGTCTCCTACTCCTCAGCCGAGAACGCTCCCAAGGGTTGGGTCCCCGTTGAGGAGACGCCTCCCTTCGGGAGGGTCATCTTCACCGACGTCAAGAGGAACGATACCTTCTCGATCGACTTCACGGTCGAGACGCCTAGGAGGCCGGGTGGGATGTGCGCTCAGGTGATCAGGGTGGTGGCGGACGGGGAAGCCGTGGAGACGATCGTTAACATGATCAGGTGAGTCAGGTGATATCGCTGCGTCCTCTGGCCGCATTGGCCCTGTTCTGCCTGTTGCTTTCGGGGGCCTCGGCCGTTCAGTTCGATCCACTGGTGGTCGTTTACTGTGGGAGGATGAGCGGTTACGCCGAGGCCCTGGCCGGGATAATCTCCGAAAGCGGGACCAAGGCGATCGCGGCGCGGTCAGATTCGGTGCTGCGCGGCCTCATCGATCTACCCCAGACCAGGTGTGTCGTGATAGCTGCCTTGAATCCGGCCGACTACGATTTCCTCAGGGAGGTCGCTCCGGTGTTGGAGAGCTACTTCCAGGAGGGAGGATCGCTTGTCGGGATCGGGGCTTGCTGCAGCAATGCCCTGGATCCGCTCTCTTCCACGATCTTCCCCATACGGGGCAATGCAACGGTGAGAGGCATTGCGAGAGGGGACACCTATGGGTCCGTCTATGTTCTGGTGGACCCCGTCCCGGGGATTTCGTCGGGCCTACCGTCCAGGTTCGTCATCGTTCAATCCGATGCCACATACGAGTCCGGTTCCGGGGGTCCGATCGAGCCTCACACCGACCTCGGTCAACTGAGATTCGTTTACAGAGATGAAGCAACCGGCATACCGCTACTGGTCGCACTGGAAAGGGAGGGCGGGGGGCGCAGCGTGTCGATGCCCGGTTGCTACGTTGCGACGGTTGAACGCCTGCCGTTCTACTGGGGCAAACTAGTGGACCAGGAGGAGTTCAGGGCGCTGCTTGGGAATAGCGTCCTGTGGGCCATGGAGGGTTGTTCGAGATATGATCGTCTTGCCTCCTCCGTGGAAGAGGACTTGAAGACCGAGGCCGATAGAGCGCTCGCCATCGAGGAGGAAGGGAGGGATTCGTTGAGGAGGGCTCGGGGTCGGAGGGTCCAGCTGCTGGTCGGCCTGTGGGCCGTTGCCCTGGTTTTCCAGGGCTTCTTGTTGGTGAGGTACATAATCCCGAGGTTCAGCTCCTCGAGAGAGCCGCCCGCCTAGGCCCTCTGGGAATTCGGCACGCTCCGACATCTTCTCGAAACGTCCGTAATGAATCGCAGGGCGGTCTCGCCGTTTCCCCGGATGGTCTCTCCGGGCGCGTTGCGCATGTTCGCCTTCTTGGCATCGGCCTTGCTGAGCCGGGTTCAGGGCAAAGACCGGTTGTGTCGGTAAGATGTGAGGGCTGATGGCGGGAAGAGGAAGGCCGCGGAGTCTGCATTTCGGCCGGGGACAGGATTCATCCCGGAGCCCTGCGCCCGAGCAGGAGGCATCGGAGCCTCCACAGCTGGACGTATGGGGCCAGCTTCCTGTAGGCCGGTTCGGTGAAGACGGTGCCCAGAGAGAAGCGGCGCTTGAGGTATGCAACCACCTTCTCGTGGTGGCGGTACGAGGTTTCTAGAAGCGATTCCGCGAACGCGGCCACCTTTCGCTCCCACTGTATCGCGGAGAGGATTCGCCTCTCGTAGAGCTGGGGTTTACGCTCAAGGAGACAATCGGCGGCGATGGAGCCCGAGAGAAGCGCGATGTGGTTTCCCCCTCCCGTGTACGGATTCGCTAGTCCCCCCGCATCCCCGCAGAACAGCACGTTCTCCACGGCGAGTCTGGATTCGATCCCCATCGGTATGTAACCGCTCGTCCTCCCGACCACCTCGTACTCGCCAAGCTCGGATGATGCGAAAGCCTTGAGCGCTGCCCACTTCTCCGCCGGCGGGTCTTGGGCCCATCCCGCTCCTACGTTGGCTTCCCCCTCAGATTTGGGGAAGATCCAGCGGAATGAGATCTCGCCAGGAACGGCCTTGAAGTACAGCTTCCTGAAGAATCTGCTCACGTCGCCCCTCACTGCGTACTGGATTCCGAGGGCCAGGACGCGGAATCTGGTGTGGTACTCCTTCCATGACTGGCTCGGAAAACCCGAACAGTCCAGGACGTAGTCGAAGTCCCGGCGGAGATCGGCTATCTCTGCATCTGTATCGGTGAGGACTCGTCCGCCCAAGGACTCTACCTGCGCGGCCAGCGAACGCAGCCAACGATCCTTGTCCAGAACCCAGATGTTGATGTCTCCGCTCCGGAGGACGTGGAGATCACGGAGCCTCATCAGGACCTCTTCCACCCTGACCCTGGCTCCCGGGGGATCGCGATCATAGAGGTTGTACAGATCATACAGGGCCTCAGCACACCTTACCCGGAATCCGACCTCAGGCATCTTCTCAAAGACTGTGGGGGATTCGCCCGCTTCCGCAAGCTTCATGGCTGCGCTTAGGCCGGCCGGCCCGGCCCCGATCACCGCTATCTTCATATCCGCCCCCCTCGGCGATCCCCGCTGCCGGGCTACCGCTGGAGGGACTGCCTGTGCAGAGGTAGACGCTTCGATCTGATATCGTTTTCCGTCCAGTCCCGCTAGGATGGCCCTGCGTGCCCCTGATCGGCATTCCTCGCATCTGCTCCCACCGTGACACAGTCAGGGTCAGGGTATGGTTGGCTAAGACTTTTCAGATCCAGGGGCATCACCGGATGCGAATCGGGCTTGAGAGACATCGATGCCGCCTTTGATCATTTCCCGATCATCATGTTCGACCGGATGGAGCCTTTCCTTCCGAACAAGGTTGGCTTCAGCGTCTTTCGACGGCCCTCCGATTCCCGGGTTGACTACAGTAGGAAGCTTGGGGGCGCGGCGGCCATTTCCTTCGATCTTCCAAGCCTTGAGTTCGTGATAGAGTACGGCATCTGGTGGGACTGGGACATAGAGCACCTCTACGAGCTTGAGGCCGTGTGGGTCTACATCGATAGGGACGGCGAGTACCTCCGGGTCGAGGCTAGCTCGCACGGGGGCTTCGTCGATATGAAGGTCGGAGGCCGGATCCCTCTGAGGGATGGCCGTCCTGTCCTTTTCTCACAGCCCGGGAAGCATGCTTTCGCCGCCAGCCCCGATGCGTTCAGTCCCCAGAACTGCATGGCCCAGTGCACCCGCAATGCTGGCAGCATGGGGGTCTTGGCAAGTCCTCTATTCGAGGGCAGGATAAGGAAGACGAAGGAGCTGGACAGCC
>CAYVLA010000122.1:0-10048 GCA_964452145.1 Hadarchaeota archaeon (SeqCode)
TATGGGGGCTACCCGGCAAGCCCGAACTGTGGATCATACTGGATCATATCTTGCTGTATTCGCAACTGCCATACCGGATCATACCGTGTGGTCGCCATAGCTAGTCATTTGTTTGCGAGATCCTTAAGGCCCTGCAGATCATACCAGATCATACCAGATCGTGTAGATATATACACCTGTTGATGTCTACATAGGCCTACACAGGCCTACACAGGACTATTCAGGCAGGCCTAGGGATCGCCGCTTTACGACTTCCCAGGCCCACTTGACGTGCCTCGGATACACCGTTTTCAGCATCTCCTGTGAACAGGCTACGCCTGCGAGCCTCGAAGCCTTTTCGGCGGCATGGAAGAGGAGCGCGTCGAGTTCCTCCAAGGCTTCTGGGAGGACGAATCTCGGCTCTATGTCGGCACCGGCAAAGAATCTTCTCGCCAATGCCCTGGACATCATACGCATTATGCATATTGCATTAAGGATTCCTTATAAGTTTTTGGCGACAAGAATTCCCATAAGGGTTCCAGAGCTCGGGAATCATATCGAATCATACTGAATGTCCTCGTGAGCTCTCGAATGTTGCATGGGTGAAACGTGATCTTCCTCCTAGAAATCTGTTTCACGGGTGAAACACTTATATCCCGAGGACCGGACGCTACAGCGGTGAAACATTTGGGTGTAGCAACCTACATGGTCGAGTACGTGGCCGCCTGCATCGCCAGCAAGGGTAGGGGCAGGGTGCCCGATGGCGGCATCAGCAGGACGACGAGGTGGCGGGCACGCAAACAGATCCCGGGCGAGACGTGGGACAGACTGTCCGAGGCCATAGGCGAAGCCGTCTATCGAGAGATGACGGATTGCCTTACCTATGGCTCCAACCCCCGGATATACGAGACCCGCATACGCATCTTGGAGGAGTGGCTATCCCCCTCCGAATCCAGATGGGCTCCTACATGGGTCCCGCCTGGATTCGATGCGAAGGGTGCCGGAGAGATGCTGGAATTCTACAGGGCCAAGCTGGCATCCATCAAGACCCGCACAAAAAACTCATCACCCGCCGTTAGCAGCGGCGAGTGATGCACGGACAGAAAAGGAGAACACACGCATGGTTAGCTATGCTTTCACCTTGATGATCAGGATCGATCCCATCAAGACCATCGGGACGAGTGAAATCCCGGTGGAATATATGTCTTATGCCCTTAGGACCCTACCCCAAAAACCCGTACGGGAGAGGAGTGTCCCAAGTGATTGTGACAGAAAGTGGCACTCAGTTCCCTGGGAACTCGGCGACAGCCTTTGGCACACTAGTCGTGGGCACAGGATTCGGCTAACCGGGTATCGGGTGCAACCTTTAAATGCGTATCTTGTGGTTACATGGTTCACGCCAACGTGGCGGGAGCCGTTAACATAGCGAAACGGGGCCTCACCTATACGGTAAGAGGCCGCAAGGGAGGCGAGCAGACGCGATGACCGGCCTGCTGGGCCCAGAGCAGAAGCAGCTTCAAACGGGGCACTTGCAGCCCCAGGGCGCACCGCAGAATGCGGGTCCCGGAAGGGATACTAAGAGCGGGTCGCCGCAGATTGATCCGCGATCAGAGCACAAAAACACGCAGTTCCACAGGTCGAATTATCGTGCAAGGAATACCCGGAATAAGGATGCACAGGGCTCCTAGATGCGCTCGTAGACAATCTTGCCCTTGCCGCAGCGGCGGCGAAAATGGGCGTTGCGCCGCAAAACGAGGGCGCACAAATGCGGATTTGCGCCATAGTTGGAGTGGCACTCCTTCACGTATTGTCTGAGGTCGTGGATCGACACGACCGTGCCTGGGGCCAGGGATTCTGCGAACCTGTCCGCATACCTGTATATGAGTTGCTTCATGGTACTCAAAACACGTCTCCCAGTTCGCCTCTCTTCTCCTCAAGCTCTTGGACTTTTTTCGTCAAATCGTCCACCTTTTTATCCCTGGCCCGGTTCAAGAAGAAGTTCCCCACAGGGAATACCATCACCCAGAGAGGCAGCATCACCAGGAATGCGCTCGTCACGTAGTTGCGGTATGTGACTAGCAGTTGAACCGCGACGAACAAGTATATCGTAAACCTCACGTAGATCTCGACCGCGAGGCCATACGACCCGATGATCTCGTAGACCCTGAGAATTAGTTGCTTCACTCGGATAA
Organism: Hadarchaeota archaeon (SeqCode); assembly: GCA_964452145.1. Taxonomy (GTDB): domain Archaea; phylum CAYQAE01; class CAYQAE01; order CAYVLA01; family CAYVLA01; genus CAYVLA01. The sequence continues at coordinate 2,172 of CAYVLA010000122.1, forward strand.
CTCCCTCGTTGACCTTTGCAACAATTCCTTCGCCTTCGACATCAAAAAGAGTATGACGAGGATCAGCATAATCATCATCAGCACGCGCGTAAAGCTTGCCGTCATCCCCTCCGTCACGTAGATCCATATGATCTTGAGGAGCATGGCTATATAGAGAACCACTAAAGCCCCTATGAGGAACAGCAATGCGACTAGGATAGCCCATCTCATTGAGAAGCCAACGCCTCGCGGGTTACGGGATCGGTGTCGTACGTCTCCCAGAAGATGCTTTGCTCGATCGGGTAAAGCTCGCCGTGGACCCCCTTGATGACGAAGTGCTTCCCCGGAAGAGCGGTCATCACGCCCTCCATGGTGGGGATATCCTCAAAAGGCGGCCTCACCTTCCTGACCTGGATCATCACAGGCTTCTTAGTCGCGTCGAACCACTCAAACCATGAATCTCGATGCCATCGAGCTATTCTGAGCAATTCATCCATCTTATGTCCTTCTTGCCGCTTCACGGTGATTCCTCCGCAGAAGAATCGTGGAAGCGCTGGAAGCGCTGCAACCAGAGCTTGCACACGTTGTACCCCCAGAGCTTGGCCCTCAACGGTTTGGAGAGACAGTATCCAAGCTCGTGGTTCCTGTCCCGCACCCAGAAGCTCGCCTTATCGACGGTGAACGAGCACGCCATCATCGAGTTGCCGATCACGAGCTTCACGGCGACCACGCTGACCACGTCCTCCGCGTCAGTCTTGACCTCCATCTCGGACCTCGGGCTCCATGAACCCTTCTTCCTGATGAGTTCCAGCATCCTGCCGAAAGCGTCCAGGCTGATCGGCTCGTAGCTCAACTCGCCGCGCACCTCGAACACCTTTGACATGCTGGGCATAGAATCAGGCCTTCAGGACTTCAGAAAGAACATGCGGATGAGCATCACGAATATGCCGACCGAGACGAGGAGACCTACGAACGCGACGATGAAGACCGGGTTATGCCACGCGGATAGATGCACCTCGAACGCCTTCTTCTGGTAGGCCCTCTGGATCGCCGTGGCTGCCTCCCCTGAAGAGATGCGGCTGTGTGAGAACTCGTCGACTATGCAGCCCACCGGCCTGTCCTCCTTGTAGACCGAGCACGGGCTCACCCCTCCCCACCTATTCTTTTTGAGGTAGGTCCAGGCCTCGTCCCTCAGGTATACCTTGTCGCCGACCTGCAGCAAGTCGTGCTCGGCGGGATAAGCCCACTTCCCCTTCAAGAAGCGGTCCCTCGTCAGGATGATGACCCAGACCCACTCCCGGCGGTCGAGCACGTTGCGGATAACCCAGCCCACGACCCCCATGCTGGGGCCGTGCTCGGATCTCCTCAGCACGACGGCGGCAAAGAAAAGGAATGTGGCTATGAGCAAGACGGTCATAACCGCCGCGTTCATCACGATTCTCAACGGAGGCACGAATATTTGCATCATCTTCATCGCTTCCTCTGAGTCAGCCTCTCGGCAAGAGAGTCGAAAAAATCTTCGCCGAGCACGGGCCTCGTCGGACCCGTGAGGATCTGAGTCGCTTCCTGGCGGCTCTTCCGGCCCACGCTCGCCATAGCCTCTAGCAGCATCTTGATCGACATCTCGTAGGCTTTGAGTTCGTACGTGCACGCAAACTCTAGCTCCTCGCAGAGCACGATCGCGTTCGGAGGCACCTCGCAGTAAAGCTCTGAGAGCATGAGTATGTCTCCCCTGCCGAGCATGATCGCCGTCGGATCGATCGCCGACTGTCTCTGCAGCCCGAAGGCGTCGAGCACCCCGATCTGGGTCTCGGGCTCGGTGCTAGGAAATCTCCCGGACTCGACCCACATTTTAAGCTCGCTGGACAGGACGGCCATCCTGTTCCTCAGATCGTTGTAGTCCTTGATGCAGCCCTTCGCCTGATCCTGCTTGCTCTTAGAGTAGGCCGCCTTCTCTCTCTCGGAGACTGCGCGCCACTCCTCTATCCCGTCGAGGCAGGGCCTAGGCTTCTCAGGCTTGATCACCTTGTCCCAGGCGAAGCCCTGCCCACACTTCTTGCACGGCTCGCCGACGGAGACGGGGCCCGCGCAGCTAGAGCATTGCCAGGACTTGGAGAGAGCCTCAGCCCTCGACATCTTCTTCCTAGGCAGAATCATGCTGACAACCTCCCCTCTTCCCTATCTCGGGGCAGGGACCATTTTTTTCTGAGCAAACCCAGGCCTCGCCCTCTAAGCGGAGGCACTCGCAGAGAAAAGGGTCGCCCGCTGCGTCCAGGGGAAGCGACTCGCAAAGCATGGCCCAGGTATCGGCGAATATCTCCATCCCCCTGGGGATTCGACGGAAGCTGACGATTGAGCCCAGCTTACCTAGATCCCCGTGCTTGAGCAAGGCCCGCCTAAAGATTTCTTGGAGCCCCACGCCCTCGTTGGCGACGACGACCTGGCTAAGTTTCCCCGTCTTCACGGAGTATTTCTCGTACATTCTTCCTCGTCATCTCCTCTTCCAGCAAGATCCGGACCATGTTCGATCGGGTCCTCTTGCACTCGGCAGCCCTCGCGTCCAGGGCTTGAATTAAATCCCTGGGAAGGCTGATCGTAACCCTGTCAAACTTGTCAGAAGCCATAACCATACCTCGACGCGACGGTGTGCAGATACACGCCGACGATGATCCCCAGACAGTAGAACGTGCTCACCACGGGGCCGAAGACCACGCTCGCGCCCAGAATGCAGACGACCAGCAATGCGGTCCTCAGGAACTCCTTCTTCTTCTTGTCCTTCGCGACCCCGTCCTCTAAGCGCTGCCTGTCCTTGAAGGTGGAATCAACCTCTTTTTTCGCCCACTCTTTGAGCCCCTGCTTGTATCCCTCAGCGAACCCCATCTTCCAGTCTTCGTTTTCGTCCATTTCGTCCACCTCGTTTGTCGTGTTTGTCGTAGGTGACTGCGAGCCCGACGGCCGGGATAAGAGCGCATACCAGGAGTACGATGGCGATCGAGGATACCCCCACCGTGCGATCGGATAGGATCAGGGTCTCCGCGACCCCCACGGCCTGATTCATGCGGACCCCCGGCTCAACGTCGATCATCCTGTAGACAGTCCGATTCTCCCTCGTTGACTCCGTGCCGTACCACAGCACGGATAGTCCGAGGCAGGCAAAGGCGGGGATCGCGAGCGAGTAGTATGCGATCCTCATCAGGACCCTGAATCGGTGCCTCACGGGCCTCAGCCTCATTATCCTCATAATTATATCCTCATCGCCGTAATGCCGTTCTCCCTGCAGAAAGCAGAGGCCTGAGGAGAAAAACTGCGCGCAGCGAAGAAGGCACGCTGAATCCCGGCCTTGCGCACCTTAAACCAGAAATGCTCGACTTCGCCGGTGGTCACGGGAGACTTCCAGTCCTTGATCTCGCAGGCCAGGCCCCCGCCATCGTCGGAATAGAGGTCGAAGTGCTCGTTCCCCCCCAGCGAAGGATGCCTGTATAGTTGCCTCATCCCCCTCACGTTGACGCCCCTCTTAGCTAAAGAGGCCCTCGTCCTGCCTAAGCCCAGCAATTTTCCAGCACGCACCCTTTTAGTGACCCTCTTCCTCGCCCGCTCGATCCTCGCAGGAGTCAACTCGCGGGAATAGAGATGCATCTTGTATCCGCTCTTCGAGACGCACTTCTCAACCCGTCTCTGGACTAGTCCGCGGGCGGTGAGCATGTCCATGACCTCCATGCCCGTCCTCCCCCTAGGGAGACCGGTCTTCTCGCATATCTCCTTGAACGTGAGTACCCTCTTGCCGAGGATGGAGAGCACCCGCTCGGATCGGCGAACCCGCGTCGAGTACATCTGTCTCCCCGTGTGGGACCACTTGATCATGCCGTGAGAGTGGGCGTATCGGATCGCGGCCTCACGCTCCCCGGGATCGACACCCGTGAGGACCAGCCTGACGGACCGCGATTTCTTTGACTGGGCGAAGAAACAGTCTTCAAGCTCCCGTGCAAGCTGCGAGGCCCTCGCCGAGATCCTCACGATCTTCATGCCATCATACTTCACAACAAATAAGATGGAGTCTTAAAAATGTTTGCTGGACTTGAGCACGGCGAGCTTTGCCTCAAAGTCCTGCTTATCGGTCTTCCTAAGCTCACGGTAAAGATCCGAGAAGTACTCGTTGCTGTGGATATCCATCTTCTCCAACGTATTGTACAGATCGTAGTACTGGCTCGCCCTGTACTGGTAGACAGACACGATCGGAGGGTCCTTCGTCTGATCGCAGATAGTTAGCTGGACGCAGTCGTACGGGCTCGGAAAACCTTTGAGCCCCAGCCACCGGGCGTAGACGAGCAGATCGGTTTGATCCAGCCATATCCAGTCGACCAGCCTGCCCCGGATACTGGTATAGATCAGCACGTCGTTGAGATGCCTCACCTGCAGGATGAACCGGGACAACAGCTTGTTCATAACCGATCCGCTCGTCCTCGCAGAAGCATAGTTGTGTAGCTCGTCGACGAGGATCACGCAGTCCGAATACTCCCGGGGATTCCAGAGGAAGTTGGTGAAGTCGAGGGGCTCGTGCGGAAACGCGAGCCAGATATTGGAGCACACGCGCCAACCCTGCATGTGGTACTGCTTCGCGAAGCCCGAGGCAGTCAGCGTCTTGCCCGCACCCCTATCGCCGAAGAGGCCGCACACCACGGACTCGTCAGTCGGCCTCTTGATCTTACGAGAAAAAGTCGGATGATCGCATGTGCTCGTACTCACGGATATCCCTCACGAGCGCAACAGGATGCCTCTTCTTATCTATTTTAGCCTTCCCCGTCACGGCAATCGTGAATCTCTCCTCTAGGAGAAAGCACCACGCGGGAAAAATCGCCTTGGCGTCTTCGAGTCGGCTGACCTCGAACTCCCCCTTCTCGAAGCAATGGAACCCGCTGAGTTGGTAGACCCCGTTGTACCTTTGCTGTAGAAGCAGCTTGACGAATGTTGGATGAGCCTTCTCCGGCATCTAATACCTAATCCTCCCGATGCATCTCGTAGAGCCGATCGGCGACCAGGGCGGCCTTCTCCTTGGTCTCAGGATCAGTCGTCACGTTCGACAGGGATTGAGCCCGCTTAGCAGCCGTGAGGCTCGCAGGACCCTTAGCCACTCCCCGCCTCACGTCCCTCGCGGCAAGCCTCTTCATGCGGGAAACGTTTGCCTCAACCGAGTCGTCCTTCCTGAACCCGCTTCGAATTCCCAGCCGCTCGGCCCTAGAGCGGATCGGACCATACCACAGCTTTCGCCTTTTGTGGACCATGCCATCACCCCATTACCTATTCCTCTTCCCCAGGATTGAAAGCAGGTTGATGAAGATCAAGGCGAGAATCAGCGCGCCCAGCGCGAATAGGACCTGGCCCCCGATCAGCCTGAATATCTCCGCGTTGTAAAGCTGCGCCACTATGTAGGTCTGCCGGATCAGCACGGCATCCAGGTATAGCAGGAAGGGGAGGATGAGGAGCGTCCTCACCAAGATGTTGTACTCGCCGGGGATGAAGAACTGGGCCACGAGCAAGGCCGACAGCAAGGAGAAGGATATGACCCATCCCAGGAACTGGGCGTAGTCGTTGCAGATGTTGTGCAACCCGACCGTGCCGGTCCACGTAAGGTTCTGGATCTGCGTCGAGTTAGGCTGAGGGCATTGACGCGAAACGTCGGATACGTTAACCTGCCCCAGGCACACAGGGAGGAACACGAAGATAATGGCAATAGACACAGGCCTCATACGCCCGGACCCCCAGAGTCGACGTTGATCCTGACGCTCGAAGACATGAGGACGTAGACCACCACGCTGAGAGCCGCGACTATGACGACGAGCCAGGACACCCACCCGAAGATCATCATTATCCCCAGGATCATGAGGCCCAGAAAAGCGACGGAGAGCCCGGTCATGCCTCCGAGCCTCGCCGCCGAGTATCCGAGCACGCCGACGAAGATCAGCAGCACTAGGAGAGACTCTAAGGCGTTGGGGTCCAGGCCCCACATGAACGCGAATCCTTTCACCATCGAGTCGAGGTAGATCCTCCCCCCCACGACGACCGGCTCCGTGTGAATCGGGGTCCAGTCGATCGTCGTCGAAATGTTTCCCAGGTAAACGTTAAGCTCCCAGTCGTCGATGCTGGAAAACGTCGTATAGGTGACGCCGTGCATGTAGTCCGGATATGCTTCCTTCGATCCACCGCCCACTACCAGGGACGGGATTCGCTGATCCCCCGTCGCCAGGATCATGCCGGGATACGCCACCTGATAGAGATCCATGAGGACCGTCCTCGTCTCCCCGGTCCTCGCATTAGTGAAAGAGATGTTCAGCCTCACGTTGGAGCCATAGCGATTCTTGTACCAGTACTTGTAGTTGCGCAGAATCACGTCGAGGTAGATCCTCTGGTTCCGCTGAATCCTTCCGGACGACCAGACCACCGAGCACGAAAAAGTGGGTCTGCTGATGGTGAAGCTCTGCGAGCTAAAAGTCCAGCCAGTCACAGGCGCAGCGTAACTGGGGTAGTACCGGATCAGCCGCACCTCGTACTCGAAGTTGACGGTGTAGTCGTATGCCGACCCATAGAACGGCAGCGTCCTCGCATTCCAGACGTGCCCCAGGTCGAGGTTGACGTTGTTCCTGATGACGGGGAGCCACCGGAACCATCCAGTCGCGTTGCGGAACCACATCTCCATCACGTACTGCCCGCAGCCTTGAAGCTCCTTGTGGAACTCGTGGGCCTGATATGCCTGCAGATCGTAATCCACTATCGACTGCCAGTTGTACTCGGGCTTCGCCCATGCCAGCCACAGGGTCGACCTCGGCAGCACGTAGAACGTCGCATTAGTCAGGTTGACCCATACTGCCCCCGTCCAGTTTTGGAGGCAGGCCTCGTGGTAGCCCGTCGGATCACCGGTGGGCCACGGCAGGTTCGAGAAAGGATAGGACCATAGCTGGTATGTCACGGTGGGGCTCACATGCAGGATCGATCCCCCGTAGTAGATCGCTACCCTCTTCGGCCAGGTCGGAGATGGAGAGTAGTAGCTCGCATTGTAGATGTCTCCGACGTATATGGGGCTGCCCGGCGAGCACGTATTGTTGACCCATATGCTTTCAGGGGTCTGCCGGTAAGACCCGTACCAGACGTACTCAGCCGTGGAATTCCCATAGAAGACCCAGACCTTGCCCTGGCGCACGAGCAAGTTGAGCCGGGCATCCAGACCGGAGTATGCGGGCAGCAGCGTCGTCCAGTTCCATGCGCCCGTCATGTTGGGCAACCATCCGTAATGCAGCTTGTAAGTAGAATCCCTCACGACGACGTGGACCTGGCCCCAGCTATCCATCTGGCACCGGATATCGTAGGGAGTAGCCACGCCCAAAGGGGTGTTAGGGATCTGGTAGACGGCCGACCAGGACCCGCCGACGAACTGAGTCGCCCACACCTCGCCCGCAGCCCTGGCATAAGGCACGAAGAGGTAGGTGGCGTTGCCGCAGATATCGTAGTTCCTGGGACCCGTACTTGTAGTGAGCTTCCCGGTCACTATCGTCTGGGTCGGGGTATGCCACACCCCGCCGGTGTAGTTCGTGACGTATATTCTGTCACGAAGATTGTTCTGCCTGCAGGATATGACTCCGCTCTGCCAGAGGGCGAGGGAGCCATCCGTCTGGTAGTAAGACTCCGGTGCGAATTGCTGCCCGGTCCAACTCCCGGTGTATCCGTACCGGGAGATGTATCCCCAGTATTGCGTGCCAGCTTCGATTTGACCCACGACGTGCACCCACCCCGTCGAGTTCGCCAAGGCAGAGCCAGGGCAGAACTGTGCATAGCCAGATGCACTCGTGTTGAGCCTCACCGGGCCGTACCACGTCGCCACGTATCCGTGGGCATTCATCCTGCCATAG
>CAYVLA010000123.1:0-9993 GCA_964452145.1 Hadarchaeota archaeon (SeqCode)
ATCCGGTCGCCACCGACTACATAGGCACCCAGATCATCCGCAGATACAACAGCTCGGTACCCGAGACGCCGACTCACATATGCAACGCCGCTGCGTTGGGCCTTGGCACTACAACGGGGATCGAGTTCTACGAGCCGGACGTAGGTGTCCCGATTCCGGAGCAGCCGGTTGGGCTAATAGCCAGCATGGCGGGGGCGGCCCTGCTGTCGGGATGGGGCCTGCGTCGAGAGGAGTAGGGCCGACGCCCCTGCAGGGTCGGGCGTCTTCAGTCAGGGCGGGGTCCCCGTATCCCATATCTGGTACGATCCGATGGACGACAGCAGCCTCAGATGCTCTGAAAGAATCCGGCTCTTGCTGTCCGCCAAGGATCTGGGAGTGAGGAGGAGATCGGCTTCCTGCTTCCGCAGTATGGAAGACATCTCATCCCAATCCGTCGATTCGTGGAAGAAGATCCTCTCATCGGTCATGGCTGTGATTATGCCGTCCCAGGTCTTTGAGGTGAAGGTGCTGACGAATCCCAGGGGCACGACGTGATGGGTCAGGGCACCGATCTTGACCGAGATGTCACGGGGGGCGTAGATGGAGCCGGGCTCCTGCTCGCCTAGTCGATGGATCAGCCCAGATATCGAGGGATGCATGACGTTGGACTTCGGTATCCAGCGAATCGTGTAAGCGCCGAACCCGATTGCCTTGGGCACGATCAGCAGAACCAGGACCGTCGCCAAGGCCACCCGCGGCAGAACACGCATCCTCCCTTTCAAATCGGCCCGGAGACGATCAAGCGATTCCATCAGGAAGTATGAGGCAATAAACGGGACTGCGAGGAAGATGAAAACCTCCTGTCTCGCCAGAAGCTGGCTCTTCACGCCAAGGGCCACGGGAACAGGTCCGAGCATGAACCCCAGGGCCAGCATCCCGATCGGGATTGAGAACCTGCTGAGAGCCCGCCGGCGGGCCAAGAGGGCGAGGCCGGCCAGGGCGAGGATGAAGCTGACGCCTCGGACCTCTAGGAGTCGAAGCGGGTCAGGAAACCTTATGCGGCCTTGCGGATTGTACATACCCCAGGGGAGATCGCCCGAGACTGCGGAAAGGATATCGCTTGCGGAACCCCCTGCCATGAGGGATCGCACAACCGGAACCGTGTAGAAAGATGACACTAAGAAGGCGATCAGAAGCGTCACGGACAGGGCTTGGAGGTGGGCGCGCTTCCTCCTTACGAGACATAGGGCCAAGCCACAGGCAAATAGAAGGTCCCATCCGAAGAGCGCATATGGGTGGACCAGGTTCACCATCCCCAGGGTCACCCCTGACGCAACGATCCTTGCCCTAGCCCACGGATTCAAGCCTCTTAGAACCAGCAGCACTGAGAGCAGACCGAAGGAGTGGGCCAGCCACTCATATCCCATCTGCATCGCATCGTAGAGGGCTCCATGCCCGCTGTAGAGTATTAGACTTACCTGGTCCTTGGTGGCCTGCGGAATGGCAAGCTTCGCGGCACCCTCCAGTATCCCGGACAGCACGGCCGATACCGTCCTCGGATCTAGAACGAGCGGAAGAGTCCTGATCCACACAAGCGACCCGGGTAGCATGAGAAGGATGAGCGCAAAGCGGCTGTGCCTCCGGGCAAGGAACCTGCGCGCAAGGGAGTAGAAGATCAAGGCAAGGACGAAATCGATGAATAGGCCTAGAAGCTGAATGGAGAATGGTACCGACAGGCCCGTGGTTTGGGAAAGCCCTGAAACTAAGACGAAGTAACCAGGAGGGTAGATCAAGAGGGTCTCGGAGGCGTTCGTGGGATCACCCATTGGGAAGACCCTTCCAGCTGATATCTGCTGAATCGCCTCAGAAGCTCCCCACGTATCGCCCAGAAGGGGCACGAACGTCCCACTCCCCGAGATGAGGAGTCCATACGCGATAGCGGTCAGGCGAAAGGCCGGAATCAGCGCGGCTAGGAAGATGACGACTCTACATCTGTAGGTCCTCTGGCCCAGGCCGATCCAGAACGCCGCCCCGGTCCGCTTCACCCAACCATCTCCCGCCCGGATCCGCACGGCCTGCCGGAGCTTCTCAGAGCCTCACATTCGAGTGCCATCGATGTCTGAAGCTTGAAGAAGTCCTTCGAGCTTATAATCCTGTGGCAGATGCTTGGTGGGCAGGCTGGGTCCTCGCCGCAAAAGCCCGATCTAACCAAGACTATCTCTCTGCCCCCTGTCTCGCTCGCCTCCCTGGTTCAAGCCGCCCACGAGCACGAGGGCTGCGTTCCCCATCACCGGAGGAACACCTCGGAAGATCGGGTGGGCCGGACCGCCCCCCGGGTTCCGTCGGCACTGAGCCAGAGTGTTTCCGATTCGTCTTCGACCCTCGCCGCATCCTGGCCAAGGGGGTTTCTCAAGGAGGAGAGCGATGAGATGTCGAGGCTCCGCCACGCAGGAATGGAGATGCATCGAAAAGGTTCCGGGTCCACGCGGGCGCGGATGGTTCTGTAGGTGGAGACGCCGTGTCCGTTCGGTGGCGAGGACTCATCGGGATCGGTCTCCGGCCTACATGCGGTCGTCAGGCGGCCTCCGGCGGCAGACGGACTTGAAGAGCTTGCCCCGCATTCGCACGGTTGCATTATCGGGAACAGCAACACTAAAGTGGATTTGAACTTTATTTGTGAGATTTGTCATAAATTTATCGAGCGAAACATTTATACGTCAAAAGCTGCGGTCGCAGGCCCAGTCGACCTGAGAAGGCAAACCCCTCCGCCCCAAGCCGCTCAATAGGTCTCCTGTCGGGAGTTCCACAGAGCCAGCGAGGCTGGATCGGGCCCATCGCCGGCCTGCCCGCCCCTTTGGGCTGCCCTCGGTCGTCGGAAGGGCAGGAGGACATGAGGAGGAGCAAGAGATCACTAGCCCTAGCCATGGCTGGGTTGGCCGTCGCAGCATGGCTGACCGTGCTACCGGGATCGATGAGCCCATGTCCAGCCAGCGGGATCGAGATACCCATCAACGTCCTGATACTCAACTCGCCCCCCCGGATCGTGGGCATCTTCCTCGTGGATGAGAGGAGGATGTCGACATCCGCGGTGGATCCGGGAATCGAGTTCACCGTAGAGGCCAAGGTGCGCGACAACAACACCGTTTCCGACGTGACCAAGCTCTCACTGTTGGTTTCATCAGGCCAGATGTCCCCGGGGACAGGCGAGGAGAGCTACGCCTATACGTGGACGGCCTCGCGTGGCTTCGCAGCCGCCCCATATCTGGTTCAGCCCGCCTGCCGTATGCCATCCAACCCCGACCTTGTCGAAGGCACATGGAGGTTCGTCGTCAAGCTTCCCCGCACGGCCACCGCCTCCAGATCGTGGAGCTGCCAGGTCACCGTGGAGGATGAGGAGAACTCGGTTGAAGGTGGAACGACCTTCACTGTGAACAGGTACATATCGATCGGGGCCGGTGCGACGACGATCAGCTTCTCGGGTTCGCCTGGAAGCTCGGTCCCCGCAAAGGAGAATCCGATCGAACTCAACTACCTCGCCAACCACCCGTTCGAAGTAGGCGGGAGGGCGACCACATTCACGGGCAGAAGAGTCTCGAGCTTCACCCTGGGACCTGAGAGATTCAGGGTATCCCGTTCGGCAAGTGGCGACGGTGGGGTGAGCATGTCGCTCGAGAGGAAGGTCCTCCTCGAAGGCGTTGGATCGGGCGAGGGCGCAATCTCCTACCACATCTTCGTGTCCATACCGGAGCCCTTCCTTGACCAGGATTACGCCGGGGTCCTCACATTCGACTTCAAGCCGGGTGACTAGATGAGGGCTCCCATCATCCTGGTGGCGATTCCTGGATGCATGTTCGTCCTGGTTGCTGGACTGAGTGGTCTCGGTCTCTCAGGGCCCGAACAGAGGTTCGCCATCCCGCCGGGTGGATCGGAGACGTCCTACCTTAGGGTCTGGAATGACGGGCCCTCCTACCTTCAGGTTTCCCTGATGATCGCGGGGAACGCATCTGGCTTCGTCCAATTGTCAACGAAGAGCATTGCTCTTCAGCCCGGCACCAGCAGCAGAGTCGAGCTTCTCTACTCGGTTCCGACGGCAGCGGCGGGGGGTCGTTATTCGGGTGAGATCATCGTCCAGGCAGGGGACCAGCTCCAGGCGGTGCCCGCCAGGGATATCCTCGTCATCGTCGGCGTGTCAAGCTCCAGCATCCGGATGGAACTTGACAGGGGGCTGAACCTTCTCTGTTGGCCGGGGGAAGAGACGACATTTCAGGAGGCCTTTCAGGACCATCCGGAGATCTTCAAGGTCTGGGCGAGGGAGCAGTCGGGCGAGTATTCGGTCTCAACGCGATACCAGGACCGCGGGTTGTGGTGGAGTCCGGATGCCGGCTTCGAACTCCTCCGCACCGGCCATGCCTACTTCTTGGAGTGCAGTTCGCCGGTCGAGATCCTTGTCGAGAAGGCGGCGCCCATCCAGCGCGAACTTGAGCTGAGGAAGGGGATCAACCTCGTCGGCTGGACCGGCCCCACCACGCCAGTGGCGGATGCCTTCTCCCAATCGCCCAACCATAGCCCGATCAGAAAGATCTGGAGGAAGAATCAGGATGGGTCCTACTCATCCATGGAGTACTTCGCCTCAGTGGACACTTGGTGGTCTCCGGACTCCGGGTTCGCCTGCCTCGACCAGGGCCGCGCCTACTTCATTGAGGCGGTCCAGGACTGCGTATGGACGGTGGTGGGTTGAACACGAAGGAGATCCTGACGGTTCTCTCGGTTGCGGGGGTTGTCGCGTCTCTGGCAGCCGCTTGGGGAGATCTGGACGTCAACACCGTATCCGGGAGGGCACTCGTGGACGGGGCTCCCTGCTCCGGAGGAACGGTCGTTATCGTCCGAGATCTGACGACCGGCAACAGCGTCGAAACCCTCGTGGACGGACGCAACATACCTCCCTTCCTGATTGGGCAGGGACTGTATGATACCGGAGATGTCCCGGGCTTCAACACGGGCGACCAGGTCTCGGTCTCCATCAAGGGCTTTGCGGGGGCTGCACTGGGCTGGCTCAACTCCGGGACGACCATCATCGACATATCCGTTCGCTCGGCCAGACCCCCCGGCATATCCCCTCTGCCCGACCAGTGGGGAGTGGAGGACGTTCCTTGGAGCATCGACCTGGGGGGTTACGTATCGGATCCGGATACCCCTCTCGAGGCCCTCGTGATCCAGGTCAACAGCCCGCACGTCGCGGTCTCGGGCATGACCCTGAACTTCCTCTACCCGGAGGGGGTCACTCAGGATCTGGTTGAAATCCAGGTTTCTGACCGGGAAAGCTCGACATTCGCCTCTCTCAGGGTCAAGATCCAGCCCGTCAACGATCCCCCCGCCCTGGTCGATCTGCAGGAGATCAGGGTGACGCAGGGGCAGAACCTCACATTGCCGCTTTGGACCCACCTTGTTGACCCGGACAACGGTCCCCACGAGATGATCTGGGAGTTGGAGGTCGGGCCCGAGATCGCGGCTGAGATCGTCAACGGAACCCTCAGCATCCCGGCACCCGTGAACTGGTCGGGATTGGTTGTTGCGCGGCTTACGGTCAGGGATCCTGGCGGACTATCGACTCAGGCCAACATCAGCATCCGGGTTGAACCGGACTATGCCGTGCTGGCTCAGCTCTTGGGCGCCAGGGTCTCGGATCTGGAGCGGGCGCTCGACCAATCCGTGGCCGCCCTGCAGGCCGCGCTTATCCTAAATGAGCATCTGGAGCGGATTATCGGCAACATCTCAGATCAGGCCCTCCGGATCGAGGCCCAGCTAAGGGAGGCGGAGACGCAGCTAACCATCATGGACCGGCGCCTGAATTCGATGCTGATCGAGGCGGAGGTGTTCAGGGCCGAAACTGGGGAGAAGTTGCGGAGTCTTGGGCAAGAGAAGGAAGAGGCCCAAGAAAGGGCGGGGGATCTTGAAGTCCAGATCCTGGCCCTGGAGCAGGAGTGCGCCAGCCTCAGGGACGAGCTGGGGGCGATGACGGAGAGCCATCGGCTGAAAGCTGAACGGCTATCGGGCCTTCTGGCCGAAGCGAACCGCACGATCAGACTGGTCGAGGAACGGGCGAGGGGGTTGGAATGTCAGATCCACAATCTCTCCTCCGACAAGGGCCTCCTCGCACGTGCTCTGGATGAGCTGGAGGGCGAGAAGGCATCCGTAGAAATGCGAGTCGAGGAGATGACGGGATTGCTACAAGCCATGGAGAATCGCTACGCTGAGGCCCTCCGAGCCGGCGTGGAGCTGAAAAGCGCACTGTCCGCGTCCGCGGAGGAGAGGGAGAGCTTGAAGCGGCGATTGGGGGATGCAGCGGATCGTCTCGAGGTGCTGAGACAGGTGGTGAGGGCCCAGGCCGTCGAGAGACCGTCGGAAGAACGGCAAAGGGAATCCATGCTTGTCGCGGGGCTTGTCGGAGTCGGAGCGCTTGCCGGGATCGGTTTCCTGTCCCTAGGTTCGTGCAGTTCCAGAAGGAGATGAGCCGGACGGCAGCTCATGACCGAGAGCTTGGAAGCCGATTCGGGGGCATCAGGATCTGCGGCGCGATCATCGCGCCATTGGGCCTGTCACCCGCCCTGATCGGCAGAACGATCCATCCCCTGCTCATCAGGAACGATCGTCGACAATGTCACTCAGTGCTGGAGCCAGCAACCAAAGGAGGACCAGGCACGGAAGGGCCAGTTCGTGGATTTGCTGCTCAACCGTGACGCGGACCTCATCGGTCTGCCTGGGGTTCCGGGAGTCCCAGTAGATGATCGTGAAGGTGTAGTTGCCCGGTTGAAGGCCGTCGACGCTGTGGGCGATCTGGTGGTTGTTGGTCCACTTGCCGAAGGCGACCTGGGTGGCGTCTCGCTTGATCACGTAGCTTCCCTGGGCCTGTTCCCAGTCGACTATGACCCAGGTGACGGAGTTGCCGGTGGAGAGATGGGTGTACGCGATGTCGGCCGGGTCGTTGTCGGATGGAGGTCTATCAAGCCGGGGACTGCCGTACACGATCTCGAGCACGTGGCGACCGGGCGAGGCGGTGGAGGTCCAGTAGACGTATCCATCCTGGGTGCAGTCGGGAAGGACGGGTGAGCCATCCAGGTACATCGCAAGGTAGGGCAGGCCGGAGGCGTTGTGGCTGGGCAGCACCCAGGTCAGTCCGGTCAAGTCGAGGCTCTGGTGGAATACTATCCTCAACCCGGTCCGGGTGCGATGCATGGTAGATCCCTGTCCGAGCATCCAGAGCGTCGATTTCCAGAACCGCCACGCATCCATGATGGATACTACCTCGACCGAATAGTCAGAGTAGTCCGTGAACCAGCCGTTATCGTTCATCCAGGCCATGTCCAGGGCGGCCTCCGGGAAGAGGTTGGTGCCGCCCTGGTCGATGTCGATTCCGAGGTTTCTCGCCGTCACGCCGGAAAGATGCACGATCGGCTCCCAGTTGCTGGGGCCCTGGTCACCTTCCTGACCCCGGTACATGGTGTAGAACCACTGGCTCGTGTTGCGGCCTTCGTGCCGCTCGGGTCCGTAGATCGCCTGCCAGTTGGATAGGCAGACCACCATTCCGGCGTCTCGGAAGCCTTGAAGATAGTCGGCGCCCACTGTGTGTTCGGAGGGCGAGAAGGCCGCCTCCACCTGGTCCGGGTCTATGATCGCACTGAGGGCCCGCAATGAATCCCTGAAATAGGCCAGGCTCAAAGCGTACTGGTCGGCCGGCGACCACATCGCCGAGCTGTCCAGGTAGCGTCCCCAGTGGTAGCCGGAGGGCTTGGTGGCCATCCATGGGTAGTGGATGCCGACCCTTATCCAGTCTTTGGAGTTGATGTAGTCAAACAGGGTGGTGTTGACCTGGTGGGTGATGTCGTCCATGACCATCAACGTCCAGGCCATGTTCGGGTCGGGATCCCAGGGCACCCCCCTTATGGTCACGTTCACGACATGTCCGGAGATGTTGAGGAAGATCCAGCCGTCCTCGAACATCCGGTACTCCTTCTCCTCCGAGAAGTCCAGGTCATCGTCTGTATCGATCTTGAAGAGTCGGGGCCCGTCCCCGGTGTTGTTGTAGACCATGATGAACTTCCTCGTGCCGTTGAGTATCCAGTTCATGGCACGGGCGTTGTACTCGGCGTTGCCGCCGGTGAACCACTTAGCGTAGCTCGGGTCAAGCCCGGTGACCAGGCGGGGATCGGACTCGATGCCGGTATCGTTGTAGCAGTCATCTTCCCAGAAATACGCCCCCTGATCGGTCAGGATGGGGCGAAGGGGCGAGTATAGCGGGATGGCGCCTATGGAGAGGCTGAGAGGGGAGCCGGTGGCGTTTCTGGTCCGCTCGATCGAGGTCAGGACATCGATCCAGAATTGTTGTTCCTCGGATGTCATGTACGCCCTCAGGCCGTTGAGCGAGTAGCTGACCGCGCCGTGCCTGGCCATGAACGGCATCATCTTGCCCGACCTGTTTGAGGAAAGGGTTTCAAGGGAATGCTCGACGATCCTGAAAAGCCAGCCCGTTCGTCCATCGTGGGGTTCTCCGATCAGGTCGGCTCCCCTGGTCGTCCACTTGGGCAGGGCAAGCCAGATGGTGGCCGACCCTGTTTGCCAGTAGCCTAGAGGCACCCAGTACGTCCTGCCCGACTCGGTAACGGTGATGTTCACCAACACGACGGGTTGTCCCCAGGAACCGGTTCGAGTGTCTAGGAGGAACCAGCCCTCGCCGATGTGGTTATCGTTGCCCCACCCGCCATCCGTCAGGGTGATCCTTGTGCCAAGAGCGGGGGTGACCTCACGGACCTCCCTCTCAACGATCACGGTCACCTCGGTCGCCGACCTCTGCTGGTTCAAGCCGTAGATCTCGAGCCATTCTCCCCCGATCCCTAGGAGGTCGCGTATCTGCCAGAGCGCGGCCGGGTTGAGGAAGACGACGTCCCCGCAGCCATGTTCAAGGTACTGCCTCAGGAGCGTGCCCAAAACGGGATCGGTCTCGTTGTACTGCCGGTAATCCCATGCCGAGTCCTGAATCATCTGGCTTGCGATGAACAGGATGGGGTGTTCGGCGAGGGCGTCGAGCGAGAGGTTGCCGAGGACGTAGAACTGGAACGGGTACCCCTGGCCCCTGAGGATGTTCAGGAATTTCTGCTGGTAGTTTTCGTGGCCGAAGTCCTGGCCCGGGTTCAGGCCCTTGGGGTCACACAGATAGATCCCGGCGATGTCGAGGTTGACGTAGTCGGGGACCTTGAAAGTCTGGATTGGACCGGTTCCCGTGTTTGCCTGGGGCGATGCGTCCCGGGCCTCGAAACACCACTGTATCGTATCCCCCATCGAGTAGTTACCCTCTGAAAGCCAGAAGGAGTAGGTGCCGGTTCGATTCGTTACTCCATTTGCATACCGCCTCAGAATCCCTGTGCCGTTGTGCCAGATGGCCACTTCGGATACCCCCGAGATATCCCATATCCTCGCCGAGACGCTGACGTGTGTGTGGTCCCAGACGGTTGAGAGAGATCTTCTATGGCCGGCGATCACGGGCGGCGATACGTCGACGCCCTTCTTGATCGTGATGGTCTGGGGAGTCCCACTCATCCTGTAGATGGTGACGTAGCACCGAAAGTTCGACGCGTCTCTGTGGAGGCCATAGTCCACGCCCTCGACCAGCTTGGTGGTCCCGTTCAGGACGTCAACGGTCAGCGCGCAGTCGATGTTCTGCACCATGATCGTAGGCCGGTACAATACGTCGTCCCGCCCGTCGAAGGCCACTTCTGCCTGGTCGGCATCGGCCGTGACCAGATAGGCCGCGTTCTGGAATTGCCACCCACCCCAGGTGCCCCGGAGGGCGGATGAGCCGTTCAGGGTGTGGTCCTCCGTGGCGGAGGAGTAGAACTGCAGGTTGTCCGCATAGCCTGCAGGGTCGAAACCTGGTAGAAACTGGTATATCGCTGCCGCGGTCACCTTGGCACCGTCGGGCGCCAGATCGTCGTCGGTCTTGTAAGCCTTCAGATATCTTGC
>CAYVLA010000124.1:0-9942 GCA_964452145.1 Hadarchaeota archaeon (SeqCode)
CCCCTGCGCCTTCCCCCGTCCCCTGCGAAATAGATGGGGTCGATCTCAAGCCTTGCCCCGAATGATCCAGCACCCCGTGCGGCTTGATTGGGAGTCTTCTCCCTCATCAGGCTGGGAAGATTCGTCGACGTCTAGGCCGCTCTCGTCTTATGAAGTGGGTCTTGCGGTGGCTTGGCCTACCGAAAGTCGGGATCGATAGACTGCGCTTTGTCAGCCCTGCGGCCGACCACAATGGCGAGAGCGCACCTGATGGCCCACTTCACAAGCGGGTCTTTCGATGCGGACACCCTGCGGGTCTGCGGCCATCCCGACGGGGCTGTGGACGATCTGATCGTTGCTCGCCGGCGCTCTCCTCTACCGAGCTCAGCCATGGTGGCTGCAATGAGGGTGTCAATGGGCTTCGGGTAGATTTCAGCCCGGTGACCAAGCATGGAAACTGGTGGGATGCTCTGGGCGATCCGGGAGTTGGCTGCCTCATCTCGGCTTCTTGCCGAGGAAGCGGTCAAGGAGGTTGGCAGGAGTGTTGCCTAGGATTCCCCTCGACTTCTTAGTCCCCGTCTGCTGGCTTCTCCAATGCAGATCGGACAGCTCCCCCCAGAGATCACCGCACACTCGCTCGTTGCACTGATAGCCCTCGTATAGCTCCGGGCCGTGCCGCCGGCAGATGTCGCATCGCTTCTGCTTGTCTAGCCGTGACGGTTTGATCCCTCTCGAGATCAGGAGATCGGATAGAATCGGCACCATTATCCAATTGGCGTTGATTCACTTAACTTTTGCTGGGGTCATCTCACGTTTCGAGAATCCAGTCCTGAAGTTTGACTCGAATCACCCTTCCGCTGGGTTCCCTGGCGACGATCTTGCGTCTCTCCAGTTCCACCACAGCTCTGGAGACCGTTGCTTTGGAGAGCTTGGTGAGCTTGACGAGCTCGGCTTGGGTGAGCTTCTGGCCCCCAGCAAGTTCCCTTACTATTCTTCTCTCCCGATCCTCCAGTAGCTTGATCGCGATCTCGACCGCCTTCGGCACCTCCTTCCTGGATGGAAGTATTGTGTGCACGAGGAAGCCCGCAAGGACCGAGATCATGATGATGCCTACCACACCCAGATAGACCAGGATCCGCGGCCTCCGGCCTTCCTGTGCCGGCGAGTAGCCAATGGCGATCGGGAGGCTGCTCACATCTGCCGCTCGCCACTCGCATACGGTGCGACCCGAACTGCGGTATATCCGCCTAAGGCCGAGCAGGGCATCGCCTGAGGGCATGTACAACTCCACATCGCCGGGAAGGGCAAGCATGACCGCCCAGCTCTCGACGGAGGACCCTGCAATGAGAGTTGATGAATACCTCCAAAGATTGCCGGTCTTGGATGTGAAGTTGGAGGTCACGTAGCTGATGGTGACCTCATCCCGTTTGCCCGACTTGAGGCCCGTTCGGAAGTAGAACCGGACCACCGTTAGGTTGCCCAGTTTCCTCTTTGAAAAATCCACCGGACCCAGGGAGTCCATGACCTTCAGATCGCCGATCTCGCCAGGGATCCTGAACTCATCTCCCAGGACCGTGCCGGAGATCCCCCTGTAGCTGAGGTGGATCTCCTCCTGGGAGTACATGTTGCTCAGGACGGTGATCCTGCATTCGACGCTCTCGATGACGGAACGATCCTGGGCATGTCCGCTAGGGGGAAGGCAAACGAGAAGACACAGCACTGTCCAGGCCAGGTGTCTTCCGCCCATGATGTCTCACAGCTTCAGACGTAGGAGATGATGGGGATCAAGAGGGATTTGACGACGTAGACGACCAAGGTAAGTATGACCAGGTAGAGGACGACCTTGATCAGCCTCTTCATCTCTCCATCCAGGGAAGGCTCCTTCAGCTTGCGGGCCAGCTCATCATGTCGGGCCAGCAGCACGTCGATCTTCTCTTCCAGTGTCGGTTCTGGCTCCTCGTCTGGTTCGTCACCCATCTCCTTCCCCCTCCGTGGTCGCGGCCAAGGCCCGTTGGGCCAATTTAAATTTATCTTCAGGAGTTCCCATCTCGGTGTTGGCCACCTCCACCCTGATTCCGTAATCCGCGGATATCTTGTTGGCCAGCCGGGCGTCCCGGGTATCGATGATCAAAGCGTCCAGAAACGGGCTGTACAGCCGTGCGATGGTGGCTGGGGAGACCTCGTAGCCCATCGCTCTCAGCATCCTGCCAGCTGGTCCGCTGAAAGGCGATCCGCCTCTCAGGGGTGAGACCGCGACGACTCTTGTCCTCTCAAGGAGACCGGCGACCCCGGGTGTCTTTATGATGGGGCCTATGGACGTTATTGGGTTGGACGGACCGATGATCACCGCCCGTGCCATTTCGAGTGCATCCCGCGCCTGTGGTGCGACAACGGCGCGGTTGATTCCGTCAAAATCGATCCCCAGGATCTCGTCCCTCCCGTGGTCTCTGACCCAGAACTCCTGGAACTCTTTGACCCCGCCGGGTGTGGTGATCCTGGTTGTGACTTTCGAGTCCGCCATAGGCCAGACTGACTGGGCGATCCCCAGCCTCCTGCACTGCTTCTGAACCGCCTGAGAAAGGGTGTATCCCTTCGACCGCAGCAGGGTGCGAAAGGCTACGTTATCCCGATCCCTGTCCCCAAGCCTGAGAAGATCCACGATGCCTTTTCGCCGCCTATCATCGTAGACCGAGTAGGTGTCGCCCCGGATCCCGTACCAGTTCTTCTCGTCGATGATTCCCGCAAGGGTGTACAGGACCGAGTCAACGTCCGGGCAGACATACAGCCCCCCAACGATGACGTCGTCGGCGGTGTTGGCGATGATGGTCAGATTACCAGGCTGGACGAGCTGGGTCAAGCCCTGAAGCAGTTTGGGGGTGCCGGTTCCGCCCGAGAGAACGCAGATATCATCTCTCAACATACCGCCCCCGCTTCTCGATCAGTGCGCTTCTCTCCAGAACCGCCCCGGCATCATCTGCCATCTCTGAGATGTACCCCTCCAGGGCGGCCGAGAAGTAGGGCCTGAAGCGGCGGAAGTGGGTACTCTTCATTGCCGTCTTCAGCAAATGCAGGTCGACCGCCCTCTTCTCGACCGATTCGCTGTATTCGGCAAGGCCGAAATCGATGAGGTGTACTTGGCCTTCCTCAAGGATCATGTTGGATGTGGTTGGGTCCCCGTGGACTATGCCAGCCCCATGTAGGATCCCTATCTGGCGTCCGGCCTCCCTGCAGGCCTCCGTCCGCCCCTGTCCTGCCTCGCTGAGGTACTCTTTGAGGCGCGTTCCCAGGATCCTTTCCATGACCAGCACGCACTGGTCGGGCCAGACCCCCAACACGATAGGCACGTTGGCCCCGGCGAGGCGCGAGTCATGGATTATCTTCGCTTCCGAGATGGTCCTCTGACGCCTCAGACGCAGGTCAAGCTCCGGCACCCGGTAGCCCTTGGGTACCCGCTTCTTGATGATCACCTCGGTGAATAGAGATGACTGGAAGAATACCTCCGAGAAGGGGGCGCAGTACAGGTCGGCCTCCGCACCCTTGGCAATCAGCGTGAAGCCTTGAGCCATCGTGTCACCACCTGATCGGTTCTCCATCTCGGCTTGACGAATGACTTCAGGGGGTCCACCGCGTCCCCGCTGTGGTACATCTGAAGGCCGTTCCAGGCTATCATGGCCCCGTTATCCATGGCGTACTCGAAGGGCACGACTTGGAAGGTGCAACCCCTTTCCTTGCACATGATCCCCAGCATCTCCCTGAGCCTCTTGTTAGCCGCAACGCCCCCTGTGAGAAGAAGCTCGTCCTTGGCGGTGTGGGCCAGGGCCCTCTCGGCCACCTCCGTCAGCATGGAGAAGGCCGTCTCCTGGATCGAGAAGCAGAGATCGGGCAGGCTCGCCCCCGATCGCTGCAACTCTACAGCATGGGTGACCAGCCCCGAGAAGCTCAGATCGGTGCCCTTGACCGTGTATGGCAGCTCCAGGTACTGCCCGTTCGCAGCCAGCTTCTCGACTTCCCTGGCTCCCGGGAAACCCAGGATGCCAACCTCCCTGGCGAATGTGTCCAGGGCATTGCCCAGGGCGATGTCCTGGGTCTCACCGAAGACGCGGTATCTGCCCCCCACGTGGGCGAGTATCTGGGAACTCCCGCCCGAGACGTAGACGGTGACGGGATCCCTGCATCCGGTCGTGATCTTGCCGATCTCTACGTGGGCTATGCAGTGGTTCACCCCCACAAGGGCCAATCCAAGATGCAACGACAGCGCCCTGGCTGCGGTGGCCACAGTTCTTAGGCAGGGTCCAAGACCCGGTCCTCGGGAGAACGCGATCAGGTCAAGATCCTTGAACGAGATGCGAGAGTCCCTGAGCGTCTCGGCGAGGAGATCGGGGAGGCACTCTCCATGGTGCTGGGCCGCCTCCCTGGGATGGATGCCTCCCTGCTTGGGTGAGTACTCGCTCTTGGCGTTGGCCAGGATTCTGCCCGAGTCCTCGGCCAGCCCTATGCCTAGCGAATGAGCCGTTCCCTCAATGCCCAGACATAGCATCCGTGCCCACCGACCCTCCGGAGGAGCCTGGCCTATCCAGTAGCATGATTCGGTCGGTGGTTCGACGGAGTTCAGATAAACGTTTCCGCGTCGCGCATCGTGCCTAACGCCAGGCAACCCACTTCAGGTTTGGGTAACCGGGCTTGGCCGGTGGTTCTTCATTCCTTCTTCTTGAACACGGTGTAGCCGCACTTCCCACAGGAAGCCCTGTTCTGGTGCTCGGCCAAGTAGGTCCCCGGGCCGCATCGCGGGCACTCCTGCCTCTTTCTGGCCAGCTTGCCGTCCTTGACCTCGTAGAGTTCCCACATTTTTGTCATCGGTATCCTGATCCGATAGGCGTCGGGCGTTTTATAACTCTTCTTCCGGGCTTCCGGGCGGATCCCGGGTCGGAATCTACCTCTCCAGGATGAATGGCGCCTCAGGTACCTCGATCACCTGCCTGATCAGGACCCTATCAGCCAACTTCCGGGCGATCATGACGGGCTCCATGTCTTGGAGCATCTTCTCGGTCCTGGCCAGGCTGCTGGCTTTTGAGGCGTACAGCTTCAGGATCGTATCACCCTTCTTGACCTTGTCTCCCATCTTCTTGGGTATGCATAACCCCGCTTCGCGGTGTTTGGGCGTTCCGAGGCTCCTTGCTATGCTCACGATCTGGTGGTTGTTGACCCAGAAGACCTCGCCAGAGCTGTCGCTGGACACCTCAAGGGTGTGGTCGCCCAGCGGTATGTCGTCGGGTTTGATGTCCGGGTTGCCTCCTTGGGCACCTATGATCTGTCGCATTTTGTCCTCGGCCTTACCGGATCTGATGGCTTCCAGGGCTTTCTGTCTGCCCCGCTTCTCTCCGGTCATGCCTAACAGAATGCCGACGAGTGATGATACCTTCTCGACCAGATCCGGGGTCTTCCTGATGCCCATCAGCGTCTCAAGAGCCTCCTTGGCCTCCAAGGCCGGACCGACGTTGTTGCCGATGGGCTGCTCACCGAACGTGATGCCGCACTGTACTTGCAGGCCGAGCCTCTTGCCGAGCCTGATGAAGTCCCTGCCGAACTCGTTGGCCTCGTCAACGGTGCGGAGTTTGGCTCCTTTACCCGTCGGCAAGTCGATGACCACGTAGTCTGCGCTGGCGGCCTTCTTCTTGCCTAGGACCGACGGCAGGTACAGAGGATCGATGGAGAGGGGGTACTCAACCTGGATCAAAAGGTCGTCCGCCGGGGCAAGATCGACTGCGCCTCCCCAGGCCATGCAGCCGTTGGTCTTGGCAACCACTTCCCTTATCTCCTCCATGCTCAGATCCACCGGACAGAGGACCTCGACCCTGTCGGCGGTTCCTGCGGGCGAGGTTATCGCCCGGGATGAGGTCTTGGGTATGGTGTATCCCAGGCTGGCCACGGTGGGAACTAGAAGCATCGTGGTCTTGTCTCCCGGTACCCCCCCTATGCTGTGCTTGTCGTAGATCGGGTGGGTATCCCAGTCCAGCGTGTGGCCCAGGTCGACCATGGCCCTGGTCAGGGCCTCGGCCTCGTCCATGCTTGGGGACCGCATCTCCAAAGAGGTTATGAATGCCGCGATCTCGAGAGAGGAAAGGCTTCTATCCACGATGTCCTTCATTATCTGCCTCAGTTCCCCTGCTTGGAGCATTCTGCCCCTGATGCGGTCGGTGATGAACCTCACCGAGCTGGGCTTGACCGCGGGAACCACGTCCACGTATTGGGGATCACCCAGATACCTTCTCAGCTCCTGGTAGAGGCCCACCTCGCCCTTGCGGACGGTCTTGGTGGCAACGTCAAGAATGGCGACTATCTCCCTGCCGTCCGCGCAGAGCCGGACCCTGTCCACCGCCATTAGCCCAAGCTCCTCAGCATCCTCCTTGTTGAGGATCGCCACCAGAGTCTCGCCCGCCTGAATGTCCAGGTATCTTGCCTTCAACTTCACGCCTATGCCTCCTTCCACTTGTCCCAGTCAACGAGCTTCTTCAGCATCGGGATGAGATGATCATGGTCGTGCATCACCCGCTCAGCCTCCTCGCTGTCGAGTATCCCCTTCTCGGTCACAAGTCCGGAGAACATGCTCAGAGGCACGGTCTCGAAGGCAGGGTTCCGGACCTTGAAAGGCACCCGCCCCTCGATCACCTCCGCGGGCGGCCGCTGCTCCACGGGCTGGACATACCCTATGCCCACAAGCGGATCGAACTTCTGGGTTTCACACACGGAGTATGCCGGGACCCCGGCCTCGCCGGCGAAGTGAACCACCATGTAGGAACCTATCTTGTTGTAGAGCATGCCTCCACCCACGGCGTCGGCCCCGATAAGGACCAGGTCGGCCTCGCCCATGTACATGCGGGCGGCCGAATCCACGAACATCGTGACATCCACCCCATTCTCGGCAAGCTCCCGTGCGGTTTTGCGGCCCTGCCACCTAGGACGCGTCTCGGTGCAGATGACCCTTACCGTCTTCGTCTTGGACGCCCGGACTATCAGGGACGTGACGCTGGAGCTGTGACAATGGGTGAAAACGGTGCAGTCATCCTTCACAAGCGCCGAGCCATATCTGGTCATCTTCTCCATGCTGGCGCTCATCTCGTCAGTGAGGGCATCGCACTTTGCAGCGACCAAACGGCGAAGCTGGGATACGTCTTTCCCGCTGCGTCGAGCGTCGAACAGAACGTTGGCGAGGACGTTCCTCAGCATGGGCTCCGTTACCCTCACTCGCGCGACGCTTCCAGCGACCTTTGACATCTGGTCCAGAAGATCGTCGGAGGTGCTTGCTTCAGCTTCAAGCGCACATATCTTCATGCATTTCAGGCCCGCTATCGCCACGTTTCTGGCGCCCTGCACCTCCAGGCTTCTGATCGCCTCTTCTATCCTTCGGATCTCATCCATCTTGCGCACGGCCTTTCTGGACCAGTCCTCAGGGTTCTAATTAATTGGTTGTTCTAAACTCCATGCGTTCGGCGGCTAACAGCTGGAGCTTCATCTGTGGAGTCGATGGGCTCAGATGGCTCGTTCATTCCTGCTCCCGGATATCGTGCCGTGAACTGGGCGGGGGCAGGTCGTGGGTTCGGTCACGCGGCTCGCCTCGGGACCCGGGCGAAAGCCGATTCCGCGTACGCAGCCCCGAGTTCTGCGGGTTCCGAGCAGCGAGAGCAGGTGGTTCAGGGAAGGATCCGGGATAGAGAGGTGCCGAGGGCGAGACTTGAACTCGCGACACCGGGATATCGGACGGACAAGTCAGCCTTCAGTCCCGCGCTCTCCCATGCCTGAGCTACCTCGGCCCCCCTCTCGGCGGGCTGAAGTTGTTATAAATATTTCCGAAATCTAAATCGAATCCATCTCCGATATTCGGCCAGTCAGTTTGCTTGATTATCGTGGGCGTACGTCGAGCTTGGGAATCATGGGACCTGGGGACTTCACTCCAAGCCCACATGGTCGGCTATGTCCCGAGCCATCATATCGCATCAAGGAACTCAATCGTGGCCCTTAGGAAGGCCTCGGGGCATTCCTCTTGGGGTAGATGGCCACACTGGTGGATGACCACAAGCTTCGCTCCTGACAGGTCCTCGGCCAGACGAACGCTCTGTTCGGTTGGCACTATCCGGTCATCGTCGCCCGTGACGACCAGAACAGGTTTTCGCACCTCGTGGAGTCGGCCTGCCAGGTCGACCTTGGTGCTGGCCAGGATAAGCTCGGAAAGGGCCCGGTCCCAGTTCTGGGCCTTCAGAGGCTTTTGGTAGCCCTCTATGATCTCGGGGGTTATCTTGGAAGCGTTGTGCCACGAATCGGCCAGAAGCCTGATCCCCCAGCTACGGATGGAGCGCAACAGGAGGGGGGATAGCCTTCTGACCTGTGGTATTCGCATCAATGTCCTCAGCAGGGCCGGTCCCCCGTTGTCGTACACCGCTGGGGCCACAAGGATCAGCGCCGCCACACGCTCTGGGCGTGTCAATGCGCAAAGCAGGGCTATCGTCCCTCCGGCCGAATGGCCCACCAGAACGGCCCTATCGATCCCAGCATGATCCATCATGGCGAAGGTTAGCTCTGCCTGCGCCTCAGGACCGTATGGGTTGGACTCTCCCCACTCACCCCTCCGCGGCCTCTCAGTAAGGCCGAATCCAGGTCTGTCGAAGGCCATGACCGTATGGTTGATCGAAAGTACTGGAATGGCGCCTCTCCAGGAGAATAGGCTCGCACCGAAGCCGTGGAGCAGCACCAGCGGTGATCCTTCCTCGCCTTGTAGCCTGTAGTGGACAAGCAGGCCGCCGACCTCCGCAAACATACTATGGGGTTCGGCCAGATCCCGAGGTGGGACGAGGCCCTTCGGATCGGGTATGGGAATGATGAATGGCCCAACTCCCAATATCAGGGCAAGGGCCAGCAGGATCTTGGCCTTTCTCGTCCTGAGAACCTTGCGAGTCCGTTCGAGATCCAAGTCGGTCACCGACCGCTGAGTTTTACGGCCTTCGGAATCCGGCATAGCTCTCGGCAGTCACGCCTTGCCCGGATGTCTGTGACGTGTCAGGTCTGCTTATAATGGATCGCCTCAAAGCCTCAAACCCCACTCGATATTTCACGCGATGGCCGGGACGCCGTGGGTCCGACCCGGGGCTGTTGTCCCACTCCATCCATCTCCGACGCCGATGAGACGTACCCCGGCCTCGTTCTCTACTCGAGGATATCCCCGTGCAACAATCTCCGGTGAGCTGCCGTCTGGGTCACAGGCACCATGCCCGTCGGATGATAACGTGCGCGGCTTGACACAGCGTTGCACTCGGCATGCCTTGCTGCGCTCATTCTGAGCATCCCTTCTGGCGAGGTGGGCCCCTGAGGGCCGAAGCTTGCGGGAAGGAAGCTCTGGTGGCCCGGCTTCTCGTCGCACCAGACGTTCAACACATCTACACAAGGGTTAAATCGCGCGTTCGCGTCCATACAGGCGATGAAGCTGTCTGAAGAAGGGGCCGAGCGCGTCCTGGAACGCTTAGACTTCAAGCGCAGACTGTCGGGCATGGACCTCGTGGTGGCTGTTGCCAGAGAATGGTCATCCGGCGAGGTACTGATGCAGGCCTACATGAACAGGGAAGCCGCCCTCAAGACCCTGACAACGGGAAAGGCCACATACTGGAGCACTAGCAGGCGTCGACTGTGGATAAAGGGAGAGGAGAGCGGGAACGCCCAGTCTCTAAAAGGTTTCAGCGTCGACTGCGACGGCGACTCGGTTCTGCTGGACGTTGAGCAGTCGGGACCCGCCTGCCATAGGGGGCTGCGATCATGCTATGACACCCACAGGGTTGTCGACGAGGAGGAGATCAGATCCCAGCTCATCCAGCTCATCAAGAGAGATGCTCTTGCCTTCGGTGAGTTCACACTTACATCGGGACGGAAGAGCAACTACTACCTCGATATCAAGAGGATAACGACGCGTCCGAGCGGACT
>CAYVLA010000125.1:0-8013 GCA_964452145.1 Hadarchaeota archaeon (SeqCode)
CACTGTCTGTGTGTCGCTAAGGTGATCAGCGAGTATTCCGGGATACTTCTTCCAGTGGATGCCGTCCGGAGAGCAGGCACCCCGCATGAAGTCGCCCCTTGTTCGACCTTCTGCCTGATAAAGGATCTTGTATCGTTCCTCTGGAGGAGCAGAGGGGTCGATGAACACGGTTCCTCCGTGATAACCATCCCCACCGATGTCCTCGAAGACGATGTTATTCCTCTTCGACCCTTGAAACTCGATCAGCCCGAGCTCCGGCTTCTCCCAGTGAAGCCCATCATCGGAGACAGCATAACACAACCTGCCGTCCGCATCAGACTTGTAGTCCGAGGCGAAAGAATCGTACCAGAGGCGATACCTGCCATCTTCTTCAAGGATCGTGAAATAGCCACAGCAGCACATGCTCTCCCATGGTCGATCAGCTACAAGAACCGGCTCGGGATGTTTCCGAGCCTCGTTCACCGTTAGGACGACTCCTTCGGAAGCCTCGATGAAACGGTGATCTATGAAGAGCTGTCTCTTCGAGCCAACATCGAACGCCAAGCCATTCTTCATTGGTCTTCCCCCGACTCTAGCTGGTTTCGAGGACCTTCTACTTTGCGAGTAAGCCTTTCGGTCACTCGATTTGAGCGATAGGTCTGCTGTATGTCGTCAAGCGCCTTGGCAAGCCCGTAGACCTGTCCCTCGTGTATGGCTACGCCACCAATGGCAAAGTGCGTCTGATCATGCCAGGCGAAGCGATCCTCCGACTCATCCAGATAGAGAACGTACAACTTGCGAACCTACCCTTGGCTGCTCGGGGGAGGGACGACCAGGCACGGGCAGAAGCCCGTAGCGGACCATGAAGGACGGCCCTCCTGATCGCGCAACAAAATGGCGCTTAGTCCTCATAAATCTACCGCATAGGCCTTTGCCTTTGGGACCTCGTTGCGTGTCATTCAAGCGTTCCGGGAACTGTCCTACCAAGTCCGAGGGGCGGACTTGCCCCATCCCGCAGCCGAGCCCCCGAATAGCCCTTTCCTAGCAGCCCGAAGCCCGATGAGAGCAGTGGAGTGGGAGTAACGGTCTCTGAAGCCGGAGGAGCAGGCTGGACAGGAAATCGACAGACTGCTAGATGCAAGTGGATGGTTTCTAGGCCGTCCGAAGAGACGTTTCGGACGCGCGTTGGCCAGGGAGCATCACCGCATTCGTGCCGGCACTACCTGCCCTGCCACCTCCGTCATGCGCAAACAGGAGTCCTTCAGCACGGCCAGGGAGACGATGAGAACACTCTGGGCCGCACGTTGATCGAGAGTCGATGGCCGCCTTGCCTCAGAATCGACCCGCCCTGACATGACGCCTCGTCAGCACGTGTCCATGGATCGGCCCATTCTCGGATCAGGGTTTGGGCCAAAGTCTCCGATACGACCCCGCAGATGAACGGCTTTCCGTATCTGAACCATCGCCGATGCGTACCACAAACACAAGCTTCCCCAAGGGGGCCCCGTTCGGCCATGTCGTTGGCAGGATGACACACCATGGGGTTCACGGCTCCACCTGTTTCTGCTTGAGCCTTTCCTCCAGCAGGGCCACCCCTCTTCTGAAATCCTCCAGCGAATAGCCTGACCTGTACCCCCTTCTGACCAGGAACTCCACCATTTCCGGTATCGTGAGGCCCGCCGCCTCCGCCGCGCCGCTAATCGACGTCTTGCCCTCCACGTAGAGCTCCGCCGCCCTCTCCTTCCTCAACTCCGCCATCCCTCTCTCCACCAGCCTCCTGATCATGGCCGACCGATCGATGCTTTCCTTTTTGGCTTCCTCCTCAACGTAGTCCATAACATCCCTGGGCAATCTCACACCAATGCTCACGGTCTCACCCAACCTTCCTCACCTCCTCAACGATCGTGTCAATGACACCTGGGGAAAACCACCCGATCTTTTTGAGTTCCAATAGACAGTCCACTGCCTTATCCCTTGAAATCACCCGCTTATTCACCATCATGAACACGATCTCAGGAGACGAGATCAAATCAAGGTTCAGAATCAACCGTAGCCTCCTCACCTTGTCATCATTGGAGGCGATTAGATCCGCCTTCTCCTCAAAGTAAAGGGTAACAGATTCCAGCTCACCCCCCTTCAGCCCGTACCTCGCCAACTCGCCCATAAGCTCCCTATCAACCACGGACACCACATGAATGTACTTCTCCCTTTCAAGCATCTGAACCACATACGCATCCGGACGACCCTTCTCGATCCCCTCTTCTACAACCTCCTCGTGAACAGAGGGTGATATGATGACCCTACCAAACATCCTGCATGCCTCCTGCAGAACTCCAGTTGAGGCCAGGTGAATCAAGATCATCGAATCCTTAACGACAAGCATGGGTTGTGCACAAGAGTGCCAATCGTGCACATATAAAGGTTGCCTTCGTCCATCGCCGTTGCGGCCTGGATGACGCAACAAGAGCAACGATATGCTCGCATGCAGGACATGGCAACAGCCGATGAGGGAAAGGCACCGAGGCCTTTCACATCATTGCCCACGCGAAGGTGAAGAGAACCTACCCCGGTTCTTGAACGAGTCGCACGGCAGACATCGGAAGGATTGGGGAGGCGCAGAACTCGGCATCTCCGCGTTCGGATCGACGGGCGCCGACAAGGGCACCGGTTTCTGAGCCTGAGAGGGACCCCAGAAGACATGTTTTGCCTTGACCACGCTGCGCACCTCAGACGATTTCACCGCCGGCAATGCAATCCGTTTTGACCTACACCCTGCGACAATCCGGATCGTATCGTAACAACTATTTATGTCTTTTGGCAAACATATTTAAGATCATTGTGCGCATCCCGCGCCGCAGGATGAAGCAGCCCAGCGTGCACATCGTCCCGGTCGGCTTCGAGTACGACAGAATAGTCGCGCCCATGCTAGAGTACCCGGTGGACGAGCTAGTGCTCCTAAGGTCCAAGAACGAGGAGTACCCGGGCGAACACTCCCTGGAGGACCACTTCCTCGACAAACTCAAACAGCTGCCCGTCAAGATCCGATCGGTGGATCTGGACATCTACGACTTCGAGGGCATGTTCAGGGACCTATCATCACTGCTCAAGCAGGAGCTTGCCTTAGGCAAGACCGTGCTGGTCAACCTCTCTGCCGCGCCGCGCCTTGAGCTGGTGGCCATCGTCATGGCTGCGTCCATGTGCAGGCACCTAGGCCCAATCAGGCTGCTGTACGTCAAGCCCCAGGAGTACAGGCAGGGAAGGATGGTGGATGCGCTGTTGGAGGCGGCGACCAGGCCCTCCGAGGGATCATCGGAGACGATGAAGGCCCTGGTGGATGAGTTCCTCCAGAGAGGGATGGCGAGCGGGGTCAAGGAGACCCTGGAGCTATCACCCCTACCGGTTGAGCCGATCAGCGAGACCGAGCGGCGGATCCTGGAGGGCCTGGCGAAAGGAGACGTGGAGTCGCTCAAGGAGCTCGTGCAGAGGGTAAAAGCGGGCAAGAGAAAGGTCCCCAGGTCCAACGTGGTCTACCATCTAGAGGCCCTCAAGAGGAAGGACATGGTCAGCGTCGTGCCCGAGGGCAAGAAGGTCAAGGTCGGCCTGCGGAAGATGGGCGAGCTGTTCCTGGAGACGGAGTGCAAGACGTAGATGCAGATATGGCTGCAGTCATCTGGCGCGCAAGGTTGTGGGACTATCCCGCCCATGAGGCGGTCGATGAAGGAGGGGGAAATGCAATGGAGGAGAAGGTGTCGCCTCTGAGCATCTTCTCGGAGAAGCTCAGGGGACTGGCGGCCAAGGAGAAGCTCGTCAGCATGGACGATGTGGAGAAGCTTGAGGCCTACTTCAAGCGAATGTTCGAGGACAAGGAGGCAAGGCCCGACATAGAGCTGACAAAGCTCATGGGGGGATGACGATGCTAACCCGACTCATGGTCAGGGACTGGGGGCCGTTTGACGAAAAGACCGTGGAGTTCAAACCCGGGAAGAATGTGCTGTACGGCAAGAACTTCTCCGGCAAGACCAGCCTGGTCAACGCGATGTTCTACGCCCTCACCGGCGAGGTGCTCGCGCCCAAGGCAAAGCCGGCCGACTTCGTCAAGGCATCATCCAGGGACTCCATCGTCGAGCTCGACCTGACGCTCGGTACCCAGACCTACAGGGCGAGGCGGAGGCCGACCCGCAAGCAGTCACACCTTCTCAAGCTGGAGGGAGGCTCGGAGGTCTCCGAGGTGGCAAGCGGCTCATCGGTTGACTCCAAGGTCGCCGACCTTCTGGAGGCCAGGGCGCCGGAGCTGACGCAGGCCATCTTCATGAAGGAGGGCGAGATCCCCGAGTACCTAGCCAGCAGCACGCCCATGAAGAGGAAGGAGTTCGTCAAATCCCTGATCAGGCTGGAAAGGCTTGAGGAGATAGCCGAGGCAGCCAAGGAGTGGCAGAGCGAGGTCAACGCCCGGGCAAGGGAGCTTGAAAGGGCCTTCGCGCAGACGGCCACCAACATAACCGTGCTGAAGGCAAAACCGCTGATCGGCGATATGGATCGGCTCAACAAGGAGATGGACACGCTCAACGCCACAAGGGAGGCCCTCCTAGAACAGAAGGCCTCGCTCAAAGATCTGGCCGATGGCAATCTGAAGCTGAGCATGGTGGAGGAGCGCCTGGAGGAACTGAACACGGAGAGGAAATCGTTGGAGGGGAAGCTCGGAACCGAAAAAGGGCCCTACGCCACGGCGGACGCAATAAGATCGGAGATGCAGTCCATCGCCACGACCCCGGACGAACTGAAGACCAGGCAGGACGCGGAGAGGGAACTGTTGCGGAAGAGGGACGAGGCCAGGGGCCGAAGCCTCCCCCTGCAGGAGGCGTTGGGCTCGGTCCAAGCCCTCAAGGCTAAGGGGATTGGGGAATGCCCAACCTGCCACCAGAAGATCACCCCCCAGATACTTGACTCGATCATCGCCGAGAAGAAGCGCTCCCTGGAGGCCGTTGAGAGGGAGCTTGCGCAGGCCGCGGCGGCCGCCCAGCAGGCCCTCAAAGACAGGCAGGCGGTGCAGGACGCGCTTGACAAGAAGGACAGGCTTAGACGCAGGATCGAGACACTGGAGAACCTGCAGCAAGCACTAGCCGATCGGGAGAAGGAGATCGCCAGGCTCGGGAAGGAGGTCGAGGAGCTCAGGCGGAAGGTGAAGGGCGCCGAGAAGATCGGTCAAACCGATGCCCAGCTGGCCGAGGCGCAGTCCAAGCTCGAGGAGGCAATGGCCAAGCGGGACCAGGTGGTCGCGGACCAGGCGGCTCTGAAGTCAGCAGAGGAGAGAATGCACGAGCTGGAGAACCGGGAAAACGAGGTTGGGAGATCAAAGGCGCTGTCCAAGCTGCTCAGGGAAGCCTGCGAGGCGACCGTGGTCGAGCTGGGCTCCATACCGATCAAGAAGATCGAGCAGCTGGCGACCGGGTCGGTGCTCAAGCTGGGTGTCTTCGATGGGTGGCACGTGGATCTTGAGAAGAACATGCTCCTGCCGGTCGCCGAGAAGGGCGACCAGGAGATCCAGGCCTCGACGATGGCCGCGTCCGAGAAGATGCTCACCTTCCTAGCGATAAGGTTCGCGCTGGCCCAGTCGATGGTCAGCTCGGACTTCATGGTCCTGGACGAGCCCACCGAACACCTGGACAGCGAGCATGTGGAGAAAATCAGGGAGTTCCTTAAAGGAGCGTCGATGCCGGCCCAGATCATAGTGACCAGCAACGAGCCGGCCCTCGCCGAGGGCAACTGGGCAAACGTGATCACCCTCTAGGCGCTGACATGATACCGACCCTCTTCGACTCCAACATCTTCATCGCGCTGGACCGAAAATTTGGCCTGAGCGAAGCCGTCAGCCTGGCCAAGGAGCTGCTTGGTCATTCAAGGAAGGCCGCATTTGACCCGGTCATCCTGGCCTGCGTCCTTGAGGAGATCCACAGGAAGGAGATGAAAAGCGCACTTCTTTCCTGCTGCCAGCCGCTGGAGATCAGCGACGACGATGGAAGGGCGATAACGAGACAGACGACCTGCAACCTCACCCAAGGAGGCGTCCTGACCGATTACAAGCTCATCGCTGCGGGCCTCTCCCTCTCCAAGGACAGGCCGTTGCTCGTGTCAAGCGATTACCTGCTCAGGCAGGAGTATGCCAGGATCGTCGCCGGCGGCGACGTCATGACCCCCTACCAGTTCACCGCCATTCTGAACCAGAAGGATCCCGCCACGTTCCTCAAGACGATGACCCAGAGACTGCTGAGTCACTTCCTGGAAAACGAGAGCCCCGAGGCCTTCATGGCCCAGCAGCAGGAACTCAGGCAGCAGATAGCCGCGCAGAGAACCCAGCCGGTGATCAGGTCAGAACCCGGAGGCCTTGCCGCAAGCTACCTTGCAGGCGGGACGCTCACACGGGGCGAGAAGAAGGCGATATCCGATGTCCGCCCCCTTCTGGACCAGGTGAAGAGCATCGCCTCATCCGACGATCCCCTGTCCCTGATCGAGGAGCTGCGTGTCAAGCTGAGCTCGACCGACTGCGACTCCATGGAGAAGCTCTCGGTCGTCTTCGACGAACTCGGCCCGAGCATGGTCGAGAAGGGAATCGAAGCACAGGAGGCCGGTCACATCGATCTAGCGGCTCGCTACCTGGACGAGGCGGCTACCTTCCTTTCCCTATCCTCCCAGGGGCAGAAAGCCTTCCTTGTTCAGGTCGGGGCGCGAAGGGCGATAGCCTATCTGCTCAAGGGGGATCCCTTGCAGGCGATCAGGATCCTGCAAAGCCTCTCCCCCCTGCTTGAGCCAGGCGATGTCAAAGGCCAGGGCCTGGTCCGGTGCACCCTGGCGGCCGCAAGGATCGCGAACGGGGAAGGAGACCAAGCGACGGACTGCCTGGGCAAGGTCCCGGCGGGAATTGACGGAAGGCGGGCCCTGAAGGACCTAGGCGACCTCTTCTACCGCCACTGGCTCTACCAAGAGGCGTTGATGGTCTACAGCTTCCTGATCCGCGGCGGATGGTTTGACGCCGGGGTGGTGGAGCCCCTCTACCGATCGGCCGGAATCCTTGGCCGCAAGCTGGAGGACGAGATCGTGGCAGCCATCCCGAAAGACCAGAGAAAGGAAGACCACACCAGGTGCCCGATGCCGTACCTGACCAAGGACTCCGGAAAGGAGCGGACGGTGCTGGAGGACCCGGAGACGCCCAAGTACCTGCGGGACCCGATGAAGGTCTGCTCAGCCCACCTCACCCCGAAGGGAACCATGCTGGTCTGCTGGAACGAAGGACTGTCATCGAGGATCGGCGTCAACCTGCCTCAAGGCATGACTATCCCCGCGAACGTAGACTCCATCAGGCTGAACACCGGCCCCGTGACGGTGAAGACCACCATGCATGGCCCCCTTTACAGCATCCGGGGCGAGATCGACACCACAGCGATGACAGACCTGGAGGTCAAGGCACGAGATGATCTCCATGGCCGGTGAGCCGGCGAGGGCGGGCTTTTCCTGAAACGAGCTGCCCTGTCGGTATGCCTCCTGCTCCGTACCCAGCCCAGTCCAACTCCTTCTTCGCCAACGATGCTCCCCGGCAGCGGCTTCTTCGCACCATCGGGCTCAGGGCAATGCCTCGCCGATGAAGTCCGGATTCGTGACTCGAAAAGCTCGACAGCGAAAAACTATAAGAGTCATGATATACATTGACGTCATGGTTGGGTGAACATGACGCGTCGATACACCACGATCCCCATCCGCAGGGAGACCCTGGACAGACTGAAGGGGTACAAGGTGGGCGGCGCATCCTACGATGACCTGATCAATGATCTGCTGGACGTCCACCCGCCGGAGGAGTTTTTCCTGGAACACTTAAGGAGGCTTCGCGGGGAGCCACGGCGTTCCTGGAGTGAGATCCGGAAAGATCTTGATCTGTAGGGTGGGATTCCCTGCCCAGGTTCTTGGCAGTTCCAGGCTAGTTCGGAAGAGCAGGTCGCCCAGTTGGTCTGCAGAGAGACCTGTATTCATGTCGATATCGACGCT
>CAYVLA010000125.1:8023-9409 GCA_964452145.1 Hadarchaeota archaeon (SeqCode)
CTTCCGCGCTGTTTCTCTGGCGGAAGGAACAGTTGGGCTGCCGCACCTCCTTTCAGCACAACCTCGCTTGAATGTTGCTGCAATTGGGAAGCCAGTTCCAGATCCCATAGGAACAGCTCAACCGGCAGCGGGGTACTGAAACCGTACCTCTGTGACCTGGATATGAGGGAATCCTTATCGAAGAAGGCATCGTCGAGAATCACGGCAATCATCTCTGGTCTGAGGAGATGCCTGCGATGACCCTGCTCACCCTTTCGTTCACCGTGTGGTGGCCGTGCAGTTGGACCCCGGGCAGTAGGTGTTCCAGGACAGTTCGGAGCTCCTTCTTCACACCCCGCCTGCCCCCCAGCATCAAGACATGGGAAACGTCGATCGGAACCGATGACGCAATCTTGGAGATCATTCTCCCGAATTCCTCCGGGGGATATGGTATCCTCTGCCGGGTGGTCTCGAAGTACGTGTCCACAAGGGCTCTCTCAAGATCTGCGAAACCATCCTTGTCCCCGTCGAGGTTCATTGTTTCCCTAACCACGAAGATGTCTCTATCGGGGAACAGGTCAAGCGTGAGCTCTATCTCGCCTTTCGAGGGAGCAACCAGACAGGTGAAACCCTTTCGCTTCAGTTCGTCGCCTGCGCTATCTCCCGCTCCTTTCGTCACGTACACGAGATGAATCTGCCTCCTTGGCAGGTGGTGTACGTAGACGTACAGAACCGAGGGGCCCGTTATCACAAATGGGATTCCTAGATGGGATAATGCCTCCCTTGCAGTCTGGAGCGAGGCAATCGGGGCCTTGATCGTGATGCCGTCATCGATGCCGAGATTCTCCTTGAGGTGAACTTCATGCTCTCTGCGGAATCGGTAGACCCCTCTTCCCAATCTGATGAGATCGCCGGTCTTGACGAGTTCATGGATGAGCCTATCAGTTGTTCCCCTTGAATATCCCCTTTCTGTGCTGAGGAGCTCCACGAGTTCATGGGTGGTGAAGCTCGCATCCCCAAACCTGACTCTAGACACCTTGAGGGCGGCGTCTGCCCAAGTCATGTGCTGTAGTAAGAAAGTGCAAAAGATAAAGCTTTTTGCATTTCCTTGGTACCTCACCGTACCGGTGAGTGAGGTGGAGAGGTGGGGGAAGCGCAGGCGATGACGGCGGACCGAGGGGCATGCCCAGTGCGGGCCTGACCGGGCGAGCGAGCGGTGGGCTATCTGCGGGCGGGCAGGAGCGCGCGGCGTCTGTGGGGCGCCAGCCAAGCAGGGGGGTCTGATGCTGGAGCCAGGGCTTCATGGCTCTCGAGTGGCCGGCGCAATCGAATCAGACGCCCTCGGCGATCCACCGTCCGCCCAGCTCTCTCCCTTCGGTTTCGAGGCGATCTCCTCAAGTTTCCTGT
>CAYVLA010000126.1:0-3322 GCA_964452145.1 Hadarchaeota archaeon (SeqCode)
GAAGACCTGGGTTATGTCGGGTCGGCTGGTGATCCTTGGACCAAGTCATGAGTTCGTGTCAAGCATACCTTGGGACCGAAAGTGGCCCTTCATGTCCAGCTGGCATCACAACCTGGTGACCCTCAAACCAGCGGCCAGCCTACTTGCGATCGCCGATCACAACATTCCTCCTTACTCGGGGCAGGAACACCCCCTGTTCGTCACCTGGGATCTGCCCGAGGGTACAAGGGTGTTCGCGTGCACGGGGGGACTCTCCTTTCCAGCGCTGAGTCTGGCATACGGCGGCGTGGACTACATTCCTTGGGAGTACTATGGTGACATCACCAGCAACTTGATGATATACCTCGACAAGCGTCCCGTTCGGCAGGATATCGATCTAGTCCACATCGTCAGATCCAAGGGGCTCCAGACCCGGACCGTCTTCTTGGTCACCTTCTCCAGCTTGAGCAGCTCGGTGGCCGTGTCGACCACCCCTACTGGCCGACCCGAGCGCAGGCCAAGGACCTCCTCCGAGTCCGAGATGGTGAAGCCGGACTCGTGAAGCTGATCGAGTACGACGCATCCACGGAGAGCGCTGTAGACATCGCCCCCAATCTTCTTGAGGGTCACGAAAAGCTGTCGCATGTTCTCAAGGTCGGAATCCCTCCGCTTCGCCTCCGCAATGACCTCGCTTTCCGTTGAGGTGGAGGGAGGGGGGCCCCTCTTCCGGAAGACATTCTGGATCTGGCGCAAG
This sequence comes from Hadarchaeota archaeon (SeqCode), assembly GCA_964452145.1. Taxonomy (GTDB): domain Archaea; phylum CAYQAE01; class CAYQAE01; order CAYVLA01; family CAYVLA01; genus CAYVLA01. The sequence goes on from CAYVLA010000126.1 coordinate 734, forward strand.
GAGTCACCTGCCAGCCAACGCTTCACTATCAGCGTCCTGTCCGCATTGGTGAGTGTTCGTTTCCCAGATCGCCCAGATCCCGTCGCCAAGTCTACCACCCAAACACCCTGACCGCGTACTAGACGGGGGCAGTCAGTGCTGTGAGATACTGCCGCCGCACTCCTAGTAAATCTATCCAGTGACCGGTGGCCAGTGGCCGGTGACCCGGGACCAGCGCCTAGGAGTGCCTCGACTAGCCTAGGGCACCGTGGAACTAGCCTGGGACTAGCAACCGAACACCGAGCGAGCACCGAACACTTACCGAACACCGAACACCTGCTGAACGCCCTAGGAATCTGCTTCGGGCGGATAGGCTAGGCCTAGTGGGAAGTACCTCGTCGTGCCCATATCCAGAGAGAACAGGTACGAGCTGACAGGCAGCGGGCACGGAGAGGAGTGCGCACAAGGTTTACCTGGCAAGGTCTACCTGGCAACATCAAAGGAATCTATTGCCGAGCAGCTCCCCGGGCTTTCCAGCAGATTTGGTTATAGAATAGAATATGACATACGCAACTAGGCGTATGGGCGTTACCCTAGCCGGGCGTAGTAGGTGACGCTGTCCATTATGGGCTCGAAGCCACACTTCTCATACATCCTCCTTGCAGGGGAGTAGCCCGGGCCGAGGCCCGTGACGACGGTCGCGAGCCTCATCCCTTCCCGGCGGAAGATCTCCAGGACCTGCTTGATCTGGGCGGTACCTATCCCCTTCTTCTGGGACGCGGGATCGACAGCGTTATTCAGTATCGTGCCCACCCTGTTTCCACGGTCCAGCGAGTAAGTGATGAAGCCGAGCACCTTCCCCTTCTCCTCGGTAACCAGAGTCTCCTGAGGATGGGAACGGTAGAAGGATTCTATCTCGTCTGCCTTTCTCCGGTCCCAGGCCTTCCCACCCACTACCCCGTATCTGGCCTCAACCAGATAGTGAATGGTGTGATGCCCAAAGGCTTGGACGATGATCCTCCTCAAGGCCGGGACATCCTCGGGCCTTGCGGTCCTGATGAGATGAGGTGTCGATCGTGGGCTGGCTGTCGGCATGCAATCAAACCTGTGGCAGTATTGAACAACGGAAGAAAAGTCTTTGGCAACAGAGCAGGTGAGCTGGCCTGGCCGAACTCGCTTGAGCGGTTCTGCAGAACTGCGTCCGAAACTCATCAAGACATCTAGGCCGCCTTCTGGAACCTGCCCTTGCTGATGATGGTGGTCTCGCTGCCGTCCTTCTTCCTTGTTGTCAGGGTAACCTTCGGGATGGGGGTCGGAAGTGACCTGCTTGTCCAGTGCATGCCTGGCAGGCCCCTTTTCGTTGAGGTGAAGAGGCCCGGTCGGAAGAGTTATCACCCCTGCAGGAGCATGCCTATCGAAAGGCGAGAAGACCCGGTCTTGCCTATCTGGACTCCACCTCCTTCCGGGCTCTCTCGATAAGGATCCTGTCGCCTTCCTGCACGCAGACGATCTCGTCTCCCTGTTTCAAACCCATGAAGCTGCAGGGCGAGCAGACCGGTACTAGCTGGACGGTCATTGTGACCGACAAAGGGAAGGCCATGACGAAGCGGAACCTCTCCGTCATGCTGAATAACGCCTTCGTGGTGGCCGGGGCGACCAAGCAGGGCGAGGGACGGGCCGGGAGGCGTGACCTTCATCCACATGTGTCGAGGAAGTGGTTCAAGACCCAGCTCATCTCCAGCGGCGTGCTGGGACCCATCGCCGACAGGTTCTGCGGCCACTCTCGCTACATGGCCCAGGAGTACGAGCTCTGCACCGAGGAGAAGCTTGCCGAGTGGTATCTCAGAGCCATGCCAAGCCTCTCCTTCCTGAAGAGGCCGGAGGTGGACGAGGACGCCATGAAGCTGGACACATTGTTCCTGCTCGCAAAGGGGCTCGGGCTGTCGGAGGCGAAGATCGGGACCATGAAGAAAGCCCTGGCCGAGTCGAGCGGGATGACCCCGATGGCAGCCGCGGAGCTGATCGGCAAGGAACTCACAGCGCCGTTGAAGCTCAGGGCCAGCATGAGCCCGGATACGGAGCCCGACACCGGCAACCCGGGAAAGCACAGCACTCCGGCGGGTCCAAGCGAATGAAGCCCGGACACAAAAACCTCGGTGTAACAACACCGCAGCAACCACCAAACCCAAAAACAAGGCCAGAAAAGTGCGACTCCCGACCCTCTGCACTGTCGACGCAGATCTGGGAATCTACCAGATCTCAGGTGCCGAGTTGGCCTTCTCGTCGGTGATGTATCCGAAGTAACGACCCGGCCAGCATGCGGCCAGGTATCCCATCCCGCCTCGTTCCACCCTATCGACCCCAGGGCCGTTCAGGACGAGAATCGGATCTCCCCAGATTTCGCCATTGTCGGTGGTGACGTGGCCGCTTGCACCAACAAGCTTTTCTGAATGGCCCAACATTGTACTTCGTGCCCTGCAGGCAATCCGGGCTCTGCGAGGTTCAAGGAAGCGGTTGATTGGCTTCGCGAACGGACGGAGAGCCAGCTTCATCGGCCCATCAAATCGCCGGCCGATCTGGGAGTCGGCGATTTGATGGGCCGATGAAGCT
>CAYVLA010000126.1:3332-9325 GCA_964452145.1 Hadarchaeota archaeon (SeqCode)
GGGCCCGGCATGCCCTCGCGCGGCTCGAACCCTGCGCGGAGACGGCCCGGACCCGCCCCCGCCTGCAGGGCGGGGCTGGCAGCGCTGGCGGCGCTGGCCCTGCTAGGTCTCGCAATGGCCGCAACCGCCAGTGCCAGGACCGATCCCGAGACCGGCAGGATCAGGGTGATATTCCTCGGCGAGGTCAAGCCTGCCCAGTTCCCCTTTCCCAACTGGATAGAGGCCGAGCCCAAGTTCACGCTCCAGCGCGTTCCCTGCGACATAGAATGGTTCTCCGAAGCCGATGCCCGCAGGTTCGCGCGCCTCTACCTGCCGAGGACCTACGAGGCGGTGATCGGGTCCTACGACGCGATCATTTTCGAGGATTTCACCCTCAGGATCCTTCCCGATAGAACCCTTGAGAGGTTCCAGAAGGCGATAGCCGACGAGGGCCTCGGCATCGTTTTGGTCGAATTCGTCTACTGGTCGGGCAACCTGAACGAGATCGACGGGTGGATGGCCTCAAGTTTCTACGACGTCTTTGCCGCAGACGTGGTCTGGGGCTCCTCGACGGCCGTCGGCCGGAGGTTCTACGACATCGTCAGAACGGAGCCCATCTTCGGACTCCCCGGCGTTTCGAGCTGGGCGATGAACGGGGCGAGCCACGGGGATCTGGTGGCCAGGGAGGGGGCAGCCATCCAAGCAAGATGGATGGGAAGGGGCACCGAGGCCGTTGTATCAAGGAGCCACGGGGACGGACGGGTCCTGCAGATATCCCACGGCTGGGACAACATACCCTCCGAGACCGTGATCGGCTACGAGTACCTGCCAGACCTGATCTACAACAAGCTGTTCTTCGTCGCCAAGATTGATCCCCCCTCCGACCTTGCCCTGGTCCACGGCATCAGGATCGATCTGATCCAGCTCGCGCAGAGGAAGCAGACCGCGATCGCGCTTCTGGCCTTCGTCGACAGGTTCGGGGCCAACACGGCGATGCTTGAAAGGGTGCTTTCCGATCTTGACACGCTGGCCGGCGAGGGCCGGAAGCAGTACATCCTGTCCGACTACGCGGCGGCCCGGAACGCGATCTCGGAAGCCATGGACGAGCACGGCAGGTTCTCGGAGTTGGCCATGGAACTGAAGAGGCGGGCGCTTCTCTGGGTTCACGTCGTCGAATGGATCAGCGTCTCCGCCACGCTCATGATCTGCCTGCAGGTCGTGTGGGCCCTGATGATCCGGAGGAGGCTCTACAGGGCCGTCGGCGTGACAAGGAGACCCAATCAGTAGCGAGATTGGCTGCCGGGGAGCGCGCAAGGCAAGATTCGGAGGTCCAACGCTTCGCGCGATGGAATCCGTCCTAGTGTCCTATTACTAACAGAACAGATGCCGGTTTATCCCACCTTGGGAAGAACGCCCTTCTCTTCGAGTCGTATCCCTTTCTCTTCTGAAGGCGTCCACACCATTAAACCCATACATTTCCGTAACAGCACACTAGGCACCGATCGACCTTTCTCCTCTGGCTCTGGCCAAAAGCGATGAGCCGTTTGCCCGCTGCCCGGCCTCTGCAACGCCCTAGTCGCGAAGGGGCACGACGTTGCCGTAAACGCGGCCGGCAGGCCGCTTCCGCGGCCCAAGCGGACACCGGATGTGGGACACTCATCTCTGTCGGACGCGGTCCGGGTTATCCGCAGGCCGCCTGCCCGCTCCGCCCTTGCCCTGATGGGAGCCGACCAGGACATCCTGGTGGTTCAGTCCACCTTCGGGACCCAGATCTTCCCGATGATCCAGGCCCTCAGGATAAGCCAGACGCCCCACCTAGCCGTCGGATACGCCAGCGATCTGCAGTTCTTCTGGAGGAAAAGGGTCCTGGGGATCTCGCTTAAGCGCTGGAACGGACACGTTCGCGAGGCCGGGATATTCTCCAGGTACCAGGAGGAGATCCTGAATCCCCTCTGCCGATGCCCCCGATCCTCCGCACCCAGGCGAGGAGGACCGCCTTTGGTCGCGTCAGACAGGGAACATGTAAGGTGCAGGGCATCAAGGCGGCAGAACGGGGCTACGCATAGTCGAGGCCATGCAGGTCTCGGACAGAAACGGCGTGGCGATGCCCGCCAACTGGCCCAAGAACGAGATCGTGGGCGATCATGTCATAGTGCCCTCCGCCAAGGACACCAAGACCGCTAAGGAGCGCCTAGAGAGGGCCAAGGCCGGCGAGTTCGAGTGCTTCGACTGGTGGCTCTGTCACAAGAAGCTGTAGTTACCGCAACTGGTCGGCAGATCGCCATCCCAGCACGAGATTCGGCAGCCAGACGGCCTGGAGGTGAGGATTCCCAGAATCCTGTCCCAGCCCCGGCTGTGTCAGATGGAATCTTGCCACGGTAGCCACGCGGTGATCCACTCCGGGCTCAGAACATGCAGATGCGCGGGCCGATAACAGGATGGCATGGTACTGGTCTTACTCGGCCAAGGACGTCGGGTTCCAATTCGCCCTTCTCGCGGACCCAATCGCATGCGGTGCCGGGCCTCACGAGGCCAACTAAGGGCAACCGGCTGCCGGGTCCCCAAAGGCCCGGCGGCTTCCCTGAGGATGGGTTGGTCGGCAAGTCCGCTTCCTTCCTCTCGTAGGCAGCCGCGTCGATGCGTCAGACCCCGCAACCACGGGCAGAGTTATGAACCTGCCAGTTCGACAAGTCTGCCAGGGAGATCGAACCTTGAATCTTGTCTGGATCTGCTCCGACACGTTCCGTGATGACCACCTCGGCTGCATGGGCAAGAAGCCGGTGAAGACGCCTTGCCTCGATGAGCTGGCCTCAAACGGGATCCTCTTCTGTGAGGCCTATGCAGAAGGGCTTCCCACGGGTCCTGAGCGAATCGTGCACATGACGGGGAAGTTCACCCTTCCGTTTCGCGCCTGGGAGCCTCTGAGCCCGCAAGACGTCACCCTTGCGGAGTACCTCCACGCAAACGGATATCGAACGGCCTTGATGTCGGATAACTACCACATGTTCAAACCAGACTACAACTTCCATCGCGGATTCGACGAGTGGCGATGGATCCGGGGCCAGGAAAGCGATCGCTACGTCAGCGCAAACAGGGGCGAGGATCCATGGAGATACCTGCCCGCACGAACCAAGCAGATACCGGCCGGGCGCAAACACGGCGGACGGGAGGACTTCACGGCCCCACTGAGACAGTACCTGCGCAACGTAGCCGACCGCGGGGATGATGAATCGAACTACTTCCCAGCCAGGACCATCGGCGAGGCGACCAGGTGGCTTGAGGACAACCAGGATGCCGAGAAGTTCCTGCTCTGGATCGAGCTATTCGATCCACATGAACCCTGGGACCCGCCCGAGGATTACTACCGCGTCTACCGCAACCCGAGCTACCGAGGACCCAGAATCATAGCGCCTTGGTTCCACAGCATCATGGCGGAGGATTTCGAGCCGGAGGAGCTGGAGGATGTGAAGGCCCTCTATGCCGGAGAGGTTTCCCTGGTTGATCACTGGGTGGGCGAGCTTGTCGAGAAGATCCGGCGCCTTGGACTGAGTAGCGACACCGCAGTGGTCTTCACGTCGGATCACGGAACCATGCTTGGCGAACGGGGATGCGTCACCAAGGAGCCTGCGATGAGGAACACCTTGAGCCAGTTCATCGCAAATGTGCCCCTGATCATCCACCATCCCGATGGCCCCAAGGGGCTCCGGGTAGACGAATCCGTCTGGAGCCCGGACTTCATGCCGACCTGTTGCCGCATCCTGGGACTGGACCCTCCTCCCACGGCTCATGGGCGCAGCTTCTGGGATCTGGTTGAGGAAAAAGGAAGTGGCGCTCGGGAGTACGTGATCGCCGGTTTCAGGAGGAAGAACTACCATTACGTTGTCGATGGGAACTGGCGCTTCGTGTCAAGCGGGGGAGCTTGGCCCGACGAGCTCTACCGAAAGCAGGGAGACCCTGACGAACTCCACGACGTGTCCCGCGAGTACCCCGATGTCTGTCGAGCCATGAGATCCCGCCTGCAAGAATTCTTCCGCGATGCCGAGTCTCTGCGCCCCTAGAGGCCTTCCCCCGGGATTCGGCACCAGTCAGATCCCATCATGTCTCACGCAGGCCGGCTCGATCGTCCTTGCCGGTGGCCGTTGTGGCCGGTTGGTTCTGGGTAACATTGATAAGAGCGTGTCCATTACGTATTACACGATACACAAGCGCGAGCTGGCGAGATCCTTGCAACAACCAGAAAGACCAAGGGCACAACAGAAAAAGAAGAGGAAGGAAAAGGCCGCGGAAGATGCCCTCTGCCTGATGGCCTGCCTGCCCGGCCAGGATGATGCGACCCCGGAGTTGAGGGACCAACTCCTGATGCTGACGCAGAGAATGGGAGACAGATCCAACGTCGTCATGACCAGGATCGACGATGAGGACCTGAAGAAGATCGATGCACTGGTCGAGATCGAGATCTTCAGAAGCCGCTCCGAGGCCACGGCCTTCTTCGTCAAAGAGGGCGTAGGCGCGCGGACCGACCTCTTCCGAGAGGTCATGCCAACCGTGGAGAAGATCCGGGAACTGAAGGGGCAGGCCAAGGAATCCCTGCGCAGGCAGACCGCAGGTTGAAGCAGGGATCAACACGCCAATCTGGGTGGTGGAGCATGGAAGAACATAGGGCGAAGAGAATCGTGAGAGAGGGATACGCTAGGGTGGCCAGGATGGCCGAGAACAACGCTACTTGCTGCCGAAGGGATAGCTGCTGCGAGATCGGATGCGACACATCGAGCTACTCCCAGGAGGAGCTGAGATCCATTCCCGGCGGAGCCGACCTCGGCCTCGGATGCGGAAACCCCGCCGCCATGGCCTCGATCAAGGAGGGCGAGACCGTGGTGGATCTCGGATGCGGAGCGGGGGTGGACTGCTTCCTCGCAGCCAACAAGGTCGGAGCAAGCGGAAGCGTCATCGGCGTTGATATGACGCCCGAGATGATTGACCTGGCGCGCCGAAACGCCAAGAGAGGCAATTGGGACAACGTGGAGTTCAGACTCGGGGAAATCGAGAACCTTCCAATCGCCGACGGGACGGCTCACCTTGTCATCTCCAACTGCGTCATCAACCTGTCCCGGAACAAGGACAGGGTGTTCCAGGAGGCGTTCAGGGTCCTTAAGCCCGGGGGAAGAATCATGATCTCGGACATCGTGCTGTTGAGAGAATTGCCGGAGGAAATTCGGCAGGATGAACGGGCCTATGTTGGATGTGTCTCGGGAGCCGTCATGAAAGAACGCTACCTGGAGTGCATGGCCCGGGCGGGCTTCGAGCATATTCGGCTGATCCAAGAGAAAGAGCTCTCCGTCGAGAACATCCAAATCGGCCCTGAAGGGAGGACCCTGGCGGAGTCCGGCGCAGCTACCCGGAGATGGGCGGATCTGGTTGGCTCGATCGCAAGCATCCAGGTGACAGGATACAGGCCCCAGCAATGACGGGCGAGCAACAACTCGAGGACTCAAAGAGCCGCGAGACAATACCTGTGATGCCCCAGCTTCCCAAATGGCAACTCTGACATATGCGTCGGGTCCCTGATTAGCGATGCGCATCAGATTACCGATCGCGCTATCACCGAAAACAGATATCTTCGCACCACCAGAATCTAGCCAGCGAAGCAAAAGGATTGGCGATGAGCTCGATGATGCACCCGAACTACCCGACCCCCAGCCAGATAGATGATTGGTGCGAGCGCATACGGGCGAGATCCCGGGGCGAACCGTTGACGGTCAGACCTCTCGATGCCCCATCCTACTCGTTCCAGCTGGGAGTGCGCCACACCGAGGGCAATCACTACATCGCCTTCGAGGCACCTGGGCGGGCGACATTCTACGGCTACTGGCAGCCCGCCAGCGCATGTCCCGCGCCTGTGCTGTTCCATCTGCCCGGGTACGGAGCGGAGATGAGCGCACATCCGGAGCTGGTGGAGGCGGGTTTCAACGTGCTTCACATAAACCCCTTGGGCTACGCCACGCCTCAGGGCCCCA
>CAYVLA010000127.1:0-9234 GCA_964452145.1 Hadarchaeota archaeon (SeqCode)
GGCTCGGCGGGTGGTCTTCTGCCGCAACGTCTGCATGCAGTTCTAAGGCAATGACGCATATTTCTACCGAGCTGGCCTGCGCTTTCCACATGTCAAGTTCCGATTCGCTGTTGCGGGTTGGTGAAGGTGACAACTCCGTTTTTTGGAAGCTGTTCACTCCGTGCGACGTAATCATACGGGAATGGCACACGGCGGGTGGCGTGCGTTGAACAGAGGTAAGCGAATGGGGGCACTGCTGGAAGTCAGGCATTCATGGAATGGTTGAATCTGAAGGTGTGAGGAGGCACTTCGTTGACGTGGCGTAGGGAGATTCCATCGACGCTGGCGGGGATCGTGTGCAACCTTGCCTTGGCTGTCGTCTTGATACTGAGCACCGGAACCGCAGCTGGCGCGACCGTCAGGGTCACTGTTCCAAGCTCTGTGCCGCTTGGCGGAAGCTTTTCGGCCAGAATCGATGTCGAACTCGTGGTCGATCTCTACGGAGCCCAGTTCAGCCTGACTTTTGACCCCAGCGTTCTGCGGGCGGACCATGTAACCGAAGGGGATTTCCTGAAGCAGGGCGGCGCAAGCACATTCTGGATACCACCCGTGATAGACAACAACGCAGGCACGATCACCGGAGCCGCCGTAACCAGACTAGGGCCGATCCCCGGGGTCACCGGTTCGGGGACGATCGCCTCGATCTCTTTCTATGCCAAGAGCACCGGGAGCTCATTGCTTGGACTCAACGACGTCATCCTCTCCGATTCCAACGCCCAGCCGATATCCTTCCACCGCCAAAACGGATCGGTGAGCATCGTTCCCCCTCCGTCTCCGCCCGAGACTTGGATAACGAGTGGCCCCAGTGGTACGATACACACAACCACCGCGACCTTCACCTGGTCCGGATCGGATCAGGACGGGTACGTAACGCACTACCGGTACATGATGGACGGCCAGGGATGGGTCACCACCAGCCAGACATCCCACACCTTCACGGGCTTGGCAAAGGGCAGCCACACTTTCTATGTGGCTGCGGTGGATAACGATGGGCTGTCAGACCCCTCGCCGGCCTCCAGGTCCTTTGATGTTCACTACACCGCCAACCCAGACACCCTGATTGTGTCCGGACCCAGCGGCACGGTGGAGGGAGATACTGTTAGCTTTGAATGGATGGGCACCGATCCGGATGGCTGGGTCGTCTCTTACCTGTACAGACTCGACGACCTGCCATGGAGCCATACGACCCAGACTAGGCAGACCTTCACAAATCTGTCATACGGGAACCACACCTTCCAAGTCAAAGCGGTGGACGATGAGGGACTGGAAGACCTCACACCTGCACAGCAGGAATTCACCCTCATACCCTTCTGGTGGCAGGACGAGATCGCACGTCTCAACGATATCGTATTGGGACTTCAGGACGACCTGAGGAACGTAACAGCCGAGCTGGAAATGGCTCAGATGGAGAGTCAGGCCCTGCAACAAGAGAGAGACCGACTGCAAGGCCAGTTGTCAACGCTGCAGAGCTTGGTGAGCACCCTGCAGGCGCAGAGAGCCAGCCTTCAGAGCCAGGTAACAGCTCTGGAAAACGAGAGAACCATGCTGCAAGTCGAGATCGACGATCTTGAGAACGCGACCGCACACCTGGGCGTCGCGATCGAAGACCTTGAACAGCGGCTCCAGACGGCACAGAATCGAAACCAGGCGCTATCACAGGAGATGGAGATGGTGAGAGGACAGCTGTCCCAGGCCCGGCTGGAATGGAACCTGACAAAGAGCAGACTGGAGATAACCGAGCAAGAGAAGACCTCGCTCCAGACACAGGTGGCCGCCCTCCAGGGACAGACATCCTATCTTGAGCAACGGCTCAACGAGCTCAGCGACCAGATCGCCAACCTCAGCGTAAGCGAACAGTCCCTGATCGCCGAGAAACGGCTGGCATGGGAGGAGAGGGTTCGGCTTGAAGCACAGATGGGCGACCTCCAGACCCAGGTGCTGAACAGGGATTCCGAGCTGGCCCGGATGACGGAGGAGGCCGTGCAGAGACAGTCGGAGGTCGACAGGCTTGAAGGTGAGAAGAAAGCAGCCGCGTCGGTCAATGATCTGCTGGAGGCTAGGAATCAGTCGCTTGTGCGGGCCAAGCAGGTGCTGCAGGCAGCGTTGGGGGCAACGGTGGCCGTGGCACTCATCCTGCTCGTGCTGGTGGCCCGGTCACCGAGGGGATCCAGGCTGCTGGGCCGTGGCAAGGCCCGGCGCATCTGAGCGACCGCTGATGGTTGTCTCCCGAGGCCCGCGTGGCGGTCGGCATTCACAGCCGGCCTGCCACAACAGGTGCCTCGGCTCGCCTCCACCTCTCTCTGGCTTTGATCCCCAGTACGCCGTCTGCGACTTCGTCACCTGCATCAATGGGCCGGGAGGGGTCTGGATCCAGTGAAGAATGCAGGCGAGTTCGCCGTCTGGTTCTGGTTGCTGACAGAACCGAGGGTGGGGCACGCCAGCGGCGGGGAAGGCGGCACAGGTCGGGCGGCTTCGGGCTCGGTGAACAAGCCTCCGGGACGAGCCGCAGATCGAGACCCGTTCTTGGCGATCCTCGGCCTCGGGTTCATGCCCGTGTGTGATTCGGTTCGCCGATCCTCAGAAGCGATAGATTCCCGGGATTCATTCGCGTCACCATCCGGCCCTGCCTCGTCCCACCAGAGCCGGGACTGCAGTGCGTCGGAGGGCACCTTGCACGCTTTCCGTTCCGCAGCCTCTTCGATATTGGGCATTGTGGCTAGACGGCGATGGATATCTCCAGGGAGACGAGTCTTGATGGGATTTGCTGTCCTTCGGGATCGGATAGGCTGATCTGGAGACCCAGCTGGGTTGTTCCACCATCCCTAGCCAGAAACTGCAGCAGCGCAATGCGGCCCGACCCGTCGACGCCCTCAACGCTCACGGTCCTGGTCAGTCCTGCACCGATGACGGTCCCGAGCGTACGATTGATCGTCGGTGGGACCCATAAGGTCGGGTCTCCGTCGCTTCCAAGGAAAGAGCCTCCCGCGACGTCAACGATGTCCAACATCCCAGGGTCATAGGTCACATTGAAGCTGCAACTGTAGAGGTTCGTGACGTTCCAGACGGATAGGTCGACGTAGAACTTCGTTCCCTTTGCGGCGCTGGCTTTCTCTCCGAAATCCCTTGCCACCAGCACGAGGTCGTACAGGTCGATCACGCCATCCGCATTCAGATCTGCATACGTGGAATAGTGCTCGGACCCCTGATGCGATCCCATGGCACGCCCCACGACGACCAGATCGAAGACGTCGACAGTGCCGTCAGCATTCAGGTCAGCCGGGAGCGGTGCTTGGCCGATCGTCACCAACGGATCGGTTGGTCCCAAGCCGACGGTATAGAACTGGATTGGCGAAACGGTGGTGAGGCCGGATAGATCGGTTGCCTTCACGGAGTAGCTTACAACCGTCTCATTGCTCGTGGAGGGTATTCTGTATGCGTGTGCTCCGACCCTTGCCCTCCCGCCCGATATCCACTCAACTAGGTTCTCAAGCGCCATCCGACATCTGTAGAAAGCGCTCGCCTGCGTGCTTGAATGACCCGAGTAGAAGCTAAGCCTCGTGGTTGTCAGCACAACCTTGCCTTCGCCGTATGATCCAGCAATCCACACCGTGGCCGAGGTCCCCGCCGACGTATCCGCCGCCACGCTCTCATACATTCCATGGACCGCTCCGATCTGCTCGTGGTCCCAGTCAGCGAAACACTTCAGGTACAGATACTCATTCCAGGGAGTGACCGAGGATGTCGCGTAGCACGAAAGGGTGTTCGGCCGCGCGACGATCGGGCTTGAGACGGAGTATGCATCTATGCGTCTGCCAACTGTCTGCCCAAGGTTGGATACGGAGAGCGGACCGGGGAGCCAGGAGAAGTCATCCTGGGCCGATACCCACAGGCCGCCTCCCTTCTCGATGTATTCAAGCAACCCGTCCTGGTTGGAGGCCATGCTGCTCCTGATGATTACGCTCTGAGGGTCATGAACAGGCGAGCTCGCTGCGTAGTCGGCGATGATGACGCCGGCGTAGTCGGCCAGCCTGGGAAAGAGAAAGGATATGTTGGCCTCGGTGTAGAGATCGTGGGTTACGCCCAGATACTCTAGGTCATCGACACTTAACGCTGAATTCGCAGACGTTGCAACGACCGCAACCGAGCGAGACATCGGGCCGTTCACCCACGGACCGTCCCCGAGCCTGTAGCTGAGATTCACCGATCGGATTCCGGCCCTGTCCAACACGCGGGCGGATACCAAGACCTCATCTGTATCGCCCGGGTACTGTGGTGACTGGCGCAGATCGAGCAGCCTGGGGTGCTGAACGTCCTCCGAATCGAAGATCGGAAGCTCGATCAGTGCTCCGAACGACACGAAAGCGTATATGGTCTTCCGGGCAAACAAGCTGCTGGTTGGATCGTAGCGACTTGCGAGCTGGATCTTGGCATTCGTCAGAGCGTCCACCGGGTTCACAACCCTTTTCTTGCAGATTTCCTCCCAGAAACTGGTTGTTATGCTCTGTGCGCCGGGGTCTCTGTCCCATGCCAGCCTTGAGGATCCGATGTAGAAGACCGATCCTCTTCCCTCGGCCTTGAGAAATGTCTCGCCGAGGCAATCCTCCTTGCCGTCGAAATACGACGTTGAGCAGGCATGCGCGAGCACTACGGGATATCTTCCGAAGTTCTTCAGATTCTCGACGTCCCCTTTTCCGAGGAGGGTTAAGCCCGCCATCTGCCATTCGCTCGGAGTGCCGTGGTCTTTGAAGGTGACGGCGATCGTTCCTCTCTCAATCTCGTCAAGAAGGCTCTGGGTCGTGAGGCCTTCGTGCTCGTATAGCTCGGTGATGGTCGCGGACGTATAGGGCACGATCTGCTCGTACTTAACTCTCTCTAGGAAGGCTTTGGAGTCATCTTGGACGAGGACATCGGCGCCGACCAGCAGGATGTTTCTCTGCCAGGTAGAGGGCGGCGTTCTCTCGAACTCGATCGTCTTATCAACCATAATGCGAAGCTCGGTAAGGTTTGCGGCAGGCAGACGGGTCACGAGGGTCTCGGGGAACCAGTCAACGCTGTCATCCGTCTCCCCATAGACGCCGTCTCCGTCAGCATCCCAATCCCCATCGAGGCAGGCGTAGTAGTAGTCACACGGTACATCCCCGGGGTCGGGCCCAGAGGGCACCGGATCCTTCACGACCCTTGGGGGTATCTGATCGCAGTCACCGGCCAGGACGAAGTAGAGAACTCCATGAAGGAAAGCATCTCTTACGAAGTTCCTGATGCGTTCAGGAAGGTCCCGTCCTTTGTACGTGGTGTTGATGGATTCCACCGTCGTGATAACGGTAGGCATTCCGATCGAGTCGTAGAAATCGCCCAAGCGCCGCAGTTCTGGGACCATCTCGGCGGTGCCAATCAGTGCGCAGTCGGCCTGCCAGGAGCGGGGTCCCGTTTGGGGAGGGAACAGCCCCAGGGCATCGGTCAAAACCAGCCCACCCCGTGTGGTTGCCCGATCGGGCTTCAGTAGTAGGCCTTGGTAGATCCGAACCAGAGGGGAGGCGGAGCGCAGGTCTGGCGAAGGGACGAGGATGTCTTCATCGTGACTCCCGGCACCGGCCGAAACTGCGTATCTGATCGTCAACCTGAGATCTGAGTACCAGACCAACTTACCACGGGTCGGAACGTACTGCAATGGGTAGACATACAGGCGGGTCGCCCTGATTCCGGACATAAGCACCACCCCTAGGTCCTCGATAAGCTGGCCGGGATACTCCTTCTCAAGCGAGTAGATGGTGGAGTTGGGCTGGGCCTTGCTTCCAGCGAGCGCCGCATCGGAGAAGCCGGCCTGGTCGCAGGGCTCAACGAAATGCTCGCCCGGCAGTTCGGTCCTCTTGCCAGCGGTGATCCGGCATGAGACGATCCGGGCATTCCATGGCATGGGTATGAACAGGCTCAGCCTCGGCAGTCTGGGCGCCCCCGCAAGGTCGATGTGGCTTGACAACGTCGCCTTCATATCAAAATCCAGACTAACGTAGCCATCGTTGTAGGTCAGCAAGAGCTGTGGTTGGGGCACCGCGAAGGTCAGGGTGCCCAGGCCATCGCGCTTTGAGGCATTGGTGAAGATTGCGTTGGAGAGAGGGGCTAGGAGGAGGAAGCCGCACAGGGCAAGGACTCCGACGTGGAACGGGCCACGTGGGCGGAAGCCTCTCCTATCGGATCGGATCATGGTTTCACAATCGCTGAGCTTCGTCATGGTCCCACGGCCGTGCGATCCACCTAGCTGAGCGGTGATGGATCGTTGGGGGCTCTGGCTTTATAGTGTGTCCTATCCCGGGTTCCATCCAGCGGAGACACCCGTACCGGTCTCTCAAGACCATCAACACCCCAGCTGCAGGACCTGTATCCCGCTCGCCAGGTGTTCATGGCTTCTGCCAGTTATGCCGCCGATGCACGGACAACGGACCATAGTGGGACATCCATCTAGGCCCTACTGCTCTTCGGGGCAGAACCGCGCTGGCAAGCGAGCCGATGCTTGAATCCGGCCAGCATGGCCAGGCTCGCGGACAGGGCCAGTGCCAGACCTTCGGCGATGGCGAAGCCCCTAGCGTCACGGGCATCAACGACGTCATACCCGATATTCAGAATCCCGTTGGCGTCCAAGTCAAGAACGGCATCGTACGAGCCGGGCCGGGAAATCCTCGGCCACAGCGCATATGTGTGTCTGCCTGGCTCGATGTTGACCACGACGAATCCCAACCCGGTGGCATCGATGAGGGCGGCTTTGTCGGCAAGGGGGACGTCCGCGACCGCGTATCCTCTGGCCGAATACGTAGCCGGCGAGGTGATGGTCAGGTATATCGTTTCGTTTGTAGAGAAATCATTCTTCTCATTTCCGGTCGAATCCGACGTGAAGGCCCTCAATGACGGATCTAGCGAAATCTCCAGCGATAGGTTACCCTTGACGGAGACGTTCATCGCCGCAGGTACATATCCTCCCTTTGATGCCCGAAGGACGTAGTTTCCCTCGGGCAGCTCCAGGATCACCCATCCCTGTGAAAGCGTCATGCTCTGCTGGCCGACCTGCAGCACGGCACCCGCAAGCGTTGCCCGGCTCGCGGCGTCTACAACCGACACGTTCAACGAGTACTTGAGAAGTGTGACGGTGCAGTTTGTGGAAGCCACTGACCAGTTGCCGGCGTCGTCTGTCACATTGAGGACGACCGTGTAGAACCCGACTTCGACATATGGATGTCTCACAATCCGTCCCGACGCCGAAGTGCCGTCACCGAAGTCCCAATGATAGTGAACTATGGCGCCGTCGGGATCGCGGGATCTGCTGGCGTCGAACTGGACCAGCACCTTGGCGAAACCATAGTAGGGGCCACCGGGATCGGCGATCGGAGGGATGTTGGGCGAGAGCAATCGGATCGTGCCGAAGGTAATGGCATTGTCGGCCAAGGCGCTCTCGAAAGGCAAGGCGATCACCTGGGCGGACAGGGTGCGGTTCCCCGCCGACTGATAGGCGGTGGACCATGACAGCTCGACGACAAGATCCTGGGCAGGTTGTAGGTCGGGTATTAGAACCCCCCCCACGACCTGGGAATCGATCAGCAGCTTCAGGTCGACGACCTCGGGCCTATCGCCTAGATTTCGTACGGTTATGGATACGCGAAGCATATCCCCGATCCTCAGGGTCGTCTTGTCGGGCGTGATCGATTTCAGCGCCATGTTCGGCCTGGACAGGACCTCGCAGTGGGTCTGCAACACGTTGTCTGCAAGATCGGTCTCATTGTCGAGTGCCTCAACGCGGGCTGTAAGGGTCAGGATCCCAGGGGTCACCGGACTGGTATCCATCGGAAGGGTCACGCTCGCATTTGCGCCCGGATTCAGGTCGTGGAATCTCACCACGACCATGCCGAGCTGGTCCATGTCCAAGGTAAGGTTGAAGCTCACGGCCTCTCCGCCCTGGTTGGCAACAACCGCCGTTACGTCCACGGCGTCCCCTTGGACGAGGTGACTCTTCGATGCTGCGATGTCTAGGACCGCCAGATCCGGGCGCTTGACGACCCAGAACTGGTCGATTGTCACGGTGTCCGAGTCGTCGAAGAGCGTGTTGGAGTTGGAATCCAGGACCACCCAGAAGCTTCCGAGCCGGTCAACATGCCAGAGAACCGCATGCTGCAGCGTCCCAGAGGAGTCCGTGTTGACGGTAGTCGAGCTAACCGCGTCAATCGTTTTCCCCTGATCAGGAGGGACTGCGACCACGCATGCGGTCATCTCGACTTCCGGCGGAAGCCCCGATGCATCGACAAAGACGGACTCGTCGCTGTAGAAACTCGATCTTTCGTTGCCTTCCCCATCAGTGGTGCGGACGATGATGTCGGGAGGGGATGTTCCGAGCCAGAGATACGCCTTGACGCTCGGCGGGCCCGTGTATCCTCCCATCACGCTGACGACGACTGTGTGGTAGCGCTCATCGTCGGGATCCGCCACGATCATCTGCAGATGCATTAGGCCGTCCGAATCGGATGTTCCGGCCTTTATGTAGGCCCCATCCCAAAGGACCTGAACCGACGTTGAAGGCGGGAACCCAGACCCGTTCAGCGTGATGACCGATCCCTGAGTGGCGTTCCTCGAACTTGGGAAAATGGCCAATGGCCACTGAAGGGTTCGGTAGGAGTCCGAAGCTCTTGGAGGCCCCGCGTAGTCCACCGCGATCGCTGTAATCGTATGGGTCTGGAGGGTGATGTTTCTGGGCAGTTGCCAGTTCAGGGAGAGACCTCCTACATCGTCGGAAACCACGGTGAGGATGAGCTGCTCGTCGGCGTACACATGGCACGCTGCCAGGGGCGGGTACCCTGACCCGATGGCCGTGATCGGTGTTCCCGGGTATGGGTGCTTCGGGCTGACGCTCAGGTTGGGTTCCCAGGGCAAGGCCAAGACATCCGCCGAGGCTGTGGGCGGTCCGTAGTAGGCAGGTGCCCTGGCTGTGAATTGGTGCCATCCTAGGGGCAGGGACTTGGGAAGGAGGTACGAGAACTGGAAGACTCCTTGATCATCGGTCGTGCCTACCCAAATCTGGTTCGCGTCAAGACGAACGGCATAGGCCGAACCCGGCGGAAACCCATTGCCTTGGATGGTGACAGTCTCACCAGGCCTCCTCATCGGGGGCTCCACAACGAGTTGGACGGGCCACTGCACTATGATCAAGGTGAAATT
>CAYVLA010000128.1:0-9094 GCA_964452145.1 Hadarchaeota archaeon (SeqCode)
CCTCTCCTCCCGCGACAGCCGGCCCACCAGCACGCGGGCAAGCTCGCTGCCCCTGTCGAGCTGGGCAGCTTTGTCCCGGCTCCACGCCTCACCTGTGCGGGCCCTCGGCCTTTCAAGGACTGTTGTGCCTATTCGGACCACTTCCAGCCGTGAGGCGTAGATTTGACCAATCCGTAGGACTCAAGGTTGACAAGCTGGCTTGAGATGGCTTTGACCAGATCGGTCTCGGTGGGGTCGATGCCCAGCCTGTCGAAGATCTGGTCCTCGGACAGCCTGTTGCCCTGCCTGAGCAACTCAATGAGATCCTCCTCGTACTGCCTGATGCCCTGGGCCTGGTCTGCGAAGGGCGCTGCCCGGAGGCTGCGGTTCTCCTTCTCAAGCTTGTCGGAGTAGGCCCGGAGGACGCGGCTCTCTTTTCTGGCCTCTCCGAGCGCCTCTTCAAGCTCCCCTATCCTGCCGATGAGCCTGGCCCTGGGCTCGTAGGAGGCGTCCTCTTCCTGTTTGAGGGAGTTCTCGACGTGCTCCATCACGAACTTGGAAAGGGTCAGGCCCTGCCTCTCGGCGGAGGCTCTCCACCCCTCCGTCTGCTCCAAAGAGGGGTAGACGTATACGACCCGGTTCTTGATCTTGTCAGCGACCATGGGACCGTGGGAAGAAGGGCGTCCTGGCTTATAAATGATACCGGTAACAAAGCGCCGGGGGAAGGATTTGAACCCTCGCGCCCCCGAGGGGCACCGGCTCTCAAGGATCGCCCCCTAAGAGAGGGTCCGGCGCATTAGCCACTCTGCCACCCCGGCGTAGCCAGGCATTGGGCCGGAAGGAAGAAATGTGTTGCGTAGGGCACGGGTCACAGGACACAGGAAAAGAATCCCAGCAGGACGCCTAGACCTCTATGAGTTCTATCTCGATGCTGACCTCGCTTTCAGGGACGCGCACCCGCATTATCTGGCGCATCACCCGCTCGTCGGCGTCAATGTCGATCAGCCTGCGGTGCACCCGCATCGACCAGTTCTCCCAAGTCGCCGTGCCCCGGCCGTCGGGCGACTTCCTCACCGGGACGACCAGGTGCCTGGTAGGCAAGGGTATTGGGCCCGCTATGTTGACCCCCGTCCGCTCGGCGATCAGCCTGACCTGCCCGCAGACATCTTCAAGCTTGCTGGGGGAGGTCCCTATGAGCTTTATCCTTGCCTTTTGCATGGCGCGTCCTCAATAGAAGAAGGGGACCATCAGGCCTTCTCGGTTATCTCGGTGCAGATCCCCGCTCCGATCGTCTGGCCCTGGTCCCGGATGGCGAACCTGCTCATCTGGGGGATGTCCGTGGCTGACTCGATCACGAGCGGCCTGGTGGGCGTGAATTTCACGATGGCGACGTCGCCCTTCTTCAGGGTCGCCGGGTTCTTCTCCTTCACCGCGCCCGTCTTGGCGTCCATGGTCTGGATCAGCTCAATGAAGGTCACCGCGACCTGGGCCGTGTGGCAGTGGAAGACCGGCGTGTAGCCCACGGTGATGGCCGTGGGGTACTCCAGGATCACGATCTTCCCGATGAACTCCTTGGCCACCGTCGGCGGCGAGTCGGTGTGACCCAACACGTCTCCCCTGTGGATGTCGTTGCGGCCCACTCCCCGGACGTTGAAACCGATGTTGTCCCCGGGCTCGGCCTGCGGGATGGTCACATGATGCATCTCGATGCTCTTGACCTCGCCGGTTGCCCCGGAGGGCATGAAGACGACCTTCTCCCCTGCCTTGAGCACTCCGGATTCTACCCGACCCACGGGCACTGTGCCGACGCCCGTGATGGTGTACACATCCTGGACCGGGACTCTGAGCGGTTTGTTCAGGGCCTTCTTCGGAGGCTGCACCTCGTCCAGGGCCTCCATCAGGATCTTGCCCGTGTACCACTTGGTCTTCTCGCTTCTCTTGCCCAGGTTCTCCCCGTAGAACGCCGAGACCGGTATGTACGGAAACTGATCGGCCCTCGATCCGAATCCGATGCTTTTCAAAAGTCTGTTGACGTCGGCCTTGACCGCCTCGTACACATCCTGCTTGTAGTCCACCCTGTCCATCTTGTTGATGGCTACGATGATCTGCTGGACGCCCAGCGTGAAGGCGAGAGCCGCGTGTTCGCGGGTCTGGGTCATCACGCCGTCGTCTGCGGCCACGACCAGTATCGCGGCATCCGCCTGGCTGGCCCCGGTGATCATGTTCTTGACGAAGTCCCTGTGCCCGGGCGCATCGATGACCGTGAAGTAGTTCTTGTTTGACTCGAATTTCCGGTGCATGAGATCGATGGTAAGGCCTCTCTCTCGCTCCTCTTTCAGCCTGTCCATGATCCAGGCGTATTTGAAGGTCTTGCCCTTCTCACCCATCGCCTCGAACTTCTTCACCTCAAGCTCGGGCACGTCTCCGTGCTCGACTAGCAGGTGGCCCACCATCGTGGACTTCCCGTGGTCAACATGACCAATCGTCACCAAGTTGATGTGCGGCTTCTCTGGCATATACACACACCTTGTGAAGTGAGTCCGTGTCCTCCATTCTCTATTAATATCTTTTCTAAAGGGCTAAAGGGCTCGGATCCCGATATCCCTAGGCCACGAAGTCGCTGACCTTGGGCAGGGCCTCCTTCAGCCCCTTCCTGGCCCTTATGGCCCTGACGACCTCGGGCTGCAGGTCCCGCGGCACCTTCTCGAAGCCCGCGAACTCTGTGGTCCACAGCGCCCTTCCCTCGGTTGCCGATCTGATGGCACCCGAGAAGCCGAACAGCTCGGCCACCGGAGTTCGGGACTCGATCATCATGGTCCCGTCCTCCTGCCTTATGTCCTTGACCTGGCCCCTGCGTTGCTGGATCTCCTTCGTGGCGGGGCCCAGGAAATCCTGGGGCACGTTTATGAAGACGTTCTGAATCGGCTCCAAGATCACCGCCCCGCCGGTGAGCATGCACGCGAAGATCGCGCTCCTGACCGCCGGGATCACCTGGGCCGGCCCCCTGTGGACCGGATCCTCGTGGATGGTGGCGTCGTGGAGCTTGACCTTCATCTTTATGACTTTCTCCCTGGATGTGGGACCGCCCGCCACGGCCTCCTCGAAGGCCTGGATGACCAGTTCTATCACCTCGGGCAGGTATGTGATGCCCCTTGTCGCGTCGATGAGGATGTTGCCCTGGAAGACGTCAATGACCCTGCGGGCCTCAGGCTTGTCAAGCCCCAGCTTCTGGAATTCCGGAGCCAGGTCCCTTCCCCTGATCCGGCCCTCGGGAATCGTCCCGGCCTTTATGGCGTTGTAGACTCCGTCCTCCAAGGGCTCCACGCTTATGACGAACTTGTTGTGCTTGTTCGGGGACTTGCCCTCTATCGGGCCCGCCGGCCTGTCTATGGTCTCCCTGTAGATCACTATCGGCTCGGAGGTCTCCACATCCACCCCTTTGTCCTTCCTGATCCTGTAGATCAGGATCTCAAGGTGAAGCTCGCCCTGGCCGGAGAGAAGGTGTTCCCCGGTCTCCTCCGAGATCTCCACCGCGATCTCCGGATACTCCTTGGCCATCTGGCGCAGCACTTCAACAAGCTTGGGCAGATCTTTGGTGTTCTTGGCCTCGATGGCAACGGTGACAACCGGTTCGGAGTAGTGCTTAATCAGCTCGAAGGTCGTCATCGGAGCTTCCCCGCCGGATATGGTCTCCCCCGCGATCGCGTCCCTCACCCCGGTCAGAGCAAGTATGTTCCCGGCCGGAACCTCGGGCATGTTCATCCTCTCAGGGCCCATGTAGACTGCGACCTGTTGGATCCTTGCCTTGCGGTTGATGCCGCAGATCCACACATCCTGTCCCTGGGTAGCGGAGCCGCTGAAGATCCTGCCGACCGCCACCTCCCCTGCGTGCTTGTCCACAAGGATCCGGGTGACTACCATCGCCATCGTGCCATCCGGGTTGCAGGTTACCATGTCCTGGCCGATCTTGCTCTCCGCGTCGCCCTTCCATATGTTGGGTATCCTGATCCTCTGGGCATCCAGTGGGCCGGGCAGGTGTCGCACCACGGCGTTGAGAAGCACCCGATGCAGGGGGGCCTTCTCTGCCAGCTCCTTCTGCCTGTCGTTCATGCATGCGTCGATGATGTCCTTGAACGTTATGCCGCTTCTCTGCATGTACGGCACGCTGATGGCCCACTTGCCCACGGCCGACCCGAAGCAGACCGTGCCGTTGCCCACGTTCACCAGCCACTGGTCCCTGACCTCCGGCGGGCCGAACTGTGATATGAGCTTGTTGACCTTGGTGATTATCCGTATGAAGCGGGCCTGCATGTCCTCCGGGGAGAGCTTCAGCTCCTTGACCATCCGGTCGACCTTGTTGATGAAGAGGAGGGGTTTGACCCGCTCCTTCATGGCCTGCCGGATGACCGTCTCGCTCTGCGGCATGACCCCCTCAACCGCGCACACGACGATTATGGCGCCGTCGATGGCCCTCATGGCCCTGGTCACGTCCCCTCCGAAATCGACGTGCCCCGGGGTGTCGATCAGGTTGATCAGGTACTCGACGTCGTCCAGGTTGTGCACCATGGATACGTTTGCCGCATCGATGGTTATGCCCCTGGCCTGCTCCTGTTCGTCGAAATCCAGCCAGAGCTGGCTGCCTGCAAGCTCGGCCGATATCATCCCGGCCCCCGCTATCAGGTTGTCGCTCAGCGTCGTCTTGCCGTGGTCTATGTGAGCCGCGGTGCCGATGTTACGGATTCGCTCCCGCTGGCGCATGAGCTCTCCGATCTTCTTCATCGTTTCCTCTCTTCTGCCCATATCCTCTACCTCGCAGACATGGCAACCCTTTCAGTCTCCTCCTTTCTCCCGACCGCATGGCTCTTGGGGTCCTTGTTCGCGGCCAGGATGAGCTCATCCGCCAAAGCTTGGGAAAACTTCCTCTTGGACTTGAAGGATGCTGCCATGGTACCCCTGGCGATGTTCCTCAGAGCCAGATCGACCCTTCTCTGGGGCGAGACATCCACCGATTTGTGGTACGAGATCCCTCCGTAGGAAATGGTCGTGGTCTCCTCCCTCGGCGCACAGTTGCCTATGGCCTCGACCAGTACCTGGATCGGGTTTCTCTTGGTCCTCTCCTCCACGATCCTGAAGGCATCCTTGACCTTGTTTATCGTCTTCTCCTTCTTTCCGCATCCGTACTTGTTTCGGATAAACTTGCCCCCGATCTTCTTGTTCCCGGCACCGGAGCGCATGCACTTGTTGACAAGCCTCTCCACGATGTTGACGTTCGACTTGCCGAAGGGCTTGTTGCCCTGCCTTCCGGCCGTGTGCGGGATGATCACGGGGCCCAGATTGACGTATCTCCTTATTCCAGGGTCGGGCACGGTGATATCGGAGAAGCTCCAGACACCGAAGAGCCTTATGGGCTCCTCACGGGGCGCGCCCTCCTCGGCCGCCTCCTCTGCCTGTTCCGCTGCTGCCTCCTCCTCGGCGACTGCCTCGGTGGGCCGGGGAGCCGGAGCCACCACCGGCTTGATCTCCTCCTGGACCTCGGCCTTCGGCTTGGATTTCTTCTTGCCTTTGGATTTCCTCTTCCTCGCCATGAAAACCGACCCGAAAGCAGATTACCTTATGGGCTTCTCCTTCCTTCCGTGGACAAGCTCGTTGAGAGAGACGCCGTTGACCTTGACTACCTTCCACCGCACTCCGGGAAGATCCCCGTAGGACCCGCCCCTGGAGCCGCCGATGCCCTCGATGATGACTTCATCGTGCTCATCAACGTACTTCTGGGCACCGTCGCCCGGGCAGAACGCGGTGATCTGTTTGCCGTTCTTGATCAGCTGAACCCTCACCACCTTCCTCCAGGCCGAGTTCGGCTGTTTGGCCTCTATCTTGTCCCTGAAGAGCACTATGCCCTTGGCCTGGGGCGAGCCCTCCAGCGGATCGACCTTGGCGTCCAGGTTCAGGACCCTTCGCATGTAGTAGCGGTCCCTCCAGCGGAACCTGGCCCTGTCCTTCTTAAGCTTCCTAGATGCGAAATAGCCTCTGCCGCCCTTGCCCACAGCCACACCTCACGGCACGTAGTTCTCGCGCTTGAGCCATCTTACCTGGTCCTGGGTGTAACGATAGCTGATGTCGCCCTTGGTGTCGCTCTGGACATCGCCCAGCTCGACCAGGACCACATCGCCCTCCCTGACCCACACGCGCTTCCTCATCCTTCCAGGGATCCGGCAAAGCCTGATCTTACCGTCCAAGCACTTGACCCTGAGTCTGCCGGTGCCCAGCATCTGCTGTACCAGACCCAGTACCTCGTTCCTCTTCGGAACCCTTACCTTTAAGGCCTCTTCATCCGCGGCCAAGCGTGCACCTCGAAGAAAACCAGATCGGCGCCCAACCGGCAAACGGGAGCCAGTCCAATCTGGACGGTTACTAACGTCAGTCCCTTAGGAGAGTTTATAACTTTATCCTAGGGGGTCATGAACATGCCTTCGGGGCCAAACAGACGCGAGGGCCGAGAGCGGAGTCGAACCCAGTTCCCATCAACTGGGAGCGGGCGGAGGAGCCCGCCCATTATCCCCAGGCCGTTCTCTCAAGTCAGGAAGCTGTTAGGCAAGAGGAAGCCGACAGACCGGCAAGTCTTCATTGCAGGGACAATGCCCGTCCTCATTATTGCAGTCCTGCTGCTTCTGCGCGCCTCAGGACCTTGGTAGGCGGGAACGACCACAGATATCGCGGACATGATGGGGTTTGTGCTTGTCCAACGCGTTCGTGCCGGCATGATTCAAAAACCACCCCGGAGGGCTTGGCCCTGTTCGTGGAGCCAACCATGCCACGAAGGCTCTGGCAAGCAGGTGGAATCCCACCCAGAGGGCAAGAACGATAGCGTACCGGCCAGTGCTCAGAGTCCAAACCGCGAACAGACCAACTATCACCAGAGCTGTGAAGCCCATAGACACTTGGACCCTTGCATACGCAGTCAGCAAACCGCCCGTAAGCACGGACCTGGACAGGGATCTGACACAGTACAGAATCCACGTATTATGGTCACTCCGCAAAGCAACAAGGCAGACACGATGCGCTGGAGGTTCTGGTGAATCCACAACAGCCCCAGCACGGACGGGAAGCCAAGCCAAAAGGCCCGGTTCCAGCTGTGCTCTCTCCTACTCAACTCCGCCTCGCCCAGCATCGCATACAGCCTCAGGTCTCGCATGACTCCGCTACTTCTAGTCCCCTGCCTCTGCCTGCAATGCTCTTGCCGCTGCAGGTACCGGCGGCCTCATCAACAGGAAGGCAACGACGAAACCGATCGCGGCAAGCCCTGCAACGTAGGGGAAGATCCCGAGGTAGGTCCCGGTCGTCATCCTGATGAAGCCTGCAAGTTGCGGCCCCACGATCGCCCCCGCACCGTACGCCAGGAAGACAAGCCCATAGCAGCGGGGATAGTCGCACGTTCCGAAGAAGCTGGCCGTTGCGGTCGGCGCGATCGCGAGCCATCCACCCAGGCATCCCCAGAGGATCGAAAACGCGAGGATGTACATCGGTATGCTCGGGAGTCTCCAGATGAGGATCGAGGACGAGGCGATCAGGACGAACGACAGCATCGCCGTGTTGCGCGGGTTGAGCCGGTCCGTCAGGTTCCCGAACAGGGGTCTTCCGCCGCCATTGAAGATCGCAAAGACCCCGACAAGCACTGTTGCAAGTGCAGCGTCCACTGCCACTGCTTCCGTGCCGACCGGTTTTGCTATCGAAATCGCCATGAGGCCTGCAAGACATCCGATGAAGTAACAGAACCAGAGCCCGTAGAAGGTTTTCGTCTTGACCATCTCGCTCCTGTTGCACTCGCAGACGCCGAACTGGCCGGGCTTCCGGACGGGCGGAAGCCAGCCCGCGGGCGTCCATCCCTGGGGCGGGAAGCGCAGCGGCAGGGCGAGGACGAGCAACAGGACGATGAAGAGGGCCCCGAAGATACGGAAGGTCGCCATGACCCCATACAGGCCGATCAGCACCCCGGCGACGTTCGCGGTCAGGAAGGCCGAGAACCCGAACCCGAGTAGAACAAGCCCGACGGCAAGCCCTCGGCGATCCGGGAACCAGCGTGCCGCGACCGCAACCGGGACACCGTAGGCGACCCCGACTCCAAGGCCGCCGATCACCCCGTAGAGGATGTAGAGTGACTGGACCGAGGTCGCCGTCGATGCGAGCAGCCAGCCAAGCCCGGTGAGGAACCCGCCGAGCATGGTGACCTTCCTGGGGCCCAGGATCTCGATGTACTTCCCGGTGAGCGGCATTGCGATGGCGAAGAACGCCAGAAAGACCGAGAACGGCATCAGGATCTCGCCTGCTGTTACAGCCTGGCTCAGCGTCTCGGCGAAGTATTCGGTAAGCGGGGTGACAAATACGCTCCAGGAGTAGATGGTCCCAAGGCAGAGGTTGATGATCAGCCCCATAGCAACCAGGATCCATCTGCCCCGTTCTGCCTCCATGCCAAAGAGGATCGCGCCCTGTCGTTGTGCCGCCATGGCTTCACCGCGTCTCCGTGTTCGTCGAAACGTGCTGGAGTCTCATTCCTCTCGCGCCGATGCATCGCCGAGATGCATGCCGATCTCCTGCCCCCCGAGCACCAGCTGCATGATCTCTCCATTCCAGGGCTCCGGGAGGCTCTGCGTGATGCAGGAGCTCCTCGAGCCCTCCAACAGCCCTGCTTTCCGGGGTGAGACGGTCTCTCGCGCTACAGGATCTCCTTCTTGAAACCGGGCCTTAAACGGGTCCGCTTAATACAGTTTCGCCGTGGGGCTGGGGCCCTGGGGCGTGCCGTGGGTTGTGGGTGGGGTTGGGAAGCACAACGCACTGGCAGGCCATGAGGAAGGAGACGTCCGGGTCATCAAGCTGTGGGCATCATGTAGACAGGAACAGAGACCCATCTTGTCCTGGAGATGGAGACGGTGGCTCCTCGGGCGAGAATGCCCCAAGCCATACCGAGGAGTTCGTTCTCTGGCTTAACAGCGCCGTGATGAGGGTCGAGCAAAAGAAGAGGAGTTCGTTCTCTGGCTTAACAGCGCCGTGATGAGGCTCAAGCAAACAAGAGAAACGGCTCTCAGCCCCCCACAACAACCGATCAATCTGCACCACCAGA
>CAYVLA010000129.1:0-9063 GCA_964452145.1 Hadarchaeota archaeon (SeqCode)
CGCGCCCCGTAGCCCCCGAGAAGAAGCAGCAAGCCGAGCGCGGCGTACAGGTAAAGACCCTCCCAGCCCCTCGCCGTGCCTATGGGCGATCGGAGCGAGACGTCAACCCTCAGCCCCGGGTGCGACAGGTTCACGCGCGTGGAGCCGGTTCCCAGGAACTGGCCATCGTTTGCGTTGACAGTGATCAGATCCCCGTTTGCGTAGCCGCTGGGAAGCGTGGACAGGTCGACGATGTACTGGCCTTGATCGTTGGTGTGGGTGGTCAAGGACTCGCCGGTCTCCTCGCTGATCACCGTTACGGTGATCCCCGATCCCACCGCCCTTCCTTCGCGGCTTGTGACGTAGCCGTAGATGGCGAAGGGATCCAGGATGCGCGTTTCCCCGGCGCAGAGCTGAATGAAGAGGGAGACGATGATCAGCGCAAGACAGGACCTGCAGGCCCTCGCGGCAGGACTCGGCCTTGAAGAATCGGGAACGCGCAAGGTCGAACCAGCCCGCGCCGGGACAGTCCCGCTGCCACCTGCATCCACAAACAGACCCAGGTTCAACACCTCCCGGAAAGCCGTCCGGCAAAGAAAAATGCAACAATCAGGCCGGCCGCGAGGAGAAACGATCTCTCCCTTACTGCAAGACCCATGTGGACATCTATCCTTGAACCCGGCTGCGACAGGTCAACGAGCCCCTCCGCCGATCCGTGGCCCCATGAGGCGTGGGCCTTCACGAGTATGCGGTCGCCGTCCATGTAGCCCGCCGGCAGGGTCGAGAGGTCGAAGACGTACTTCCCCTCCTGATCGGTCGTGCCCTCCAGGTTCTGGGCCGTGGCCAGGTTGGTGAGCTCGACCACGACTCCTTCACCAACCGGACCACCATGCGGACTCCACACGACGCCGTAAACCGAGTACGGATCCCGAAGCAGGCTGGGAGCGCTTCTTGTCGCGTGGTAACCAACCATGAGAAGAGCTGCAACAAGCACGACCCCTGCTAGCCCCCGCCTTGAATCTACGGTCGAAGCCGGCTTCCCTTCCACGCCCATCCTTCAGCCCCCGCAGGATTCCGCTGGCTCACCCGCCCACGGCCTTGAGTACTCGTTCCTGCCGGGCTCGCCCACCCAATCCGTGCCCTTCATGGCCTTGAAGGGCGAGCTTGGGTCCCGTTCGTCGAAATCGATCGATGCATCGAAGAGATCCTCGGCTTCACCCGAAATGCCGTCAAGGCCCTCATCCTCCTGAACCAGCCAGAGCGCGGCTATGCCCTTCTGCTTGGTCCTCTGTAGGCATGTGGCTAGGAGCTCCCTGACCTCGCCTGGGGATCGGCCCGGAGCGAACCCCGGCAAAACGTCGACAACCACGGCATCCGGCCTCCTGAGCACGCCCCTGGAGACCGCAACATCGATGCGGCCCTTCTCCGGCCGCGTCTCTATGATGGTGAAGTCCGTGGGGCCCTGGCTGCTCCACTCGGCGGAGTTGAGGCAGACCACGGCCACCTTCTCGCGTCGGAACCCCAGCCTACTCATCAGGGACGCCAGAGAACTGGGTTTCCCGCACTTCGGATAGCCTCTCACGAGGACGGAGCCCCCTTCGGGGGTCTCCAACGTCCCCGCCGGGGCCTTCTGCTCCGGGTATGCGGCCGGGTATGCGGCCGGGTATGCGGCCTGGCCATGATCCGTTGATTCACGGCCGGAGCTGCGCGCGGCGTCTCTCTCACTTCGCCCCTGCCTGGGGGGCCTGCCCCCAAACGGTCGGGGCGATCTGCCGAGTCTGGAAGGCCTCCAAGACCCGGAGGCCAGGTACGCGGCGCACACAGACAGGATCACCACGATGGCGATCAGACCAAGGTGTCGGGCCTGCCCGCCCCCCGTCGATACGGGTGATCGCAGCGCGACGTCAACCCTCAGCCCCGGGTGCGACAGGTTCACGCGCGTGGAGCCGGTCCCAAGGAGCCTGCGATCGTTGGCGTTGACCCGTATCGAGTGCCCCTCTCCGTACCCGCCGGGAAGCGCGGCCAGGTCGACGATGTATTGGCCTTGATCGTTCGTACGGGTCGTGAGGGACTCCCCCGTATCCTCATTGATCACGGTCACCGCGATGCCGGACCCCGCGGGTTCCACTCCGTCGCTGCCGGTGATGCACCCGTAAACCGCGAAGGGATCCCGGATTCCGGAGCTCGGGCCACAAAGGGCCAAGGGTATGATCGTGAGCATTGCTGCAAGGCCCAGTTGACCAAGATGCTTGATACTGCCGCTCATGTGGGGTTGCCCCGGTTTGAGGGTGCGTGCAAGGAAATCGGGCGGGTTGCTCGGGACGAGGCAGCGATCCGCGACCGGCCATTGGGGCAATGTGCCCCGACTCTTAAGACTTTGCCCCAACATCCGGCATGGATCACGGCCTTTTTCGCAAGCACTCGGCCCGGATTCTTCGATCGTTTGTCTCGTTTCACCAAGCCCCGGCCCGAGCCCGACGGCGGGTTGAATGCATGCCTCAGCCAAGTCATATGCAGGCCTGAAGGGGGCTTGGTGCTGTCACAAAAGGGGGAGGATGTCTGCAAAGGAGACA
Source organism: Hadarchaeota archaeon (SeqCode) (assembly GCA_964452145.1). GTDB lineage: Archaea > CAYQAE01 > CAYQAE01 > CAYVLA01 > CAYVLA01 > CAYVLA01. Next base: position 2,553 of record CAYVLA010000129.1, read on the forward strand.
TCCTCCGCGACATGTCTAAAGCTCTCTGTGCACAGTCCATGTCGTGTCCCTGGAGACCCAGACGTAGTAGCCCTCCGCGGGCTCGACCAGGAACTCGGTGGATGTGAAGCCCTCTATGTAGAACTCGAACGAGCCGTCAGGCATCCTCCTTGCCACCTGCGCTATCTCGGCCCCGCCTGACAGATCCGAGAATGTCTCGGAAATGGTTGCAGCGGTGAAGGAGGGCTTTCCGACGAGGTTCCACCTGCCGGCCTTCAGCTCGATCGAGACGGAGGTGCTGTAATCCACCACTCCGCTCAGGGTCACGTCGGCCTCGCTCTGCAGCCAGACGTAGTAGGCTTCGTCCCGAACTATGTCGAAGTCCCTGCCGAAACCCACCCCGCTTATCGGGTCCACTATGTATTGCTCGTAGAGGCCGCCGTCCGCGGATCTCCTCGCGATGCTGGTAGCTGCCCCGCCGATCTGCTCCAGAAGGGAGCTGGCCGTGAAGTCGGTCTCGTAGGGGAAGGACACGATGTTCCATCCCTTCCCCAGGTGTCTCTGGAAGAGCCCGGCGACCTGGAGGTCTTCGAGGATCTCTCCCTCGGGGCTGATCTGCCTGACGACGTAGTACCTCGCATCGGTTGCGGAGGTGTCCTTCCAGACCTGGGTCGAGTTGCCGACCTGGTCGTTGGGCGCCGAGAAGTCTAGCTTCTCGACCGAGTCCGCCGCATATATGGCATAGCCAGCCGCCTCGTCGGAGGGAACCCAGCTCAGTATGGTCTCGACGCCCTCCCTGTAGGCCAGCCTGCTGCCCGTTCCGAAGAGCAGGCCCTTCATGCTTCTCAGCTTATCCAGATCAACCGGGAGGTCGGGTCTGGGGATCTGGCCTGCCGCCTTCTCCAAGTCCCTCAACTCGCCGGTCAGGAGGGACTCGATCGTGGCCGGCGACACGTCCCACTGCACGGGGGCGATCTGCTTCCGGCCGAGGTGATCCCTGTGGTACAGATCGTTGTACTCGTACCACCTCTCCGTCTCGGGGTAGGGGAACGCCGCAAAGAACTGGAAGTTAAGGGGGTTCCTGTCGTTAAGCGTTCCGTCCTTGATCCAGCCGCCTGATGTGGGGTCCACGGCCAGCCAGCCATCGCCGGTCAGAACCTCGACCCATGCATGTCCCCCCTCGATTCCCTGAAAGCTCACCTTGCCCAGAACCACCCTGACCATCTCGGGTCCCAGACCGGCTGCGCGAAGCATGGATGCGAGTGTGTTTGCCTGCTCCTCGCAGTCCGACTTGATCGATCCAATGATCGGCGGCATGCCGGGGGTGTGGCTCAGGCATTCGCCGGGCATCAACCATCGCTCCTCCGCGTCGAGGAGTTCCCTATCCGATATCCACAGTATCATGCTTGCTACCCAGTCGTAGATAGCCTCCGGGGAATGGTCCAGGTTCTCGAGGGCCTGCAGAACAGCCGCGTCCTGCGGTGTGACGTATTCTGAGAAGGGGCTTACGCCCTCGGCCACCGTCTCCCTTGACTTCTTCTCAACGTCCTCGCGCGCAAGGCCGTCAACGGCCTCTCCGTACCCCATCGCCTCGAGGATCTCGTCCCTTCTCTCCCTGAAGCTCTCCTTCAGGTAGGATGCGAATATGCCCACCCCCCTGCTGTCGGTCATCATGAGCACGAAGGGGAGGGTTCGCAGCTTCCCTATCTGGGCCGCGTCGACCTTGACGTAGTATAGGTTGGCGATTATGTCGGAACTATCCAGCACCTCGCAGTGCTTGCCGAGTTCCTCCTGGCTGGTTCCCTCTTGTACCAGGACCAGCAGTATTCTGTCGACCCCGGCTGAACCTATCTCGACCGGGATGGGCAGATCATCGAGATCCACTGGCACAGGCAGGTTGTCGGGGGGCCCCCGCCGTGCAGATCCACCATCCCCCGTCTGATCTTCGCCGTTCTCGTCGTTCTCGTCGTTCTCGTCGTTTTGCCCATCCCCGGCATTCCCGGTACCCGGGGGCAAGCCTTCGGGAGGACCTGCAAGACCCGATGCGGGAGCAGCTCCGTTTCCCTTCGCGCCGAGCGCGAGAACCGATCCTAGCATGAATAGACACAGGGCCAATGCCACTGCATTTCTCTTCATCAGACCATCACGCCTCCTTTTTCCTGAAAGGGCTCCAAGAGCCCGATAATGGCTATTGCATCACGGATATTAAAGCGTTTCGGCCCGGAAGCTTTCACCGTGCGTATTTCGGACTTCTGGGGTCTATTATGGCGTCTACGAATCGTTCCAGACCTTTCCAGATCTTTTCAATCTCTTCCAGGGGGCAGGACAGGCCCAGGTCACACGACCCCATTTCCGGGTCGTCGACGCGCCGCATTGACTGGATCCACCGCGTCGACTCGGGGTCGCGGAGGAAGCGTTGAGAAACGGAAGACGGGGAGGCCTGCAGCCTGTATCGGGGTCGGATGACCGGCCAGAGCGATCAGACCGTTTCATACGCCTGCAATCAGGCGCGGCAGCACGAAACTGGATGACCGGGGAAGATTAATTGGCATCAAGCATCCAATCCCATGCGGTGTGTTTGTGGGCGGTTCTCCTCGGAGATCTGACGCCCGGAGGCCGAACAGGGCCGAGATCCTTATCGTGGAGAATGACAAGGCTATCCTGGAGAGCCTTGCCCCGATTCTGCGCCTCGAAGGCTATGCCGTCACCACGGTGGAAACCGGCCACAAAGCCTTACAGAAGTGCAGACTGCATCCCTTCGACCTGGCCCTGGTGAACCTCCGCCTACCGGACATGGATGGGATGGATCTGATAACGATCATGCACCGGGAGAAGCCCGGGATGGTTCTGGTGATTTTCACGGGGCTCTCCGAGGAGGTGGCGGTTCAGGCGATGGAGCGCGGGGCACGGGGGTTCCTCCTCAAGCCCGCTGATCCCGGGGAGATTCTGGCGATGATAGAGCGACAGCTTGGCTAACCCCAAGGAGATCTGGCCCTGTGGATCGCTCCAGAATAGTCGAAAACCCGTGACGGGACCGGGGCTCAAAGGTGGAGCAGCGGGTTGCCTAAGGCTTGGCCTCGGTTGAAGAAGATCTGATGATGCGCTCCATGGTGGTCCTTTCCCAGTCAGGGTGCTTCTGGAGACAGGCCTGGATCGGGTCACACCGATCCGCTTCGACCTGTCGGCCCGCACCGAGAGACAGTATCCGCAAGCCCAGGGATATCGTCGCATCGAAGACGCCGATTCCCCATCGTCTGAGGCGGGGATGCACGACGAAGATGATCACGGTTACCATCAGCCACACGATGATCAGCCTGCCGTAGTCAGGAGCTCTCCTTATCACGACCGTGAAGAGCTCCACCGGATTGGTGAGCACGCGGTGTTCCTCGTCTATGTAGATCCGTTCGATCTCCCTGCCCGTCATCAGGCTGACCAGGTTTGCCATGAGGCGCTCGTTGCCCGGCCTTGCGATCATGTCGTTAACGAAGACGCTGGGATCGGATAGCAGGATTATCCTGCCCTCTCCGTAGGGGATCTCGGCCATGACCGGGATCGGTCCCCTCCTCTCGCCTTCCCTCTGCCAGACGCCGTCATCGTTTGAGTCCACCCAGCTCATGGGGCTGGTCCGTGCTAGGAGCGTGGAGCCGGGCGGTAGGGGCCCCACGAGCCCCGTGGGGCGGTTGAGGTAGAACGACGACATGTTTCGGGTCAGGGGCCGATCAGCCATGGCGTAGCACGTCACGATCGCCGGGTCCCTCTCAAAGCACAGGTCGGCCGCGGGCTCCCCCCCGAATCTCACATCCAGGCCCATTCCCTCCAGGAGGGAGTTGCCCTCATCAAAGTCGTTAGCAACGATCAGAAGCCCGCCTCCCCCGACGAAGCCGGCGGTGAAGTTGGCGTCCGATCTCGTGAAGGGACGGGTCGGACCGATCACCACAAGTGCGGTGCGTGCGTCACCGGGCCTATTGCGGATCGTCCCGAACGGGGCGTGAAGCGGGTACACCTCCTTTCCGCTTGCGAAGAGCTTCAGCGCAAACTCCGAGCAACCATTCCACCCGGTGTTGTAGATCGAGAAATCCGAGGCGCTTCTCAGGAGGGGCATGGTGAGCGGCAGGAGGAAGACCGACCCTGAACAAAAGTAGACCAGGGCGTAGAGCACGATCCGTCTTGCGCGGCCGGTGATGAAAGCCCTTCTCGCCACCTTACTACCCTCCCTCCTCCTGCAGGGAAGATCGTATCGCCCCCAGGGCTCGGTAGAACTCCCTCTCCTCGGCGAGTTCGGTCACATGCCCCGAGAACGCCGCCTTTTCGTATATCTGGGTAACCGTTCGAAGACGTTCCAGGATTCTCTGCCCCATGTCCCCGGCCCCAGCAAGGGACAGGATCTCCGTGTGCGTCTTGTCCGCCAGATCGGTCAAAAGGACGCGGGAGATCAGCTCGACCAACTCGGCGTATGCCTTCAGCAACGCCTGCCCGCCCCTGCCGACCATTCCCTGCAACGTCCTCGGCCCCCTACGAGTCCTCCCTGCAGCCCGGTGGCCGGGGGTCATCGGCCCTGGGGCGGGCTCAGCCACGCTCTCCAAACTCGCCTCGGCCGATCCGGCCCCGTGCCTCTGAGTCATCCGGGGTCTGACGCCGCGTGCGAAGGCAAGCCCGGCGACGATCATCCCGATCGCCACCAGGGACAGCATGATCGGGATCCACAGCACTCCCGGCGCCCACACCTCCACCCGAATCTCGTGGCTCCGGCTGCCGGAGTAGATCCGACCATCGGGCTCGAAGACGGCCACAAGTCGGTGAGCACCCGTTTCATCTTTTGACATCAAGGGATTGAGGCCGAAGGATCCCTCGGGTTCGGTCATCGACGACCACGCGGGCAGGCCGTCCCATAGAATCAGCACGGTCTTGCCATGTAGACCACTTCCCCTCGTGTCCGAGAGGACCCCCGTAATGGAGAGTCTGTCGCCTGCCTTGATTCTGGGAGGGGCCCTGACGGTGATCTGTGTCGCAAGGGGTTCCGTGCCTGAGGCCGGCGGGAGCACGTCGATCGACACCGGCGGCGATGTGCATGGGAGGTGGAACCCGTCCCCGCGGAAGGTCGAGTGTACAAGGTGGGTCCCGGCGGAAGGCGGAATAACCCATGCAAGGTAGTAGCCTTCGTCATCGGTCCGAACCCGGGCCCAAGTAACGGATCCTTCCGATTCGATCAACACCTCTCTTCCGGGAACGCCCCTGCCCCACTCGTCCTGCAGCCTGCCCGAGAGGCTGAGGGTTTGGCCCAGGTCTGTCTCGGCATCGGATGAGCGCAGGGTGAGGGATGTACCCATCCTCGTCCCACCGGTCACCGTGACATAGACCACGTTGGATGAGCAGGCCGAGTAGTTAGACGCGGGCGAGGAGTCAAAGTAGGCCCGGGCCGGGTAGATGCCCGGAGCGAGGCCTCCCCGTACCTGCCATAGATCCGAGAAGGAGCCATCGGCAGAGGTCTGAACGGTGCTCACGGTGGACAGAAACCCGATGCGAACCTTCTCACCGGGCAGGCCCAGCCCCCCGGCGACGAACAGGGCCCCCCTGAAGGTGAGGTTTCCGCCGGGTAACAGCTGATCGGGCTGGGCCAACAGGTCCAAGGCGGTCTGGACACGATATCCGTCAGCCTCGCCGCCAAGAACTGTGATGATTACGATGTTGGAGACCGAAGAGGAGAGATCGGCAAGCCGGGACTGGTATGCGGCCTGGGCAGGGTAGTTCCCCGGGGGGCAGTCGATGGGTAAGGTGAGCCGAAGGGCATACCTTCCATCGGCGTCGGTGGTGGCCGCATGCCACCCGATGAAGCTGAGGCTGACGGTCTGATTCGCCAGGGGGATCTCTTCGCCGGCCGTCAGCCTTCCCCAGAACTCGACGCCCTGTCCCGGTCTCACCTGGGTCACATTCGCCGACAGCCAAAGCCGGGTACCGGCCTTTGGGGGCGGGATCTGGACGATTCTGATCGTGACCCACGCCGAGCTACAGGCCTGAAACATCTGGTTGCCTGCGAACCTCGCCTCCAAGGAGACGAAATCCACATCCGAGGGCCCCGTCAGGGAGAGGGAGTAGTGACCGCCGCGGGCCGTGGTGGTCGACCACTCCCGGCCGTCCCCCGACTGCACCGTGACCTCCTCCCCGGCGATGCCCCTTCCGTAGTGATCGGTGAGAAGACCGCTCAGCATCACGGTTCCCCGAGGCGGGACCGCATCGTCGGACGCAGCCAGGGTCACAGCTGTGGGTATGCGTAGGATCTGAACCGTGGAGGCGTCGGACTCGACCTGAATCCCCTGGAAGGTTGCCCTTGACCTGAACTGCATCATTCCCTCCGAGGCGAGAAGAGGAATGTGGATGGTGGCCCGGTAGGCGCCGTCAAGCCCTGTGACGCCTCTCGAGACGACGGCTGATGGGTTGAGGATCAGGACCTCCACTCCGGCCACCCCGTCGCCGCCGGATGATAGGACTCCCCAGGCCTGAAGGTCCTCCCCCAGGTAGGCAGTATGCCTATCCA
>CAYVLA010000130.1:0-8763 GCA_964452145.1 Hadarchaeota archaeon (SeqCode)
CATTTCGGTGTCGTCGCGAAAGCCGAGATCCAAGGCCCCGGCCCGGAAGAAACAGACCAATGTCATCTTCATTCTCAGTGATGACCAGGGCTGCTGGGCCATGGGCTGCGCCGGAAACTCCGAGATCCGAACGCCCAACCTCGATCGCCTTGCCCGAACCGGGATCCGCTTCGAGAACTTCTTCTGCACCTCCCCGGTCTGCTCCCCGGCCAGGGCGTCCTTGTTCACCGGACGCATCCCATCCCAGCATGGCGTGCACGACTGGATCCGCAAGGGCAACGTGCCCGAACCGGATGCGCCGGCAATCGAGTACCTCAAGGGCATGAGAAGCTACACCGATGTTCTAGCTTCCCATGGCTATGTATGCGGCATGAGCGGAAAATGGCATCTGGGCGACAGCCTCCGGCCCCAGAAGGGTTTCACACACTGGTTCGTTCATCAGACGGGCGGAGGCAACTACCGCAACGCCCCCATGGTCCGAGATGGAAGGGCCTACAACGATCCCGGCTACATCACAGACGTGATCACCGACGACGCACTTGACTTCCTCGACAGACAGAAGAGGTCCCGGCCCTTCTACCTGAGTGTGCACTACACCGCCCCTCACAGTCCCTGGGTCGGCCAGCACCCCGAAGACGTTGTGGCATCCTACGCTGACTGCCCCTTTGACTCTTGCCCGGACGTCCCGGCCCATCCATGGCAGGTCAGGACGGCGCCGCGGGGAACTGGCCATGAGAGGCGTGAGATCCTGAAGGGATACTTCGCCGCGGTGACCGCCATGGACTCCAACATCGGGAGGATCCTCGACAGGCTGGAGGACCGAAGGACCAGGGAGAACACCCTGGTGGTTTTCATGAGCGACAATGGAATGAACATGGGGCACCACGGCGTCTTCGGCAAGGGCAACGGAACATTTCCTTTGAACATGTACGACACCTCCGTCAAGGTCCCGGCGATCTTCTCCCAGCCCGGCACCTGCCCCGAGGGCGTCGTGGAGAAGGGCCTCTACAGCCAGTACGATTTCCTCCCCACGCTCCTTGACTTCCTCGGCCTACGAAAGCGCGCCTGGCCCGGCCTTCCGGGCACGAGCTTCGCGCCGCTGCTGCGCGGGGAGGAGGGCAAGGGCCGCAGGGAAGTGATCGTATTCGACGAGTATGGCCCGGTTCGAATGATTCGAAACCCTATCTGGAAATACGTCCACCGCTACCCCTACGGCCCGCATGAGCTGTACTACCTAGCGCGCGACCCTGATGAGAGGGAGAACCTGTTTGGCCAGTCCCAGTTTGAAGACATAGTGCTATCCATGAAATCCAGGCTGGATGACTTCTTCCAGCGCTATGCCGACCCCGCCCTCGACGGGTCGCGCGAAGCTGTGTACGGAACCGGCCAGATAGACCTCGTCGGGCCGGGGGGCCGAGGACGGAAGGCGTTCCGGGACGAGTTCATCTATGCCGATGAATCGGGCAACCCCAGAGGCAAGGGCTACCATCCTCCCTGGATCATCTGACCTGAACGTCACGCGACCTGTCAGGGCATCACCCAGACCGGCCCTTGCCTTTGGTTCCATGATTCTCGCGCTTCAGGATCATGAGAACGTTGGCGGCTATGACCTCGGGCATTATCGGTCCCCCTCCATAAGTCCCCGAGACCGGATCGAAGGTGTCAGCGAAAAGGGCGTCCCAAGCGCCGTCTCGGATGCTGTCGCTGTCATACTCCGACCTTGACAGCCAATCCGGGTCACGGTGATCTATCATCCAACGAAGCACTGCCGTGGTTACCCCCCTTTGATATGTCGCCCAGTCTATATCGGGGTCCACCTGGGCCCAGTCTATGCCCAGCCTCTCGGAGGCCGCGAATACGGTCAGCACCTCCCACTGCACATGTTTCGCCGTCCAGTCGCTGAGGAACCAGCAGGTCGTGTTGAAGCAGGGCTTGGTATTGTAGATCATCGGCTGGTCTCCGGGCTCCCAGAGGTGTGTGAACGGGATCAGGCACCGGATCCAGTGCCGCGCCCTCATAAGGTACCTCTCATCCCCGAACTGCCTGTAGCCGACGAAGTAGGCCGCGGCCGCGTTGCCCGCTGCCAACAGATTGGGGCTGTGAAGCGGCGTCTCCCACCAGTCTCCTCCCTCCGGGCGTTCGTACCTCATGGCGTATTCTAAGCCCCTGCGGCCAGCCTCAAGGAACTTGCCCTCCCCCAGCTTCGCGCCCGCCATGACCAGTGCGCCAGAGGCCCTGACACAGATGTCAAGGGCGCAATCCCCTGGCAGGCCCAGGGGACGCCAGAGCGCAGCGCGCTCGGTGAGGTTGGTCCTGTGCATCCCTTCGGGGTCGAACGGAAATCCGCCATCCGCCCTCTGGATGGCTAGCAGCTTCTCGCCTATCTCCCGGGCGTCTTGCTCCCCGTAAACCTGAAGGCCTGCGTGGGCGACGTCGGGGCTGCCTGTCCGTCTAGCCTGCTTCCTGCACCAGTCGATCTTCTCCTCTAGCCCCCGGATGGTTTCAGCGTCGGTGCCGTGTTCCAGATAGTGAAGGATCCAAGCCGGGATGCCGGTCGACCCCTGCCCCCGGAACCCAAAGCCCTTGCCTTCGGTCCACAGATTGCTGTTGTAGGCCTTCGCGATCCTTTCCAGGGCATCATCCCACCGATATCTCGGGCGCCCCGGGTTGGGCATTCCGTGGCGCTTGACCCAAGCCATGATAACATCCATGCTCGTCCCAGGGACCAACGTGACCTCGGCATCCAAAACCATCCGCAGCCCCTTGGGCACGTGCACGGGAGGATCGGCCTTCAGCTCGTTCTCCCTCAGTCCCCAGCGAGAACTGGGGTACATCAGGCCGAGAAGGTGGTGGCTTCTTCTGTCTACAAAATTGGGCGCGGCGAAGACGGGCTGGGGACAGCGAATTCGCGTCAGGTGAGACAAGGCCGCTTGCCGGGGGTTCCACGAGAGCCCCAACGCGGTGTCCCCGTGGCTAAGCGCCATGATCGGGATGGATACCTTGTGGGGATGGGGAGCGACCCGTAATGCCTCAGGGTGCTCAAACCACTCGGTCCCGCTGGACCATTCATCCCCCGTTACCCATTCGATGCCGGGGAAGATCGCGTCATGTCGGTCGCTGCCGAAGCTGTCGGCTCCCACCCTGAGCCAGACCCCGCGAAGGCTGCGTAGCTGCACGGCGAACCGGGGCACCGCTTCCAGGTGGTAGCGCAGCGTGGCCTGATCCATTGGCAGCGAAAGGCGCAAATATCCTCCGAAGGGAGAGGAGCCGTCGAATACCTGGCCGACCGGTCCGGTCTGCTGCAGCAGCTGGAATGTGATCTCGCTGCCGCATTCGGTGGTCTGCAACTTCGCCTCCGAGGCCTCAAGCCGCATGGGATGGGGGTAACCCGCCACATCCACCTCGCCCAGGTGGTCGAGGACCGCGAAGAACCTCTCCCCTCCGCCGGACCGGCGATGGAACAGCTCGCCCCAGCCCCAACCTGTAACGCGCTTGTGGATTTGGACTCTCAAGAACTGGTTCTCAAGCGCGATGGTTTCCCCGCCGTAGCTTGCATCCTTGTACAAAGGCAGTCGATCCATTGTTCATGCCTCCGACCATCCGGGTCTCATAGGGCCTGGCCCACCCAGTAAGCCTTCCTGAGGAGGTCCTGCCTCGTTGCAACCGGCCTTTGCGGTGCCTTCAGCGACCAGCTTGCCAACTACCTTCATCTTCTAACCCTCCAGCCTGCTCCGGACCCAGCCCACGACGTCGTCGTAGGCCGTGAGGTTATCCCACTCGTAGGTTATGATCACGACGGCCGGGATGCCTCTGGGAAGCCGAGCTGGTTTGTCCGGGGCGGAATACCGGATGAGGCAATCGATGAAGATCTCGGCGCGGTCACTGACACGGCCAAAGCGGATGGGGGTACCGAAGACGAAGGCGCCCATCGACCCAAGAGAAGGGTAGATCGCCTCCATGTCGTCCTTGGGCTCGGCCACGCCGAAGTCCCCCTCCGTTCCGCCATCCTGAAGAGGACCGATCCTAAGGTCTCCCAGCAACTTCAGATCTGTCGTGTGCCCCCTTTCCTCTGCTTCCCTCAGAACCTCTCTGACCAACGTCGCAGTGTTCCCACGACTTTGCGGGCTTGCCACGACCCCTAGGACTGTTATGCCATCACCGTAGATCCGCCTGCGCTCTCAGCCGGTTCTCTGGCCTGGCTGCTCACCCTCCGTATATAGCTTTCGATCAGGACAGGGACGGGATCTAGAAACTCGTGCCACGGCCCCGTCAGACGACTGATTCTGATTCTGGTAATACGTTTAAGCACGTGTTTGGGACGTGCCGCGATACGATGCAGACGATACTGTCTTTCTATACGTGGTGGGAGCCTGAGAAGGATCTCGGCCGAGGGATGTCGAAGAGCCTGGATGGTATAGTCGATCTGGGCTTTGACTGCATCTCGTATGACATCCAGCACACCTGGCTGCACCCCTCGAGAAGAACTGCCTGGGACGTCGTGGTCAAGGCGTGTGGTGAGAGGGGTTTAAGCATCGTTCCGGTTGTATCCTACGGGTTCCTGCCAGGAGCAGGGATCCTTGGGGAGTTGACCGGATCGCAAGTCACCACGGCCGTGAACTCGGAGGGCGATGAGACCGACTACATCGATGTCTACGACTTGGCGAACGCCGATCCCATCATAGATTACCTAGAAATGCTGACGAATCGCTATGGAGACGCCCTGCTCAGGATGGGGGGCAAGACCCTGCTGAATTTCTGGGAGCCCTCGATGGTGGACTGGAGCGGGACCAAGAGGCATCACCTTGGCTACGGCCCACAGGTCATCGAAGGCTTCCGAAGGTGGGTGACGGAAAGCTCCAGCCTCGCGGAGCTTAACAATAGGTGGGGAACAAGCTTCCCCTCCGAGGACCGGATATCCCCTCCCAGACGGGGCCTGTGGGACGAGGATAGACAGATCATCTTCATCCAGCCCGATGCGTTCTGGGATGACTGGTGCCTCTACCGGGCGAAGATTCTGGCCCGGTTCTACGACCAACTACTCACTCATCTGAAACGGAAGCTCAGAGTCCTTGTGGCCCTTGGTTTGAGCCAGCACGGCGTTGTGACCCAGCATGATGCCTTCCACCAGAGATGTATCTACCTGCCCTTCTGGAAGGAAGTACCCGTGGACAGGTTCATAGTCAGCGACGACCTCTACTGCAAGTCCCGATCCGAGGTCAAGCTCTGCATGGAGGCCGAGTTGGCTCTCTTCAACAGATGCTTCGGAAAGCGGATGGCAGCCTTTGTGACGCCCGTGGAGGGCAGGATACTTGTCGAGCGACCAAGCGTTCTTTACTCGCTATGCAGCGAGTTCGGACTGGACTTGGTGTACCTATACGCCTGGAACGAGATGGGCGACGGCGCGAATATCCGCGACCACCACGAGATATGGCCCGAGATCCAGGATCTGGTGAGGGGCTGACCGGCCCAAGCATCCGAGCTCTCACCATCTCCCTCATCCGACCTCGCCAAAGGCCACTACCCCAACCCTTCACAATCCTGCGTCGAGGTCCCGATCGACGACCATGGACGGGCGCCCGGAGGAAGAGGACAGGACAGGGAAGAAGGGGGCCGAAAGGGTGTTAGGAGGCCTCTCCTCGATTCTGCATGCGGAACCGGAAGGCTAGGGATGAACGTCGCACAGAAACCCCGCTGCTAGATCGGCATGGGTCGCCAACGGGCCCTCCTGTTGGGGCGGGGTGAGAACAGTATTCAAGGACCATCCGAGCTCAGAACCACATCAAGGGCATATCATGGTTTCACACAAGGAGACCTACCTCTACAGGTTGGTGGCGGGCTGCGACGTGAAGGCCGACCTCTACAGGGCGGATGGAAAAGCCCTTCACCCGGCCCTCATCTGGATCCACGGCGGGGCGTTGATCGGGGGGCACAGATGCAACATCGCAAACGAACAACTTGGCCTCTATCTGAACGCGGGCTACAGCGTCGTATCCATCGACTATCGATTGGCTCCCGAAACCAAGCTGGCGGGGATAGTCAGCGACCTTCGACAAGCATTCAGATGGGTCGCAAGAGATGGCCCCGAACGTCTCGGCATCGATCCGGGACGCATCGCGGTCGTGGGTCATTCAGCTGGTGGGTACCTCACCCTGATGTCCGGATTCGCAGTCAAACCGCGACCCAGGGCTCTGGTCTCCTTCTACGGGTACGGCGACATCACAGAGGCATGGTACAGCAAGCCCGACCCCTTCTACTGCAAGCAGGCCCCCGTGACGCGGCAGGACGCCTACAGGGCAGTTGGCTCCCGGGCGATATCCACTCCTCCGGATTCAAGCCCCCGACACCTCTTCTACCTCTACCTGCGCCAGCGGGGCCTGTGGCCGAAGGTTGTGGTGGGTCACGATCCCCTCTCCGAGCCAGAGGCCTTTGACCGGTTCTGTCCCGTGCGCAACGTGACCGCATCCTATCCGCCCACACTCCTCCTCCACGGCACCAAGGACACGGATGTTCCCTACCAGCAGTCGCTCAACATGAGCCTGGAACTGGCCCGTATGGGCGTCGAACATGAACTCATAACGGTTCCGGACGGCGGGCACGGTTTTGATTCGCCGGGTCTTTCGGACCCAGTCGTTGCGGAAGTTTTCCGCAGGGTCCTGGGCTTCCTCGACAGACATTTGGGCCCGTCGTGAATCGGGTCCATCGCGAAGGGATCGTTCAACCCAATGAGGAAAGGCCGATTGCCAGGAAGAGGAGAATCGTCGAGATCACCTCAACCTCCAGTATCCGCATCCGCCGCGGCATATCCAGGGGATCCCCGATGAGATCCAGAGAGGTCTTGGTCTTTGCGGCAAAGACGCCTCCCCACGCCAGGGGGAACACGATGCTCAGATCGAAGAGCCAGTGCAGAGGCAACAGGAGAAGGCAGGATGCTAGATACAGCGGGATCGTCACGCGCGCCGCCCGGTCCGGTCCCAAGGCAACCGGGAGGGACCTGACGCCGGTTCTCGAATCCCCCTCGATGTCCTTGAACTCCTTGACGGTGCACGATCCAAAGCTGTAGCCGAAGATCAGGATGCAGGCCAGTGCAACTGACGGTGAGACAGAAGGGCTCTGGAATGATGAGGCCAGAAGGAACGACAGGGCTGCCGAGGCCGCTATCGTGACGTAGGGTGCAATCAGGAAGCGCCTGAGGCGAAGAGGAGGAGCGGAGTAGGCAACGACCATCAAGCACAGAATCAGCCCAAGTGCAAAGGAAAGTGCGGAGCCGTAGACAAACGTAAGGCTCGCTCCTGCAAGCAGCAGCATGCAGCCGACGATCTGCACCTGGCGACTCGACAGCTCCTCGCTTGGAAGAGGTCGCCCGGGATTGCTGATCCTGTCAACCTCGAGGTCGAATACATCATTGAGCATGTAGGCTGAGGCCGATAGCATGAAGATGGAGAGAACGGGGACAAGGGCACTCCAGGGCCCCGCTGGTTTCCCCGAGACAAGCACTGCGGCGAGGCCTATGGCTGGGAAGATAAGGCTGACTTGGAGCCTTGCCATTCGAATCCACGGGATCAGCCGCATTGCGTCGTCGATCCTGCCCGCCCTTCCGGACCTGGACGCCCGGCGCATCCATGTTGAAAAAGGGTATCATCCCTTGTAGCTCGCTCTTGCTCTGCCGGGGTTCTGTCGCAATGCCCGGCTGAGAGAATCGTGGGGAACATTCCCCCCCGCTTGATCAGAGGCACTGGACAGCTTCTCTCACATGTTGTGGAGTTATTTTCAAAGACATTTATAATGTGGTGTCGTTTTGTCATGTTGTTGGAATAAAATTCGCATAGGGGGCTCAGTTCTGCAATTCCGTGTCCATTCCAGCATTATCGCCACACTTGCCTGGATGGGACTGGCCTTGGCCCTCCTCTTCTCTAGGCAAACCGCGCCCCTGGGGGTCATTCTACTCAGCGCCGTATCAGCGGCAGTCTTTTTTTACAACATGATCTGGCAGTTCGGCCGGGTGAATGTGATAATAGAAGCCAAGGCGAGGATATCGCGTCTGTACACAACCGGCTTCATCCTTCTGGCAGGTGGTTACGCCTCGGTTGCAGCCTGCTTCGTTACGGCCAACCCTTCGTTGGCCGTTCTCGGGGGATTTCTCATAGTCCTCGGCATCCTATGCGCCCAGGGAGCCAACGCATTTCTCCTGGAGAGCTTCATCTACGGTAAGAGGTGGAAGTTTGGTCAGCCTGATGGCAGCCGCCGGTGAAGTCCTGGCCATCACCGTGCTCGCGATGGGCATCGCCGGCTTCCTCCAGTTCTATGCCCGAACGCGCTACAGGCCCCATCTGGCAATGCTGCCCGCGGTCGTCCTCGTGGTTGGCTCATCTCTTCTCCTCTTCTCGATATACGACGACGGAGACCATACGAGGGCAGCTCTCTTCCTTCTCGTCCAGTCAATCGCCATGCCCTTCTTCATCTACTGGGGCGAACAGAACCGCACGAGGATGGAGAGGATAGCCGCAACCGGGGAGTTCGATCCTGGATTCCCCCTCCCTTCGACCAGTTTCATCACCATCGGCTTCTACGGCCAGATCTTCGAAGACCTCGCCAAACCCGTCGTGGCGCTGGAGGGCGAAAGGCAGCTAAACGCACTGGTCCAGAACCTCGCCATCCAGCACCCGGTGCTGAGGTCGGCCCGTTTCACGCCCCAAGGTGAGTTCAAACTCGACCAGGAGGCGCTCATCAGGCTCGGCGAATCCAAGATCGATGCCAATGCCCTGA
>CAYVLA010000131.1:0-8451 GCA_964452145.1 Hadarchaeota archaeon (SeqCode)
TCCATCCCAATCACCCGGTGTTGACCGAGTCCCTGCGCGTGGACCACACATTGCGAGAGGGAGATCGCATTGAATGGGGCCCGGCGCGCATCTCGGTGCTGGGCACTCCCGGCCATACCGACGGCAGCATCAGCCACGTTGTGGAAGCCGATGATCAGAGGGTGGTGTTCTGCGGCGATGTCATCCATAGCCCGGGCAAAGTGCGGGAGATCCACAGCCTGCAGAAAGGGGGGAGGACCAAGGACTACCACGGATTCATGGGGGCGAGGCATGAACTGATGGCAAGCCTTGAGAAGATAAGGAGGACGGCGCCGTCCCGGTTGGTCCCGTCCCATGGCTGGATCGCAGGAGAACCGAGCAGAGCAATCAATCTTCTCATATCTCGGCTTCAGCGGTGCTATGACCTCTATGCGTCCTCATCCGCATTGCGCTTCTACTTTCCCGAACTCTTTCCCGATCATCTGAAGGGGCGTGGAGTGATGCCAATCAGAGCCTGCAAGCCGGTGCCCGGATTCCTCTCGCACTTCAACACGACCTGGGTGCTGGCGTCTGGCAATGGGGCCGCATTCGTGATGGACTGTGGCTCTCCCCGGGTTGTCGATGAGGTGCGGAGGCTCGTCTCAACCGGCTACATCAAACGGGTTGAGGCCTTGTGGATCACCCACTACCACGATGACCACGTCGATGCGGTGCCAGAGTTCCGGCGAGAGTTCGGCTGCCCCGTAATCGCCGATGCGCACGTCGCGGAGGTTGTGGAAGACCCGCGTGGGCGGCGGCTTCCGTGTATGTCGCCCATTGAAATCTCCGTCGACAGGAGGACGACGAGCGGCGAACGCTGGCAATGGCATGAGTTTGCGATGACGGCCTACCACCTTCCCGGGCAGACCCTCTATCACGGAGGCCTGCTTGTTGAGGGTCGGGGGTTGCGGCTGTTCTTCTCGGGAGATTCGTTCACCCCTGGGGGAATGGATGATTACTGCGCCGGCAACCGCAATCTTCTAGGGAAGGGTCGCGGCTACGACTTCTGCCTAGCGTTGCTGGAACGGCTCAAGCCGGATCTTGTTTTCAACTGTCATGTTGACAGGGCCTTTGACTTCACGCCGGCACAGCTTGGGTTCATGCGGCGCAGACTCGCTCAGCGATTCAAGGAATGCGGAAAGCTCATAGCTTGGGACGATCCGAACTATGGCATCGATGAAAACTGGGTCCGGTGCCATCCATACGAGCAGACGCTGAGCCCCGGACAGCGGGCGCACGTGGAGGTGGTGATAACGAACCACTCGAGTGCGGCACGCCGGGCCGAATGCGCAATGGTCTTCCCGCGGGATTGGCACATTCAGAAGGGAGGCACGGGCGTGGCCGTGATCGGGGCTGGAGAGGAGGGAGCCGTTTCGCTATCTTGGGACATGCCGGAGCCCGCCTCGAGAGGCAGATTCATCCTCCCAGTAGATCTGGCCTACGGAGGTCGTATTCTTCCTCAGGTAACCGAGGCGATCGTGGAGGTTGCGTAGTGCGCCCCAACCGATCGGCCGGGCTCAAACGCTGAGAGCACTGGATTCAAGGATATCCAAGCCACTTGGTGGCGTTCTGCCAGATGGGTTCGGAAGGACGCATAGCGTGTTGGCAGACAGGGCCGGGACCGGCCGATCGCGGGCCCTAGAACGGTGGATCGTTGATCGGGCGAGAGGCCGCCGATATGTGGCAAGTCAGTGCCAGTCTTGATCTCGCGCGGGACCCAAGCGGGTCGCCTTCACCTCTCTGAAGTATCGCCGTCTGACCATGACCGTCCAGAGTATCCAGCCACACACCATCGATGTAGCCGAGACTGACAGCCACTCGGTGACGTAGACCCAGAGAAGTGCCCTATCCTTCAGCTTGGCGGATTCCCTGGAGACCGCTGTAAGGCCGTCCAATGCCTCTCCGATGGCATCCCAAGAGCCTTGATAGTCACCCGACATGTACAGCCTGCTGGCCTCGCCGCTCTTGTCCTCCAAGCCATCGATCATCTTGTGGAGCGGTGCGGTGTTCGCCCCGAACTTGTCGATGAAGTCGATGAGAGAAAGCATCAATGTCCTCTGTTCGCCGAACTGAATGAAGGCCGATCTGAGGCTGTGCGAGAGTTCTGGATCCTCCGGGATTGGGACGCCGGCAGCAAAGTACACGCTGTTCAGCACGAAGTCGACGAAGTACTTGTAGTCCCTCACGAACCGGTCACTTATGTGATCCCACCCCATGGGGAGCGACAGGCTCGTGCCACGGCCGTACTCCCAGGATATTATTGCGTCCTCCTTCCCGATTCTCCACCTGGTATGCACCGTCGCGCCAGGGCGAGCCACGACCACTCCGGTATTAGTCCCATGCAGGGTTGCGGGGGCTCCCAGACCAGGGCCGTAGGGCTGCTTCTCTATATCCGGAAGGCTCGCGATCAGGGTCGTCCTCACCACGATGTCCATGTAAGGCGAGCCCTGTATCAGCTTCTCAAGGATCACGTCCATCGGGAATGCCTTGTATATGGGGGAGGTCATCCATACGTCAGGCCGGTTGCACGCCCACCAAGCGTAGTAGCAGGAGTGAAACCCCATCTGGACCAGCAACAGCCCCAGCCCCTCATCCCGAATCACATCATGGATCCACTGCTGTTGATCGTTTGTGAAAGCCCACGGGGGGCAGTCAAGGAAATTGATGACATCCGTGCCCGACGCTAGCCGTGTCTTCGTTCTAGGCGCATGTATGCGTGCCTGCCTCTTTGACTCCTCAAAGTCTGCACTTGGCCCGGACAGGATCGTTGCGTAGTGCACAATGCGAGGATCGGACTTGAGTATGCTCATGACGTATACGTTCCCCCCGCTCGTTGCTTCCCCGACCACCAGCAATCGCACCCTACCCGTGTCCGGGTCGATCTTTGGTTCCCCTTGACACGCCGCAACGGAAAGGAGTCCCAGCGCGATGGCGGCCAGCCAGGGGAGCAGACTCGGATATCGCCTGTCCAGGTCGGCCCGAGAGGAAGGAGTCATCGAGCACCCCTCGGTCGCCGCGCGCTCTTCCGCGGATCATCATCGCGATCGCCGTCCGCCCCGCGCAGACGGGTCCAAAGAGCCACACGGGCCCTCTGGCGAGTCAGGGGGGCCGTGTTTGTGCGTGGAGTCCCGTGGGGCATATCTCGGCTCAACGTCACCATCAATCCAATGTCGCCTTTTAGCTCTTTGGTGTTGCTGTTTTGCTGTCTTACCGGGCTGGCTGTGCTGGCAGGCTACCCATGTGCCGCAATCCTCATGGGTCCCCGAGCGCACTCACCGAAAAGAAAGAATTGAGATCTGAGTCGCCGGTGCGAAGCTTTCCCAAAGGACACAAGTCCCACTCACAACTCTTCAAACCAGCATCACCACCCCTTTCGGCCGAACTGAGGAAGGCCGATCGCGCATGCAAGCCGATGACAGCCGAGATGGCACCGGCCGAAACTGGGTATCCCATCTCCTCCCGCCGAGCTGGACACAGCAGCGAGCATTATATGCCGTGGATGATTCCCGTCCTTGGGTCTGGGCACTGAGTCACACGGTTGCGGCAATCGTTTTCGATATGGATGGCACGATCATCGATTCCAGGGAAGCCTACGTTCTGACCCTGGTCGAGGTGTGTCGAGAACTGGGCCACCCCCGAACCAGAGATGTTATCGAGGAGAATCTGATCCCAAGCATCGCTGGAACGGCAAGGAGGGTGCTACCAGCAGATAAGCGGCTTGTGAAAAGAGCCGAGGCAATGATACGTCGCCTTGTCTGGAAACGCGCATCAAGCATCGCCCTTTGTCCCGGGGCAACGCAGACCTTGGAGATGCTCAAGAGTGTCTACCGCCTGGGCCTCCTGACTGCGTCGGATCAATCACTGGTCGATGCGGTCCTAGGACCGTCGGGGGTTCTGCACCTCTTCGACCAGGTCGTCACAATCGACAGCGCGTTGCCGACCAAGGACGAAAGATACAGGCACCTCCTCGATCTGCTTGGCGTGGAGCCGGGCGAAGCCGTGATGGTGGGAGATACCCCCAGCGACGTTGAGGTGGCGAGGAAGGCTGGATCCAGGACAGCGGCAATCTACAACAGCTGCTCCTGGCAGTGGGGAAGAAGAGAGGAACTTTTGGATTCAGGACCCGATGCCGTCCTATCCAGCTTAACGGACCTTCTCACCAGGAAGTGGTGCTAGTGGTGCAGAACCATGTGGATGGAGGGGAAGGGGCGAAGGATGAGTATCTCGAAGCGCGCCTAGCCAGATACGACGCCTGGGTCCGCCCAAGGCAAGATTCCCCACTCATCCAAGGTCCCCATGCTGCCTGAGACTCTCCAGGTACGCCTCAATCGCTTCCTTCGCCATACGGATTGCTTCTTCCACGGTACCCCCGTAGGTCGCACAACCAGGAAGAGACGGGACAACCACGGTGTACCCCCCTTCAGGTTCCTTTCTCAGAAGGATCCTGTAGGTCACGGATCTCATATGCTTGCCAATGCAGTTCGATGGGCGTCAAGAGGGGGGAAGCTTGCCGTTGACGGTGACAACATCCCTGCCATATCCCTGTACAACCGGGCGGGGTTCAAGGTCGATCACACATATCTCGTGATGGACAAACCTCTCCACGGTTAGGAGGTCCTGTGCATGATCGTAAGAGAAGCTACGCTGGATGATGTCAGCGCGATCGTCGAAGTCTATCTCACGGTTCCCGATCGACCATTCGCCAGACCCATCGATGGTATGAGCATCGCTGAAAGGAACAGCTACGGCGGGCCCTGGATGTGCGTTGAGAGCTGCGCAATCCACATGAACAACATGCTGGCCTGGGGGTACGTCCCCCTGGTGGTCGAGGAAGAAGGAAGGGTTATCGCCGAGACGGAGTACTACGTGGGCCGTGACGTACCGCCCTTGGGGAAAACGCTCGATATCTCCGTCCTCTACGTCAAAGCGGAACACCAGCGCAAGGGGGCAGGCACCCTCTTGATGGAGGAGATGATCTCCAGAGCCAAGGATGCTGGTTGTGACAATATAACCTTAAGTGGTGGCAGCCCCAGCCAAGGCTTCTACGATCGGTTTGGATTCCGACAGCTTTTGGATCTCTGCACGATCAACTGCCCGGTTGCCGGACACGGCCCTCCCCTGGAGCACGCGGGTTACTCACCTTCAGGCTTCGAACCTGCCCCGTCCGGCACCATGTGGATCGGGCGGTTCCTCAGCCCCGCACAGAAGTGGCGAGAGGTCCACGACCGGATCAAGAGGAGAGAACCCATCCTTCCGGAACATGCCGGGCGGCCCAAGCCCGTCGGGATCGGGTCGGAGAGCCGGGAAGCTGGCGAGCTTGTAGCCTTCGTGATCCCGGAGTGGGGAGACGCCAGGAAGGCAGATGCGTACTGCTGGTCCGAATCCGTAACGCAGGAGTCGGTGACACAAATCCTCTCGCTAGCCGCGAACGCTGGCTGTAAGCAACTCTGCCTCCTCTGCCACCCGGAGACAGCAGGCACGGTTGCCCGAGCCTTCGGCTCAGAGCCCAAAGGGTCCTTGTCGATACAAGGAAAGAAACTCTGAACAAGCCAGCTGTGCCCGCGTTGGCAGGCTTTGTGTCCCGTGCCCTGAGTCTTGCGTCTTCGCCCAACGGGTCTGGCTTCATCGATGCACGTCCAGTCTTGGCGATACGAAGTTAAGTTAAGTTGGAGGGGATTTCGCATTGATACACCACTGATCCCGCAGCACTACTTCGAGCCCAACGTTGAAAGGTATCCTTCCTGGCTTTAGCAGCATGGGTTGCTTTAACTGCTTGAAGCTCCTAAGTTGTCTGCTCGGGCAGGAGAGAGCAACGATGGGTCGAAGGCCTCTGGTCCTACTGACCAATGATGACGGATGCAACTCCGCAGGTCTGCTGGCAGCATGGCAGGCCATCAGGAATCTGGCAGACACGCTGATCATCGTTCCCGAGTGCCCCGTGGGCGGAGCCGGGAAGAGCATCACGGTGTACCGACCGGTTAGGGTGTCCAATCTCTCGCTTCAAGAGATGAAGGGTCACAAGACAGACGGCACACCAGCCGACTGCGTTCTCCTGGGACTACACAAGTTCGCCGAACGAAGGCCCGATCTGGTTGTCTCGGGAATCAACCTTGGCCCAAACCTCGGCTTGGACGATCTGACCAGCTCGGGTACCATGGGAGCCTGCATACAGGCAGCCATGTACGGGATTCCGTCCGTCTGTGCCTCCTACTGCTTGCATGACTACTCACGGATGCCCTCTCTCCAGGAACTTGCCACCGCCAAAAAGGTGGTAGAGGTGATTGCTGCGGAAATCCTCAGGAAGGACATGCTTGGTCGTTCCCGGATCCTGGTGGTGGCGATTCCCGAAGGCGGAGAGGTCAGGCAGGCTCGGGAGACGAGGCTGGCTGCGAGCCCGTTGCCGGACATCCACAAAGAGGTGGGTCAGGGGGTGTACCAGTTCATGCCACGAACGCTCGATCTGTACCGTGGAAAGAGGGAGGGCGACGATGTGAGCGCCGTGCTGGAGAGGGTGATATCATTGACAGCCGTCGACATGGCTCCTCGTTCGAGGGAGAGCGTGGACTTGACGGGGATTGTGAACAGAGTGAACGAAGAACTCAACAGAGCGTGAACCCCCCATGGAATCAAGCAAGCCAAGTCCACATCGATGGTTCCTGAGCTGTGACCGGGATCGGTTGAGGGCTGTGTGCTGCTTCTAGCGAGCAACGTTGGCAAACGCCCGGTGATAGTCATCGAGGGCCTTGGATAGGGAGGCGCTCAGGCCGTACCTTTCTGCGACGGCTCTGGCATGCTGGAAAACGATGGACAGCATGGCCAGGAAGCAGGACACGACCCATGAACAACCCGGCTCAAGCTGGGATGCTGGTCGTGTCTGGGATGGTTCTTCTTGACCCTTCTCCTGTGGGCTGAAGCCATTGGTCGGGTCAGTTGGCTTGGTGCACAGCTTCTGCAGATGGGCCATGCCCTCCCTATCGAGGGTCTCGCGGAGTCCTCTGTAGTATGCGAGGAGATACCTTAGCTCCGCTTCCTTCCGCCTCTTCTCTGCCCTCCGGATTTCCTGGTCGCTTGGCTCTTCTAGGAATCCCAACAATTTCCATAGGAAGGGATCCACGCTCGGTACTGATGATGTTGGTGTCCTTAGGGCCCGCGGATTGGCGGTGCCGTCAAGGACAGCGTTAACAAGTGACCACTCCGGTCCCAAACCGTCGTCTTCGGGCCTCTTCACGTCTGCCAGTTGCAGCACAACGGGCGGCATCAGGTCCCAGAGACCGAGGCCGGAGACGTTGGCCCCTTTGGGCGATTTGTAGCTCTTCTTGGACATGCTCTTGATGAAGGCCTCTTGAATCCCGGGGATGAAGTACTCGTGAACCATTGCGGGTATCCATCGAATCTTCTTTGATCCCTCAACGTCACACCATGCATGGACGGGAGCCCCTTCAGTTGAGAACTTCCTGACATCCGTCTCCCGTATCGTCAAGACTTCGAGGACCTCTCTCGGGGTAATCGATAGATAGCCTTCACTATTGGCCTTGACAAAACCCTCCTTGCCATCGATTCTGTACCAGGGCTCCCCCTCTTCCCGGGGAACCTCTGATAGGATCCGCTCTCTCACAAGCATCCTCACGGTGTCCTGCACCACATCATCTTCCAGCCCAAGATATGCCCCGATCGCACCGAGGGTGGACCTGCAGGGGATGTCCGTGTTGAGCAGGAGACACCGCAGCACAAGTTCGCTCGCCCTTTTCTCAACCTCCTCTAGCCTGGTTATGAGATCCTTGAAAATGGAGGAGATCTGGGCCTCTACTCCTTCGTCGTCAACCGACCTCTCTGGCCTCGGCGCGTAAGGGTTCCACTCCTCCGCAAGCCTCTTGATGCTGTTTCTGATCCTCTCTTCCCGTTCCTTTGCCTGGGGCGTGTAGTACTTCCTGTCACCGGAATCGTAGGCAATCTTCCTGCCCTCCGCTCTGAGAAGGGAGATGTGTTTCCTGACGGTTGCCGGGGCGATGCCGAACTTGCCGGCCAGCTCTTTGACCGTTGAAGGCCTTCTGGCAAGGTCCCGAAAGATCATGTTCCTCTTGTTCGCCAACCCAGTCACACGATCACACAAAACGAAGTGTGCAACGAGACTGAAAAAGGAACCGATAATTACACACCTTGCACACGTCCGTCCAGTTCACCCGGAAACCGCCATGGGCGATACTTCTGAAGGCAGTTGCATGGCCATCTGCAGCCGGTCATGAGGTGCCCGAGTATCTGCGCCTCCAGCACAGTCTCTATGTCAATGCCTTTCAGATCTCTTGCGAAGGACGCCAGCACTCTTGAAAGCTCTCGGACTCCCTCATCCGAGCCTGCCCCGGTCACAAATCGATCGATACGTCAACTCACTATTTAACCTACCTACCGGCTGTACGTACCGTCGATACGTATCGA
>CAYVLA010000132.1:0-8320 GCA_964452145.1 Hadarchaeota archaeon (SeqCode)
TTGAGGTGACGAGGATCGTCCGGGGGAGCAATACTTGAGCAGGACTAGGATCGTATGGGGCGTTACTGGAGCGGGGGATTTCCTTGCCGAATCTCTTCTGGCTGCGGAGAGAATACAGGACGAGATGGGGATCCGGGTCACGGCCGTGCTATCTGCAAACGCCGTGCTCGTGGCGAAGTGGTACAAGCTCTGGGATGAGCTCACCACCCGTTTCGACAAAACCTTGGTCGAGAAGGGTCCCAACCAGCCGTTCCTTGCAGGTCCACTGCAGACCGGTCGGTACTCCCTGTTCTACGTCTCCCCTGCCTCTGCCAATACGACGGCCAAGATATCGCACGGGATAGCGGATACTCTCATCACCAACTGCGTTGCTCAGGCAGTCAAGGGGGGAACCCCGGTGTACATCTACCCCGTCGATCAGAAGCCTGGAAGCGTTGCCACAAGGATACCCGGGGGCGACACCATAACGATCCGGACACGTCGCATCGATTTGGAGAACGTCGAAAGGCTAAGGAACATGGAGGGCATCACGGTCCTCAATCACCCCGGTGATATCGAGGCCATCGCCAACCGCCTCAGGGTGAGGAGCCACAGGTCACGGGGGCCGTCTGTGGCGGACTAATCTTTATAAGACACCGGGCACGCGCGCAGCGTCATGAGAGTCTACCTGATGACAGATTTGGAAGGGGTGGCAGGCGTTCTCGACTTCGAGAACTGGTGCCGACCTGAATCCAGGTACTACGAGCTGGCCAAGAGGTTACTTACCCTTGAGGTGAACGCGGCGATTGAGGGATTCTTCGACGCTGGCGCGGACCAAGTCCTTGTGGCGGACGGCCACGGTCCAGGCGCCCTCGCCATTGACGTGATCGACGAGCGCGCCGATATTCAGAGAGGCTGGCCGGAAGGGCCCTATCCATTGGGCCTCGATCGGGAATTCGACGCCTGTGCCTGGGTGGGTCAGCACGCCATGTCCGGCAGCATCTATGCTCACCTTTCGCACACCCAGAGTTTTGGATATCTGGACCTGGCGGTGAACGGAAAGTCGATAGGCGAGTTCGGCCAGTTGGCAATGTGCGCAAGCGAGCTGGGCGTCAGGTCCGTCTTCGCCTCCGGGGACCTAGCCTTCACCAAGGAAGCCCAGGACCTCGTCCCGGGCATCCAGACCGTCGCGGTCAAGCGAGGACTCAGATCGACGCCGGGCAGCGATCTCTCCGCCGAGGACTATATGAGATGGAATCTTCCCGCCGTACATACCCATCCCGTTCGCGCTCGACAGATGATATTAGAGGGGGCCAGGGAGTCGCTCGAAGGGGCCCAAAAGGAGAGATTTGGTCTGATAGCTCTCCGTCCTCCTTTCAAGCGGGTGACGATCTTCCGCCCGAACAAGGAAAGGCCGAAGATGATCGCCCGGGAGGAACATGAGTCCAGCTTCATCGCTTTGATGAACACGCCGTACCAGCAGGCTCCGATAGAAGGGTGACGCCTGGCTGTGCCACCGGGCCCAGCACCATGTCCCTGGAAGGTTCACCCGCCTGGCAACGATGTGATTCCCTCAGCGGTCTCCGCGAATCTCCTATCGCCGGGCCGCCAGCTCTAGGGCCATTTTTAGGGTTTCTTGGATCGACCTAGACGGGGTTCTTCGCATGGCCACGATACGGCTTCAGATGAAGGCGCACACCCTGCCGAAGGGCGGCAGGGTGGCCCAGTACACCGCAAGTCTTCCCAGGGACGTAGTCAGCAAGATGGGCTGGAGGAAGGGAGAGAGACTGGCGGTGGAGATCAAGGGCAACCGTTCCCTACTGGTTCGGCGCGTATCAGGTCAGAAAAAGTAGCTCACCCGGCGTATCGTGACGACTGGCGGCCGGGTTCTCGGACCCGGTGCAGATTCCGTTCAGGCAGGATCTTTCGGATCCGGCTGGGTAGTTCTGTAGCCTATGACCAGATCCGCCGGGTTTTCGCCTCCTGCACTGGGGCTCGGGATGAGAAGGTGTCCTCTTCTCGGAGAACCAAAGACTTTTCTTTGCAAGGCCGCTATAGGCCAGGGATTGGCGAGCTGATTGTCGATCCTGTTCAGCAATATCATGAGATACCTCCGCATTGCCCTGAAATACAGGTTCGAGCTTCTCATTGATGCCGCGTACATGGTCGCCATGATGATTGCCTTTGGCTTCCTGGGCGTTGTCGTAAAGTCCGATGCCCAATTCATGCCTTACAGCTTCCAGAAGTTCATTCTGGTTGGAATCTTCTTCTGGACTTTCATGGAGAAGGGATACGTGGAGGCGACCCGCGTCATCCCGGAGGAGGCAAGGCTGGGGACGCTGGGGACCCTGATGAACAACAACGTCTCCCCCCTTTCCCTGATCGTGGGTGAGATGGCTGCCTGGAGCATCCTCAACTCCATGATTGTTTTGGCCCTTTTTGTCCCGGTGTTCTTCTACCTGGGGTTGGCTGAGATCTCGGCGCTGGGCGTTGGGTACGCGGTCATCATGCTGATCCTCTCATGGCTCTACATCCTGGCGGTTGCGATACTGATGGGATCCCTGGCCTTGATGTTCAAGAAGATCGGGGCAGCTGCGGGAGTCCTTCTGCAGGCCCTCAAGGTTGGGTCGGGTTTCTTCTTCCCCGTGGCCGCTTTCTCGGCTTTCCCGTGGCCCATATCCGTACTAACCGGGGTTCTGAGGATCATCCCGGTCACCCGGGGACTGGAGGTTTCCAGGGAGATCCTGATACAGGGCAAGCTGCCCATGGCGGAGGGATCTCTTCTGTCCGCCTTCGGCGTCTCGTTCGAACCTATCATCTCCATGGCTGGCGGGGTGGTGCTCGGGTTCATCGTTTCGATTCACTTCTACCGTCTTGTGGAGCGAAAGGCGATGAGGTTGGGCATGATAGAACACTACTAGGTGTTGGCGTTGGGCTCCTCCGTATGCGTCG
The DNA here is from genome assembly GCA_964452145.1 of Hadarchaeota archaeon (SeqCode). Classification (GTDB taxonomy): domain Archaea; phylum CAYQAE01; class CAYQAE01; order CAYVLA01; family CAYVLA01; genus CAYVLA01. The sequence goes on from CAYVLA010000132.1 coordinate 2,932, forward strand.
ATGGGCTGGCCAAGAGTTTCCGGATGGGTGGCCGCACGGTCCGAATCCTGGGCGGCGTGACATTTGACGCTCTCCCTGACACCATCACCGCCATTATTGGTCCCAATGCCTGCGGCAAGACCACCGTGTTGAGGCTGTTGGCCGGGATAATCGCCCCGGACTCCGGGAAGGTCGAGATCGACGGAGTCGACCTGTATTCCGATCTGACGACCATGCGGAGGAAGGTGGGCTTCGTCTCGCCCGCCCTGGGATTCCACAAGAAGCTCACGATGGCCGAGACTCTATCATACTTCGAGGGCATCCAGGGATCATCTAGGGAGACCGTACTGCCGTTCCTGAGGACCATGGGGATGGAGGAGGTACTGGATGAAAAAATCGAGGGCTTCTCCGAGGGGCAGAAGATGGTTCTCAGGATATCCTGTGCCTTGATGAAGAAGCCCTCGCTGCTGCTGTTGGATGAGGTGACGTCGCCCCTAGATACTGAGAGAGCCGCCAGGCTCATAGCCTTTCTCAAAGAGCTCTCCAGTGCTACGACCGTGATCATGATCGATCACAACCCTCGGGTCATAGGCAGATTGGCGGATAGGTTTGTGCTGATGCGAAAGAACGGCACCGTCATGAAAACTGGCGAGATGCACGCCTTCTTCAAGTCGGCCTCCCATCGCTTCCGCCTCAGGGTCAAGCCCCACGACTCGGTTCATCCGGAATTCTGGGACTCATTTTCGGTTCCCTACGAGATGGGGGAAGACGGTTCGGTGTCCTTCCTGCTGGAATCGCGGGAGAAGACCAACGAGCTGATGGACGAGATAGCCAAGTACTCCGGAAGCGTGCATTCCTATGAGGCGGCCGTTGTCACTCTGGTCGATGTCTACGAGGAATGGATAAGGATGGCTGAACATGACAAAGGCAACGAAGCCATCTAGCCATGCGTTGATCGTGCCTGCAGTGCTCCTGCTATCGGTGCCCTGCTTCGGTCTCACCCAGCCCAAGGTCGACCCAGAGAGCGGGGCCATCCGGCTGCTCTTCATCGGCGATTCCTTCATGCAGCCCGGCTTCCCCACCCCTTACTTCAATGATGATCCCAGGATCGATGTCACCCCCGTCCCGAGCGAGATCGCAATCCTGGGCGGGGAAGGAAAGGGCTCGGAGCTTGCCCTCCGCCATTATCGCATGTATCTACCGAGAACCCAGGAACACCTGGCAACCCGCTACGACGAGGTCATTATTGCCGATGCCCAGAGTCATCACCTCAGACATGACTTCCATCTATGGATCAAGAACGCCGTCGTTGACGGGGGGCTGGGCTTCATGATGGTTGATGGGCCGGCAAGCTTCGGCGGAAAGACGGGCAGCTGGGGTGAGTCGCCCAGCTGGGGCCCAACCCCGGTGGGAGATATCCTTCCCGTCGAGTGCTCAACTGATCGGAAGGGGTGGGGTCTGGATCAGGTGTATCGCCTGGTACCCAAGGATCCGGCCGAGCCCCTCTTCAGGGGGAAACCCTGGAACACGGTCTTCTTCTACGCCCACAACAGGGTGCTGGAGAAGCAGGGCGGAGAGGTCATCGCTAGGATGGACAACAACCCTCCCGAGAGCCCGCTCATTGCCACCTCGGACATCGGCATGGGGCGGTCTGTTGCGTTGGTCTTTGACTGGGGCGGAAATGGGGTTACCGACTTCTACAGATGGCCGTATTGCCCGGATTTCCTCTGTCATTCGGTCTACTTTCCTGCCAGGCTTCCGATACCCGAGGATCTGGAGCTTGACCACATTCTCAGAATCGGGCTGGCCAACTACAGGGAGAGAAGGTACTACGTCATCTCGGTTGTGGAGTTCGCTGAGAAGTTCGGGGCAAGCTCACAGCGGCTATACGAGAAGCTGAATCTGATCGATGCCGACAAGAAGTCGGTGGATGTTCTCTACAGGCGGCTTGAACTGGGGGAGGCAAGACAGGCCCTGAAGGCTGTAGAGGAGAGGATATCTCAACTGGGGGAAGAGGCGATCAAGGCCAAGGACAGGGCTCTGGTTTGGATCTACGTCGTGGAGTGGTGCGCGGTAACCGGGACGGCAATGATCACGGGCTTGGTGCTGTACTCCCTTATGATAAGGCGCCGGCTGTACAGAGATGTCGAGATCACCCGTGCCCAGCTGGGGTAGACCGGCTGTGGCCGGCGCTGCAACCATTTTATGGTGCATGAACCAACCTTGTGCAGCAGGAGGCTGTGATAGGTGTTCGGAGGAAGTCCGCTTTCAGAACTGCCATTCTTGAGGGATTATGAAAGTCGGAGGATATCAAGCTACGATAGGTCCGGCGGGAATGCCGATTTCTGGAGGATCCAGCCGGGTGAGAGGAGGATTCTGGCCGAGATCGACGGCCCTGGCTGCATCAAGCACATCTGGATGACCTTGGGAATCAAGAGAGAGGATTTCTGCCGCAGGATCGTCCTGCGCATCTATTGGGAGCAACATCATGATCCAAGCGTTCAATGCCCAATAGGGGACTTCTTTGGCATGGGACACGGGATGCGGAAGAACTTCATCACGATGCCTCTGCAGATGAGCCCTCAGGACGGCAAAGGCTTCAACTCATGGTGGCCGATGCCCTTCAAGGACAGGGCCATCATCGAGATTGAGAACCAGGGGGAACTGCCCTACGCTCACTACTTCTATGTTGACTACGAGTCCTATCGCGACTGCGACCCGGTGAAGACGGCGGCCTATTTCCATGTCCAGTGGAGGCGCGAAATGGACACCAAGGGATGGGCCTTTGAAGAGCGGCTTGCCAAGGAGGAGTACCTGAAGGATCGCCGAATGCTGAACGTGGACGGGACGGGCAACTACGTCATCCTCGATGCCAAAGGCAATGGAATCTACTGTGGGGCCCACTTGGACATAGACTGTTTCCAGCGCAACCCCAACGACTGGTATGGGGAAGGAGATGACATGATATTCATCGACGGGGAGAGGTGGCCTCCCTCCCTGCACGGAACCGGGACCGAAGACTGGTTTCACTGTGCCTACTGCCCCACCGAGGAGTACAATGGGCCCTACCACGGTGTCATACTCCACAGCGGCACCCCGACATGGCGATGGAGAGGCAAGCAGACCGTCTACAGATACCACATAGAGGATCCAATTCGCTTCAGGAAGAGCATTCTGGTCACGGTCGAACACGGCCACGCAAACAAACTGAGCAACGACTATTCCAGCACGGCGTACTACTACCTCGCAGAGCCCGCAAGGGGACTGGATCTGCCGCCGGTGGAAGAAAGGCTGCCCAGGCCGGACACGACCGAGGAGCCCGCCTACGAGCCACAGATCGTCCGTTGATCCTTACGCGGGCGAAGTGAGGCGGTGAGGTGCGGAATCTTTTTATCAGGGCGCCCATCAGGCATGCCGTGTCGGCGGAGGGCTCGGTCGAGAAGGTGGAGGCCTGCCTCGAGGAGCATTCAAGGCTCTTGGAGATTCCCCTGCGGAGTCATCTGCAGAATGCCACATCTCTGGCCCATGCCTATCATCCGTTTGCAGGGGATGTGTACCGCAGCATCTCAGATTTCGTCCTGCGAGGGGGAAAGCGGATCGCGTCCTTCACAACGGCTCTGGTCTGTCGAGGGTATGGGTTTGCCGACCAGGAGGCCATCTCCGTTGCATGCCAAGCCGTCGAACTCTACCGCCATGCCATCCTCATCCACGACGATCTGGTCGATCAGGACGAGGAGCGGAGGGGCAACCCGACCATACATCGCAGGTACGCCGCTTTCAGGGATGAGCGCCTGGGTCTGGGTTGCTCGGTGTTCGGGGGCGACCTGCTGTTCTCCATGTCGGTTCTGAGGCTCTTTGATGCTCCCGTCGAGCCTCGCAGGGCTGCCCTAATGGCCAACGAACTCATCCGGGCTAACAAGGAGGTCAACGAAAGCCAGATCCTCGATCTGCGAATGGAGGGCTCGGAGGCAGGGATGGATGAATGGAATGTGATGGCCTCCAAGCGGGCGGCATCCCTCTTCTCGGCCACTCTGAGGATGGGAGGTCTACTCTCCGGGGCAGACGCTGACCTCGCCCTTCTAGGCCAAGCCGGGGCTGAGATGGGATACGTCTTCGACATCCAGGACGACATCATCGACACCTACGCCAGCGCCCAGGAATACGGCAGGGATCCCGGGTCGGATCTGAAGACCCTCAAGAGACCATTGCACATACTGCTTGCCATGCGCAAGGCTTCTAAGGATCAGATTGCCGTCCTGAGACAACCAGGCGGAGATGTGGAGAAAGTCAGGAAGGTTTTGAGGGACACGGGTGCCATTCAGGAGGCCGGGGAGATGGCTGAGGGACATCGTTCCAAGTCCCTGCAGGTCCTGGCAAAGACGGGGATGACATTGGAGGCGAAGGGACTATTCCGTTCGCTTCTGGAATACATGAACCAGAGCCTTAGATGGTACGTCTGATCAAGGACTGAAACAGAGGACCCATTCATGGCGGTGCAGAGAAAGACGGGGGAAAGGACGGGGGAACCTAGGACGAGGTGTGAGGAATGCGGCAAGCCCCTTTACAAACCAGGAGTCTGTCGAAGATGCGGGTCCAGCTTCTGTCGCGATCACCTCTCGCCTAGGAAGCACAGGTGTATCGGTGAGGGAGCCCGGGAGACAGGGAAACGGCCGCGCCGGAGCATTGTCTTAGCCGTCTTTTTCTGCGTCGTGGGGCTTTCGCTAGTATCGTTATGTATCTGGTCGCCATGGAGGAGGATCGGCATGCCTGGATCCGGGAATAGAAGCCTAACCATAGGACCTTACCTGCAGTACTTTCGAGACGATCTCAAGAAAGGCCAACGCCTTGAGGGTCTTGAGATACGGGATCTGGAGGCGGTGGGGGACGAGCTCTGGGCGGCCACCAACGAGGGGATATACAACCTGGCGGGAGGCTCGTGGCGAAAGGAGAGTATCGAGGCAGAGGCTCACTGCCTCTCGCTGCATCCCAACGGTTCCCTCATTGCGGGGTGTACCGGACAGGCGTATATCCGCGACAAGGGTGCCTGGGCGCCCCTAGGAGGCTCCCTCGAGGGCAGGGCGCCGAAGGCGATAGTAGTTGGCCCCGATGGCCGGATGTGGCTCGGAACGGAACGAGGCCTAGGCGTTCTCGAAGGGAACCGGTGGCGATGGTTCCAGGGCACGGAAGGGCTGATGGTGAGGTCCCTCGCTTGCCCCAATGGACGCGTGATGGCAGGAACCGACAAGGGCATATGGGTGCATGAGGAGGACGGATGGGTCAATATGACCGCGAAGTCGGGTCCCCGGGGTCTGCTCTCACGCGACGTTAGGATGCTTGTTGCCTCCGAGATGGGGAATGTGTGGATCTGCTCGGCCGGGGGTCTGAGCATCTTCGACGGGCACGACTATTA
>CAYVLA010000133.1:0-8272 GCA_964452145.1 Hadarchaeota archaeon (SeqCode)
CCCACGTACCACTCGCCCTCCCCGCAAAGCGTGGCCAGCTCCCCGCGGTCAAGGCGAAGATCGTTGAGGCACAGCGTCGCAAGGGCCGAGACCACGACCATGGCTGAAGAGGAGCTGAGGCCGGACGCGACCGGTATGTTCCCCAGGAAAACCATGTCCATGCCCTTCAGGGATGCGTCGGGGAACCGGTGCTGGAGCCTAAGCACCGCGCCCTTGACGTAGTTGGCCCAGTCACCCTGGGTCTGTCTTACCCGGTCGGCGACGGCCCGAGACTCAATGTAACCCATCCAGTCGGAACTCGGAGCCAGCGAGATCTCCTCCTTGAGGCGGAAGCTCCTCTGCCGAAAGGAATCCGAGCGCACGTCAACCATGCGGAACTGATCGTCGCCATTCGCTGCGGCTGCCAGGATAACCTCCCGGCAATGGGTAAGATAGTTGACGTACCCTCCCCGGTGTTCGACGTGCATACCCATGAGGTTGACCCTGCAGGGAGACCGGACCAGAATGGTATCTCTGCCGGTGCCATAACTGCCGGCGAAACTCTCGAGCACCCTAGCAAAGGAGGCCTTTCGTTCCTTGATCAGGTCGGGATCCGTGCCATAGGCCCCCGTGAGCAGCCCGTCGAGCCTTCCGGATCTAAAGCCTGCAAGCCATGCCGAAGGATCAATCATGACTGAACCGGGCAAGAGCCTCGAACCTCGCTACGCCCACAGCTCGACTATGCCATGCTGCCAACAATACCCTTAGCCCAAACGGCAGCCCTTTCCAATTCACCCTCTCTGAGTGGGCCTTCCTTACCATCAACGATGAATCCCTCCGGCGAGCCTTTAGAAACTCCGCCTTTGCCTGCCAGCTTTGCGGCAATCCTGGGGGCGGCGTAGCCGAAGATCCGGGCAAGTCTGCTTTCCACCCTGGTATCGAAGGCGGCCACTGCTTTGCCCTTCAGACCATCGATGGGCAACCCAGCCAACAGAGCCGAGACGGATTTGGTGGGCCTGCCCGCATGAGTCGGGGAACCGACGATGACAAGGTCGGACGTATTCAGTGCCGTCAAATCCGCTTGGCCTGCGCGGATGACCTCCACTTCGCCGGGGATGGCATCGCCAATGGCTTTGGCTACCTTCTCCGTGTTACCGTAGACCGAGTCATAGACGACACAGGTTTTCATTCAATGCCTCCGAGTTGGCTCCTGATCTCCTATCGATGCTCTCTCCTTCCTCCCATGCACCGATGGGCAAGTCCCATTCTAGCGCTGCGTTTATACTTGTTACCTATGCACCATGTACCATGGACAATCGGCCTACAGGACGAGGCAGACTCGGGGTCAGATTCTCGGAGAGAATGGGAAGCCGGACAAGGACCCCGATACCCCGACAATAGCCTTTTTATTGTGGCGAGGGATTCTTGGTGAGAGTGCGTCGGGGGTCAACTGTCTGACAAAGCCGACTGGTTTGCTCGTTCCGATCACCGTATCGGTTGTTTCGGCCGTGGGTTGGCTGATCTTTATACTGGTCCACGCAGCTTTCTGGTCCGAGGGGTTCTCGCTCTTCCAGAACATCGTCATAGGCGTTGTCTCCTTCCTTGTCGCCACGGGCTTGGCCGGGCTCGTATGGGTCATCTGGGCGCTGAGGCAGGGTTCGCTGCGCGAATGAGCCGCCCATCAGCAGATGCTTGGCTATGTCGGCGTGGACACTGGGTCGTTTGGATGTGAAAGGCAGTCGCAGAGAACCGGCTTCGCATGAACATATTCGACCCCCTGTATCTGTGGTGACCAGAATCCAGCGATATGGCATCTCCTCGGCGGCCCATTCAACTCCCCTACGGACCTTGGAACTCTTCCAGAAGAACTAATAATATATCTCGAAGACGCAAGCATTGCTGTGACGAGCCTAGATGACACCGACAGGATGATCATATCTGTCCTGCGGGGACAAGGGCCCATGCGGTTCACCGAGATCGTACAGTCTCTGAAAGGACGCGTCGCGGCCTCCCCACCGAAGATCTCTAGGAAGTTGAAGCACCTCGTCGAGCTGGGAATGGTCAAGAGAGAAGTCCTGAACAGATGGCCTCCGAATGCGCGGTACTCCGTCAGCCAGAAAGATGAGACCACAGAGGGTACCGATGGGGATCTCGGTCTGAGCTCAGGGAGAAGGGCTCCGGAGAAGGCTCGAGGATCGCGGGATGCCAGACTTCTCTTGGCCTTGATCTTCACGCTGGTTGTGGCTGCGGGGATTATTCAGGGTGCCTACATACTCTCAGTCATTGCTGGCGGTTTCATATTGATCGGCTATGCGGCCTACAGAATGGCAAGGCTGTTGGAGCGACGAGAGACACGCCTAGACGTGATGGAGAGGCGTCTGGAGCGAATCGAAAGACGGCTATTCGAGTGAACCTCTCGCTACATCCAGTCTTTGGCGACACGCAGGTATTGTCATCCCGGACATGACTACGGCGGCAGCACCAGACTACCATCCCGGACATCCGTCTCTGCAATCCCCGCTACCCACGAATCAATCCTACCTGCAGACGCTCAGTGCGAAGTACAGGTTCCCCGGCTCCCCCGGCACGTCAAGCTTGACTCTCCTTCGCCGGATATCTCCTTGACCCCTGGAGGACGTGCTTGTAGTAATGGAAATTCCCTTTCGGCATGTTATGGGGCAGGCCGCCTGCCGACTGGACTATGTATCCGCCTCCCGGCGAGCCCGTCAAGAGGCGGTCAAGCACATGTCCACGAATCTGCTCCCGGTTGTAGGTGCCGATGTACTTGGATATGCCCCCTCTCAGCGTAACCCTGTCACCATACCTCTCCTTGAGTTCGGCGAGATCCATGCCATCGTCGGGGTCCAACGGGTCCACGGCGTCAATGCCGGTCTCGACCATGTCCTTGAAGATCAGGTTGATGTTCCCGTGGCAGTGATGGAAGACGAACACCCCCCGCTTGTGGTACTCCCGGACGAGTCTCCTCTCCCATGGATTGAATATCCGCTTGTACAGCCTCGGCTGAAAGAAGAGGGATTCGTTCGTTCCCATGTCGTTGCCCAGGCGGATTGCATCAGGCCTTGCCTCGTCGATTACTGCCTTGGTCAGCTCGAGTTGGTGGCTCATGGCAAAGTCAACCAACCTCTTCGCGAAGCCGGGGTTTCTCGCGAGGTCCATGAGAAAGGCCCTCATCCCCCTCAGACGATGCCATGACATCACAAACGGCCCATTGTGAAAGGCTTCTACGAAGTATCCCGCCTCCCTGTAGATGCCCACCTCTTGGGCTACTGCGGCGATCTTCGATTCGTACTGGTCCAAGCTTGGCGATTCCACGCGCTCCAAGTCCTCCGGCCACCTGACCGGAGAGTGGATGACCCTGTGGAAACCGGGTATCCTGCGGCTGTAGGTGATCGAACCCCACGCCTCCTTCACGATCGAGTAGCCCCTTCTTCCCGGTTCATGCACGATCACTTCGCTGATGAGGTTGGGCGCGTTTATGCCCACCGTGATGAGGTCTCTTCCCCACCAGCGAGTTTCCTTCAGGACCCAGTCGGTAGACGTCTCAAGATGGCGGCGCGGGAAGAACAGGTCTGATGCCTCGGCTTGGCTGAACGACTCGTGGAACGGGACCTTGTCCGGCTCCTCATGCTCTAAGGCCGTAATTACCCGGTCAGCGGGCTGCATTCAACTCTCCGACCCCATGATCTAGCCAGCCTTCTTTAGTGATTCCCGGTTTCCTCTTCGGATAGCACCGTTGGGCTCTTCCTTCTTCCTTCCCGCGATACTTTTAAGAGGGCCGGATCGTCCCCTGACCCAGATGCCAAGCGTCAACAAACTCGCCATGAAAATCGTACAAGAGCTTCTGGGCGCGGAGAAGGAGCTGGGCATTTGCGTCGGGAAGCTTAGGGACGGCTCGACCCTGCTGGACTGCGGAATCCGCGCACCCGGGGGATATCAGGCCGGCAGGCTCGTGGGCGAGACATGCATGGGTGGACTAGGCTCGGTGGCGCTCTCCACTATGGCGGTGGTGGGCACCCAGCTGCCGTCCGTGGTTGTCTCCACCGACCACCCGCTCGAATCCTGTATCCTGTCCCAGCTCGCTGGCTGGTCGCTGAAGGTTGGCAAGTTCAGGGCCATGGGCTCGGGTCCTGCAAGGGCCTTGGCTCAGGTGGAGCCCCTCTTCCAGGAGTACCGGTACAGGGACGGGCACTCAGAAGCGGTCATTGTCCTGGAAACGTCCAAAATTCCTGATGAGGAGGTTTCCGGATTCATTGCTGCAAAGTGCCGCATAGCCCCGTCCGATCTCTACATGATCGTGACGCCGACGCACAGCTTAGCCGGTACCGTGCAGATCTGTGCGCGGATAGTTGAAACCGGGATGCACAGGATGCACACCCTCAAGGTTGATCTATCTCAGGTCGAGGCAGGCCACGGCCAATGCCCCATCCCCCCTCTGTCAACCAGCGACCTGGTCATGATGGGAAGAACAAACGATGCCATGCTCTACGGAGGCACGACCCTGTACACATTTCGGGAGGCAGGATCGGTTGTGCCGTTGATTGGCTCCATTCCATCCTCATCATCCGGCGCCTACGGCAGGACCTTCGCTGACGTCTTCGAAGCGGCGGGGCGCGACTTCTACAAGCTTGACCCGGCGCTCTTCAGTCCCGCGGTCGTTGCAGTCAACGAAGTTTCCTCTGGCCGCTTCTTCAGCGCCGGAAGGGTGAACCACGACCTCCTCCGATATTCCTTTGGGATGCCCTAGGCCGACCCGGCCACAGATAGCAGTGCTGAGACTCTCTCCGGACCAAGCGCGGCAACCAGGGGCCCGAATCTGGGCCCGGAGTCCTGCCCAACCACGATCCTGTAGAGTATCTGGAACAGGCGAGCAGGCTTGATTGCGTGGGTTCTTGCGGCCTCGAAGACTGCTGACTGCACCGAATCGGGCCGGGCATCCTTGGCTATGGATTCTGAAAGCTGCGAGAGGGCCAGCTTCTCGTCCTTCGTCAGCCCCGCCACGAGTCTCTCATCCGGTGCATCGGCCAGAGCCAGGGTCTTGCCCGGAACAAAATCACGTGCCCAATTCAGCCCGTAGACAAGGCGCCTCGCTATCTCCTGTTCGCCCTCATTGGACCATGGCCCTGGGGAGACCTGCGCTCGCTCAAGGGCTTTCTTCACATCCTCCATGCGGGTCGCTGGATCATAAACCTGAGCAAGGAGAGAAGCAAATGAAAAGTCCAAGGGGGGAGGCCTTTCGTTGGGCGGAGGCTTCAGTTGTGAGATCCGGTAGAGCCTGACCATGTGGGATCTCTCCTTCTCGTTGGGTATCTCCAGATCGCCGTAGTAGGCGGCCGCGTGCTTGTCGTAGTCATCGTAGAGCCTGGGCAGCTCCTGCCAGGAGAAGCTCCTGGTCTTCATCAACTTCTTGTTGTAGAGGAACCTGAGCAACTCTGGGGGCGCGACCTTCAACCATTCCGACGGGTAGACCACGTTGCCCACCGACGCACTCATCTTCTTGCCGTCGACCAGCAGGTGCTCGTAGAAGTACGGGGTTGGCATGGGGCTGTCCAGTATTCGTTCGCAGATCTCGCCGTTGACCCACCATGCACTGGTCGGGACCTCGTACTCTTTCCCTCCTCCCTCGCAACTGACGTTCCAGAGGGCCCACTCGCTGGCCCACTCGCCCTTCCAGAGGAGCTTACCATCGTCCTTGACAGCGTCGGCCTCCCCGACATGCCCGCAGCCCCTGGCCAGCGTGGCCTCAAAGCGGTAGTCGCGGCATTCATACTTCACCCATGTCCCCTGGGAATCCAAGACCTTCGGGGTGATCACCTTTCCGCAGTTGGAACAGATGGGCTGCCAAGGACTCCAGCCGGCCGCCAGGCTTGTGTCCCGGTATTTCTCCAGGATGGCGGTGACTTCGTCCCTTCTGTCCAGAAGCCTGCGAATGTAGGGCCTGAAGCTTCCCTTGCGGTACTCCTCCCGGGTCGAATGCTTTCTCACCTTGGTCGTTATGAACTCGTCGATGACCTCCAGGTACTCGGCCTGGTGGTGTTCAGCGTAGGAACCGTGACATCCCGCAGGATCGGGGACATCCGTGACCGGCATGCCCAGATACCGCTCATAGTCCCTCGGAACGCCCTCAGGCACCTTTCGCAACGGGTCCGTGTCCTCCGCGACCCAGATCATCCGGGTCTTTGCGCCGGCGTCCCCCAAGGCCGTGACGATGGAATCCGCCCTGATCGTGTCGCTGAGGCGGCCGATGTGGAGAACGCCCGAAAGGGAGGCAGATGTCTTAACGATGTAGATCTTCCTCTCCGGAATGGCCTTATCGATGAAGTGGTAGCTCTTCTTGTCGAGTATCTCCTTGGCCTTCTGGTCCGCCCAGAAGAAGGATTCCTGCATTCAAGACACCCCAAAAAGTGAGCCGCGGATTCAGGATGCCGTTCGCCCCGGCCTTCACCGGTGGAGCGGGCTTCGAACCCGCGACTTCCGTCTCAACAGAGACTCCGGATGTCCCAGGGACATGGCCGGCGAACCTACGTTGGGTTCCGTGCCCTTAGGTCTCCTATGAGTCCGGCGCGCTCTCCGGTCGACCCCATTGGGATCGATAGCCAGCTGCGCCACCCCGGCACGTAGATTCTGCACGCGGTGCCTGAAAAACCCATATAAATATATCTATGGGGGCTAGGGCCTCGCTGGAGGCCGAAGGGGTGGCAACTCGTCTCACCGAGGTGGGCGGCTTCAGGAAGAGAAAGGTCCGCCTCAGGATCGCGCTTGTCTATCCCAACACCTATGAGACCGGCATGGCCAGCCTGGGCCTCCACACCGTGTACTCCCTGCTGAATGGCTACCAGGACGTGGGGTGTGAGAGATTCTTTCTTGGCATGAGAACCTCCATGGAATCGAACTCGCCTCTCTCGTCCTTCGATGTGATCGGCTTCTCGCTCCAATACGAGATGGACTACCTCAACGTCCTCAAGATCCTTCAAGACGGAGGGATAGAGCTTCTGCGCGCCCGTCGAAAGAGGCCCACCATCATCGCCGGGGGTCCGTGCTGCTTCAACCCCCTTCCATTGGTGCACGTCGTCGACCTCTTCGTCGTAGGCGATCTCGAACCGGTAGCAGGTCGGCTCGTCCAGGGCCTGCTGGAGGGGTGCACAACGGCCGAGCTTGCCTCATCCCCGGGACTGCTCTCCAGCCAGCTCATGAATCCGATCAGATCAGCTAGGGCAATGGACCTTGACCTCATCCCGGCGCCAACCAACCAGCCTCATCCAATCGGTTCCCGGTTCAGAGCCGCACTCGGGTCCACGTTCATGGTCGAGATCTCCCGGGGATGCAGCGTCCGCTGCAGGTTCTGCATGTACTCTCACTGCACATCGCCTAAGCGGGAGAGGTCATCGGTCAGGATACGCGAGATAGTCGAGGAGGGCGTCCGGATAACCGGCCTCGGCAAGGTCTCGCTGATCGGGGCATTGGTGACAGACCACTCTGAGATCAAGCAGATACTCTCATATCTGGCTGAGAAGGGACTCACCGTCTCATTGCCCTCCATCAGGGCCCAAGGCGTGGACGAGGAGATGCTCGAACTCATTGAGAGGCTCGGAGTGAGGACGTTGACGCTTGCCCCTGAGGGCAGCCCCCGGGTCAGATCGATCTTGGGAAAGGATCTCCAGGAGGATGTCCTGCGGAGCGTGCTTGAAGGTGCAGCCGAACACGGCGTGAGGAAGCTGAGGCTGTACTTCATAACGGGCGTTCCGGGGGAAAACCAGGAAGACCTGCAGTACATCGTGGACCTATGCAAGTCCCTGTCGCGGACATACAGGGAGAGGGGTGCGATCACGGCCAGCGTCAACCCCCTCATCCCCAAGGCCCATACCCCGGCCCAGTTCCTGCCCCTGGCGGAGCCGACGACGATCAGGGCCAACTATAGGTTCCTGGCGAAGGGAATGGGTCCCAGGATCGACCTGAAGACCCAAGGCCCGCGGGAGTCCATACTTCAAGCATACCTGGCATTGGGAAACGAGAGGACCGGCCGAGTCCTCCTGAAAGCCTTTCGATCCGGAATGTCGCTCCGCAACTGGGCGGGCTTCGCGGAGATGGAGGGGGATCCCCTCTCCAGAGTACACATCCCCCCCTCGGAGACGCCCTGGGATGTGGTCGATCCCGGGATTCCTCGCGGCCGTCTCCGGAGGCAATCCGATGCCATGGTGTGGCGCAACCGCACGGAGCACCATTCAGGAAAGCATTAATAGACTTGTGAAGGACAACAACGCAAGGGAGAGTTGGC
>CAYVLA010000134.1:0-8189 GCA_964452145.1 Hadarchaeota archaeon (SeqCode)
AGGCTAGAGAAAGAGCTAATATTCTTAAGCCGGGGCGACACCTGCATTTCCATGCGTTCGGGTTCAAGAGGAGAAACTACGACCACCTCAGCTGCATCCGCATCTCGCCGTTCATCCGATGCGGTGACGGAGATCCCACGCCACGGATGTGTTCCGCGCAAACCCATCGCCAAGGCAGCCTTGGGCAGGCCCAGGCATCTTTACCCTCTGGAGGAGATCCATGCAATCCTCAGGGAGATCCTCCCGCAAGACTCGGTCGCCGTCCTGGAGACACGCACAATCTCCAGCATTACCCTGCCTGAGAATGTGTTGAGACAACTCTTCCCGTTGCTGGGTGAAGAGATCTTCATACTCAGGCTCGACAAGCCATCCGGGCCGAGCTATCTCATCCGGCCCAGATCACAGGCTCGGCCAGGGCGTACAAGACCCCGCACACTGACCCAGACATGAGGATGACGAGGAGAGATCCGGAATGCTTTCCGGGAGACATGGGAACTGCCTTGGAGACGATAGAATCAGGGGGCATCAGGAACATCAAGAATCCCGACACGGGCGGGCTGATGGGGAAGGCCATCTGCAGTCCCGACCTGGTGAGGGGTCCTTGTGGGCTGACGTTCGCGGAGGCTGAGGACGTGGGTGATGGGTTGCCTTGGACAAGGGTGGATGCCTCGATCGTCAGATCTGTGCGGCAGAACGGGGGTCAAAGCCCATCTCTTCGCGTGGTTCCTAACCGGTCAGAACTGGACAAGTTCTCAAGAATCGGCGAGTTCTGCGCGGGCAAGCTAGGTCAAACGACCCAGATCTGAAATAATGTGCGGTACAAGGGGAAAACAGGGTGGTGGGGAAGGCTTGAAACATCGCGCCTCCGAGGTTGTCGAGGTCAGGGTCAGCGGCCGGCTGAAGGATCATCTCAACGAGGCCGCCCAGGTCGTGGGGTTGACTAAAGCGGAACTGATGCGCCGAGCGTTTGACGAGTACTACGGGAGACTCCGGAAGTTCTACGAACTGCCCAAGTAGAGGCTAGACAACGAGGAGAAGGCAGTTGTCTTGCGACTTGTGGAGTCTTCTCTCGCTACGAGGACGTACGGATTGGCCCCGGCTTGCCAGGTTCTGGCGACATCCATGCCATCTGCCCCCAGAGTGGCTTAGCTTACGCTAATGCTATTGACGATCTGACGTCGGGGAAGAAATCCAGACCCGACTTCGGAGGCGTCACCATAATATGCCCTGTGAAGCGATCTTCCTCCATGCAGAAAACGGAGGAATGGCCGATGGGTCTCAGGAAGCAGGAGACTGCCAGACCCGAAGGAACGATTCATCTGGACTTCGTCCTCGGAGAGGATACGATCTCGCACGTCGGCATACGCGAGGCGAGCATCGTCGTATCAGGGTCGAAGGTCAAGGTGGGAAGCATAGGCGGCGTGGCCACGAAGGAGGAGTACAGGTCTATGACATCTTATTGTTATTGAGTCTTAATCACATTCGTCGAAAATCTTCTACTCGGGGGTTTGAGGGTGTGCTCCGAGATTCGTGGGCGGCCTGATCTGTGCCGAAATCCCCCGGGCGACCCTTGGGGAGACGAACCTTCCCGTACGGTACCGGAAACGGTGGATGAGCCCCTTTCCCCATACGAAGGATGATTCCCATGACAAAATCGATATAGCATGCATCACGGGCTCACCATCCGGGGCTTCTCCATCTTGGAGAACGTCCTCGTCCAGTTTCAGGTCCTCGGCCTTGAGGCAGAGTGCCTCCCCGACCCTGGCGCCCGTGCTGGCGAGAAACAGTACGAGGGATTTTGCCTTCCCGCATCCCACGACTACCCATACCAGGATGTCTTCAGGGAACTGTGACCCGCTCTCCAATCGGCTAGGCTGTCTGCGATCCACGTCAAGGGCTACAGGGCAGACACACGCATCCGCCGGCACCGGGACCGGGCAGAAGAGAGGTGAGTGGCTGAGAGCTGTCTTTCCCTCGGATCCGGAGGGACTCAGATCGATGCCCCCGGGAGAGATGGCTTCGATCCCGGGGTACATATTCACCTACCAGAGATGTGATCCATAGATTTTTCTGGGCCAGGGGCTCTGGCTTTCTGGATGCTATGGTGGAGGACGAGGGCTTCCTGGAGGCTTTGGCCAAGAAGCTTGAAGACGAGAGGCAGACGAGTGGGGCGAATCCGTGGGCTGGGACACGCTGACATGGCTACAATTCATCTTGGTACTGGTCAACATAGCGGTCGCCCTTGCATTGCTATGGTATGCCTCGGAAACGCGCAAGCTTCGCAAGGAAACCAGCTGCCTCGTGGACGAGAACAAGGAGTCGAGGAAGGCTCTTGTGCGTCCATGTATTGAATGCTCGGTTGAGATCAGATACCATGAAACAAGGGGTACCTTACGCGAGGTCTGGCTTCATAATGCTGGCTTAGGCATAGCAGAGGACATCCGTGATGTTCGTCTTACGCGTCGGCTAAGTGGTGCCCCTAGATCTCAAGAGGAGACAGTGGTGCCTTCTCAGGATCCGGATACGAGAAAGATGTGGCCGGACAACTACCGCTGGCTCCACCCATGCCGCGAGACTACGCTGTGGACACTGTACCAAGGCAACGATGACTATGTGTGGAAGGTGTACGCGGAGAAAGAGGATTCCAAGGTCTACAACTGCAAGCTGGTTGGAAGCTGCCAAGACATGCTGGGGAATCGTGTGCCGTTCGAGCTACTCTTCGACACGGAGAACCGGAAGTTGACACCCAACGAATACTAGGCGCATTGGGAGCTAGGGGTCGAAGGGAGGAAGGTTCCGCAAGAAGATGGTACGCACCAGTTCCACGAGGATTTTGATGGCGGCTATGGCTTCTGTTGCCTTCTTAATAGTACCTCGTCCGGCCTCCATGGCCTTCTTGATGAGGTCGGAGACGAATGCCTTGACCTTCTGGTAGAACTCCACAGGCCAAGCCTCCTGAAGCTCGCCTGGCACCGCTCCGTGTCGGAGGTAGGCGTCTATCATCGCGCGCAGCTTCTCGAACTTCACCTTCTGAATGGGGAGCGGCGAGAGGCCGTCAAGGACCCCGGCGACATCATTACTGGTTGTCTTCTCGGCCTCATCAACCATCTTGCCTTTAGCCGGCTCATACTCCCAGCGGCTGCCTCCTTGAGGAGGAGCATAGCATTCCGGAAAAGACAATAGGAGCGACGCCGCGTCTCAAAGTGCAAGGTTGCGAGGACTATGATGGAGGTTGACCGGGCAAGATTGTCTGGATCTTGGAAGGGAGGAGATCCTGGAGACGGGCTGCAGTTTTTTTCTTGTGTCGTAGTAGGAATGTATACATTTCGGGGCATAGATGCTCTCCGATCTAGGCAAGCTGGAAGTATTCGAGGCCAACCATGAGAAGAAGCCCTATCTCATCCACATAACCCATTCGCAGGCTCCAGCGATCTTAATACGCCGGCAAGTGACCAGAAACCTGAACCGACACAACGACCACGATTCAACACATAGAGGAAAAGACATATCCAGCCCGTGCACCCGGTGCACAGGCACGAACGGCCGTAAGATCAAATTCGGAGTCTCATTGGACCAGAAAATTGTGGAAAGGATCGACGACTTGGTTCAAGGGTCAAGCGATCTGAGAGCCACCAGATCAGAGATGGTCGAAGCCATACTGACCGCCTACTTCAGGTCACAGATCAAACACAGTGAGAAAGCAAGGGAACTCATCATAGGGAGAAGAAAAGGACTGCTATAGGAACCCGCACAGGCCTATGACAGAGTTGCAGCGAAGCTGCATTTCTTGCGATCACGATTCAGGGATTCAGGGGATGCTTGCGGATCGATCTGTGATGCGATGGTTTCGGTGTGTGCTTTCCCCGTGACTTGCATGAAGTCCCAATCCAAGTCCAAATAACCATATATGTGGGAATCGTGTCACTGTGTCTGTCAATATCCTCAGGGTTCCTTAGAGCCCTCAGGGTCGTCCTGGATCCGCGCTGGCTGGGAGGAAAGAGTCGTGTTTCCGGAGTGGACTGATAGAGAGAAGGGAGAGGGAGATGCAGTCCAGCATCTGCGTCTCAACGAACTCAGGGATGCTATCAACCAGATCCTGTTTCCGTATCTGACCACCATCACTCCGTATGCTCGCATGGCTTCGTGGATTCTCTGGGTTCTCGTTCAGGTTCACTCAGAGATCGGTGAGCGAATGCCCTACTCGGAGTACCGGGAGAAGTACCTCAGGTACTACAGCGTGCTTGCCGCAGCCGACACAATCCATGCGATGTCGAGTGCCTCGGAGCACCGCGGTCCGATCGGAGTAGAGCTGTTGGCCCGCTCTATTGGCAGCCTGCCTGAGGATGCGGATGTTGACTTTCGGGTGTCCCCCTTTTCCCGACCAGCAGATCCTGTTCCTCAGTATGTGAGCTCGCTGTCGAACATGGGTCTAGCTGAACGGAAGCTTCAACCGACCTCAAGTGGGGCCTCTCTCCCTCTTCTGGTTCCGGTGAAAATGGGAGAGAGACTGGCAAGTTGCCTTGAAGAAGCGATGAAGGAGAGAATCGATCCAAGAAGGATCGTCCATGACTATGTCTGGAGCAGGGAGGACCTGCTTGCCCTAGGCGAGGCGATATGTCTCCAGGGTCTGTCATCGAGTGATGAGGAGAGCTTGATTCTCGAGGAAGCTGTGAGACGATCCCTCAGGAATCCTCGATACTACGACGATCTCTTGTCGATCTCTCAGGAAGTTGGAAAGAAGGCTGGGGACTCAGGCTTCACGACGGCAGACGTTGGTCGTGCTTGCCTCTATGGTAGGATTAGGATGGGATCGTCGTATGTTCCTGTGAATGTGGTACCGGGACCTACAAGATCGCTGCTCGCCTTCCATGAACTCCACACGCACTGTGCCTATGGAGCGGACAGCGTCCTAGCCGGGATCGTGCAGATGTCCAAGCCTCATGGCGTAGCACAAAACAGAATCGTCAAGTTAGCCTGCTCCGAGCTTGGCGATTCCAGCATCAAGATCGGCTCAATGCCTATCAGGGGCCTACTCCTGCGCCTTGAGAAATCATCCAGTCAAGGCGGGGCCCAGAAGAATCCTTCGTCTCTTCCTGCACCAGGGGATCCCTTTGGCTTTGAGACCATTCAGGACCTGATCCAGCAATCCGAGAGCAACGCGGCACTCGTCACGGGCCTGGGTTCCTTCATCCTTCTTCAATCCGCCTGGGCTTACTCCCTATTCGATACCTCGTGGATCAGCGACCTCATCCCCCGACATAGAGATGTCTTCGGGGCATTCCAGTTTGCAGAGTTGCTTGAATCCATGGGGGATGAGTCGATCTTCAAAGACTGGCTGGGCGAGACCATCGACATTGTGGTCCAGCAACACAGCGACGTTGCCATCAGCAAAGGTGAATATGCTAGACGCATTGAGAAAGTAGGCCCGATGATATACTACAGAGCAGAGGCAGGGAACGACCTGATCAGGGGGCGCCTGCCGAATGCCCTCGCTTGGCTATCGGATCTTGGGCACTTTTCGCGAGAAGGTGGCGTCCACAGACTCTGCGGGGTGTAGCCAATTGACGACAGTCCGCGAGCAATGGCGCAACTTTCCCCTAGACGGCGCGGTGATAGCGACAACCTTCGACCTCGACTGGAAGACCGTTGAGGGCATTCTGGCCCATGATGCCGGGAAACGCCGCCACAGCATCCTGTTTGCGGATCGGTCTTGTCTCAGCCAAGTGGAGGAACCTGTTCCCCCTCCGCCCTACAGAGGAAAATGCTACTTCGTCTACCCGAGCGACAGGATCCGAGGATCCTTCCATCCGAAGGTAGTCCTCGCAATGGATGCGACCGGGGACATCTTGTGCATGGTCGGAAGTCATAACCTGACGTTGAGTGGTACCGAGTACAATCTCGAGGCAACCTCGCTGCTTCGCATACCCCTCACCGAGGCCAATGAGGCGATCCTCTCTAGCCTGTCCGGCTTCCTGAGGGAGCTCGCTCTATGCGTCCCCGAAGACCCCATTCCAAGATCCGCCGTGGAGGAAATGGCAGACAAGATGCTTGATCTGGGTCCTGGAGAGGCCCAAGCTTGCCCTCACTTCTTTCTGCACTCCTTCCGGAAGCCCATTCTTGACCAGGTCATGGACATTGTCCCCGCAGTTAAGTCGGCAACCATCTTGGCACCCACCCATTCACCGGATCCCGGTTTCGTCTCAGAGGTCGGCGATCGCCTGGGAGGTCGGATGAGGTTCCTCGTGGATCCTTCCCGGTTCACAGTCCCTGAGGATGCCTGGCCAGAGTACGAGAAGCACGATCTCCTTCGCCTTGACATAGATGAGCACAGGCCCTTGCATGCCAAGCTCTACGTACTCCACACCGATAGGGGGGACTGGGTACTGTACGGAAGCCCAAACTTCACCAGGGCAGCCTTGCTGAAGAGCGTGGAGGCTGGGGGGAATGCCGAGGCGGCCTGTCTTGTGCCACCTTCAAGTGAGTGGAGCTGGGAAAACCTCCTTCGAGGCCTGGTTACCACGTCAGACCTCTCCTGGGATGAGTTATCTCCTCACAAGGGAGAGACATTGCCCCCGGACAAGGAATACCCTGTGGAGGGATGGGGATTCGAGACCATCGATGGCAAGTTGGTCGTCCTCTCGCCCGGCCTCCAGGACGGAATGGAAGTGACTCTAAAATTGGGCGAGGGATTGATGTATGATACCGTTGTGCGAGACGGGCGCATAACAATAACCCTCCCTCAAGGAGTCGATATCTGCGTCTTCTCGGTCTCAGATCGTGCTGGCAACCTGCTCGGTTCCGGCTTCATCAATCGGACGGGCGCTACCGTGCCTTTGATCAAGGGGGTGCCCGAGGACCAGCAGATTCGGGAACAGGTCTGGAGGTTCCTGCGGAGAGTCGAATTGTTTGACCCCAGCAGGCTCCCGATTCTTGACCCGAGGGAGAAGTCGACCAAAGTCATAGTGGATCCCCTAACCTGGAGAACCGCTTCTGAACACGGGCCGTGGCGCCCTGTCTCGGAGAACAGGGTCGTTGTAGAGATAGGTGACTACTACCGCCGACCCAAGCAGAAAATGAAGGCGGTCCTAGAGGCTGTCTCGAAGTCAGATCTGCCGGAGGGATTCCTGAGACCGGTTCTCAACGCCATGGACCTGTTGCTTGAGGGCGCCTTCTGGGACGGGGTCTTCGGAAAGACCAGTAGCTTGGCCGATCTGTCGAAGTACCTTGAGGACCTAATGGTGTTGCCAGAGCTGCCGACACGTAGCCTCCCGGCAGAGTTCCGTGTGGATCAAGCCTCAAAGGAGTTTGTGAACGCTCTGGGACGCGGGGCAGGCACTGAGTGGTCGAGGTATGGACCCAGAATGGCTCTCGACATCTCTCTGCTCTTCGATTTCTGGATCTATGATTCAAGATTCAAGCCAGGCCGATTCGGGGACTGGAAGCCGAACGAGATCATCGTGACCAACAGGCTCTACAACTCTTGGTGCATCCTCAGACGCCTTTCGGGCCAATCACCCAAGCTTTCGGTTGATAGGGTGTTTGATTCGAGAGTTGAAGCACTAGAATCGGCGGGTTTGGAGAGGCCCGAATACTCGACCCATCTTGTCCGACGTTTGGAGGATGTTCACCGACAAGCGATGGCGGCGCACAAGGAGCGGGTCGAGCGCTTACACAGGCGGTGATTGAGGCCTTCTTCACGGACATGCAATGAAGATGCTATTGGGATATGCCTACTATCTCTCAGTTCTCCGAATTAGGTACTCCGGCGCAGGGGAGGGAGCCTTGTGAGGCATGAGCTTGTGATCATGCATATGGTAGGTATTGAACCTATATTGGCATCGGTGACATGACGTACAAGCATTTCTCTCTGGGGAACTTAAGGGTGAGTCAAGCCCGTAGCCCGAACCTTCCGAACCTTATGCTGTGATAAGAATGAAAACGCATCGCGACAGACTGCTTCACGTGTTCATTGCCTATCATGCCTTTGGAGTCAAGGCCCTGACTCAGCCTTCCTCCCCAAGAGAGTAGTGGGTGCCAGCACCTGGAAACCTGGCACGGACGAGTACATTACTTCGAATACGGATCACGCCGGCAAGGCCGCGGCTGCCCGGCGTGCCGCCCGTTTCAGATCGGTGGCAGCGAATCGTCTCGTTCCTGACGAATCCTGCCCTCCCGGGCCCTGCGGGCCT
>CAYVLA010000135.1:0-8175 GCA_964452145.1 Hadarchaeota archaeon (SeqCode)
ACATGTGCTGGTTTCGGCACGATGGCAACGGGAGCTCTGGATGCCGAACTGGCCTATCTCTGGTCATTTCCGGACAAATCGAGCATATACTCCGGCGGTCTCGTCCACGTTTCCCGCATTCCTGCGGATGGGATAGCCGAGAACCTGAGACGCGGGTCGAACCCCCAACTCGATGCAGCCATCTCTCGCTACGCCGAGTCCTTCGCCTCCGACGCCATTGCCATCGCCTCTAGGAACGAAGTTGACAACGTTGTCCTCTCGAGCGCGCTTGATCCCGTCCTCACCAAGATCCTGGAGGGCGCTGCAAGGGACATCGGTCTCAAGGTTCTGACGGGCATCAACGATGGCTTCTCTGCAAGCATTGGCGCAGCGTATCTCGCAAATGGCCTCGTGGGTGGCCGATACCGCGACCTTGTGCAATGCCTTGATCTGAGGAACAGCTGTGGCTCGGTGATGGACGATATCTACCTGAGGGGCATCGCATCCTTCCCGTGAGAAGAGGAGAAATCCTTGCTGAACATCCGAGAAGAGGAGGAGGGCATAGAGGCGAGTCTACAGTGGGCAATAGAGTCCGAATCCAGGATAGGTTCCGATTCAAAGAAGTCGCTCAGGAAGCTGGATGAAAGGAAGAAGGCCCTTACCTCAGAGCTGGAGGAGCTCCGGTCCGAGGCACAGCGCCTCGAGGACATCATACGGGGCAGGACAAGGCCCTCCGCGGTCGATCTGCCGGCGGAGGAGGCCGAGGACTTCAAGACCAAACTTCGCCTGAAGATCAAGGGCGTAAGGGGCGTCGCCATCGAGAAGGCCAAGGAGGATCTCCTCGCGGTGAGGGAAGGAATTCATGAAGTCGATGAGTCGATGGGTAACCTAAGTGCCGAGGGAGAGAGAATCAGGAAGAAGCAATCGGAGGCCAGATCCGCCCTCGCCGATCTGATGGGCGCTATCAGGAGCCAACGGTCCCTCATAAGGAAGATCGCGTCGACCGAGTCTCGGATCTCGTCGATGACACATCTGTTCGGCTACTACGAACCCTATGCCCTCGGCAGGAAGATCTTCGATGAGATCCGGCTGACCCGCGCAAGGCTCGCTGGCTACTGCCAATCGGTCGAGAAGAGGAGGCTGGAGGTATTGGACCTGGAGAGGCAAATAGAGGCCCTCAAGGACGAGCTGAGATCCGCTCTGGGAGAGGCTTACGAAGCGTCCTTCATACCGATCGTCTTCAAGGACGGTACGAGCCCCGAAGGAAGGCGATTCCTGCAAAATGAACTCACGTTGGCGGATGTGGAATCCCTCGGCTTGGCCAGCAAGATCCAGCACCCGAAATTCGTTCATAGGAAGGCCGACAGACTGAGCTCGGCTGTCTGGGACAGGCGTCTCTTCATCTCGGAGGAACTGATCCGGATGGCACGCCTGTGTGAATTGAAGCGAGACGCAACCCATCTACTCTCGCTCAGCAAGAGGCACTCAGAATGTGCCCAGAAGATCCTCGAGGCGAAGGTCCAGCTTCTGGACACGGTGCTTGCGGTTGCGGAAAGCTGTGCGGAGCTGGAACAACTAGAGTCGAGCTACCAGGGTCTTCGCCAAGAATCCGCCGCAAAGAAGGAACGCGCCCTGGGAGCGGTCCAAGCCTTCGGAAGCGATTTATAAGACGTTTCCCCCGGACGGCATGGCAGTGCTACCACAGGACAGGAAATGGGCCATCGGAATCGCCGCCGGGATCGCGGTGTTCTTCGTGTTTGTTGCGATGACCGGGAGGATCCTGTTTCCGCAGATCGACGAGGCCTTCACTCTGAGATACGGGTCGGATGAGATCCAAGCCGAGTTTGCCGTCTGGATACTCAGGAACGACTCCAAGAACATTCCCCTGAAGATCAACGCGCCGGTTGAGGAAAGCCCCGAGTACCTCAGAGGCAAAGCCTATATCCAGAGAGAGTACATGGCGACGAGCAGCAACGCGACCCTCCAGCTGAGAACGCCCAAGGCCCTTGTGGTCCTTTCGGAGGCCGAGCCCCGGAGTTCGCGTTTGGAGATCGAGATTCTGCACTGCAGGGTGGCAACGCACCGCCCCGTACTGGTCGTGACGCCGGATTCCAACTCGGCGGATTCAACGGAGATCCACCTGAGTGATCTCGAACTGGAGCTGGCGGCAAGGGGCTCGGAGTCCCTAGAGGCGGTCTGGACAAGGGGGCTGTTCTCGCAGGGCTATAGGACGCGTTTCCGCCACGATCTGTACTCCTTTTCGGGACAGGACGACCTCTGGAAGCTGGAGGTCTTCGACAGCATAACTGGTCGCACGGAGTCCTTTAACGGCATGGCCCTCTTCAAGATCAGGCTTAGGTTCGTGGTCGAGGCGGGGGGCTCGGAGATCGCAACGGACTGGATGGAGTCCCAGTTCTTCGCGGTCGACCTCGTGGAGTATTCTTCATAGGCATGCAAAGCTGAATGGCGGTCACAGGGAGGACACGGGAAGATAGACAGCGATGCATCCGCAGAAAATGAAGGGAAGGGCTGGGACCATTCCGGCTCGGTGTGAGGTCAGAATGGCTACCGCGAGGCCCAGGGCCCCTCCAAGCGCGGTTGCGAGGGCCAGTGCGAGGGAACCGGTGATCAGGCTGGAGGCCACGAGCATCGAGGGTACGGCCAAATCCGAGATGCCAACCGCCGATTTCATACCCGGAATCTCGATGAGAAAGGATGAACGGGTTCCCTGGACATGGTCTACGACGCTCTGCATGTGGCCACTGAGCTTCACAGCGACCACATCGTATATCGAGAGGAATCCCATCAATGCCAGTATGGGCAGGGGCGAGAGCGATGCCCCCAGAATGGAACCGACAACAGCAGCGATGAAAACCGAAAGGCCGCTGGCCAACAGCCAATGGGAGAAGATCCTCTTTGCAGCGGCAGCCAGAAGCCCAGGAATGACCCACAGTAGCCCCTTGCCGGGGAACATCGAGAAGAGGAAGAGAAACACGGACAGGAAGATGATGGCTGATTCGAGGCTTCGGAAGAGGAGCCTGCCCAAGTTGAACTTCATAGCGAGCGCGATGAACACCGCGCCGACCATTAGGAAGACGTAGATATATAGGGAGGACCCGATCGTATCGCCCCCCTCCAAGTAGTCCACCTTGGGCTCCCTGGCCCTGCCGGGCTCCGATCCAGGGGCGGTGACTGCGAGGGTGATCACCAAGGATGCTAACTGCGTGGCGTAGAAGACCAGTAGGAGGCCGGCCAGCGTCCTCTTCATGAACCCCTCAAAGCCGTGCAACAGAAAAATGGTTGTAGAATCAGTGGATGCCTCGTGGGTGGCTGAAGACGGCTTCAGCGGCAGGCGGCAGCGGCAGGCGGCAGCTGCAGGGGCAGGGAAACTCTTATATCTGCCTCATCTAGGCCGCGACCGGGGTTGAGATCACGCCCTTCGAAGGCCTCATCGGCAGACTCAGAACGAAGATAGCCGAGGCCTTGAACTTTCTGGCCGGCGAACGGTCCACCAAACGGTCTGCATGCATCAAGCAGGATGCCGGCGAGGTAGTTCTCCAGGCTAAGGGCATTCGGAAGGCATTCCCAGGGGTGATCGCGAATGATGGCGTGGACCTGACAGTCAGGGCAGGGGAGATAGTCGCGCTCCTCGGGGAGAACGGAGCCGGAAAGACGACTTTGGTGAAGATTCTCTATGGAGTCTACACCCCTGACGAGGGGCAGATAGTCCTGTCAGGCCAGACCGTACAGATCGGCTCGCCCAGAGATGCTAGGGACCTCGGACTGGGCATGGTTCACCAGCATTTCATGCTTTCAGAGCCGAACACCGTAGCGGAGAACGTGGCTCTGGGGCTTTCGGGAGGTCGCATGTTGTTCCCCGAGCAGGAGGTCAAGGAGCGAATAAAGGACTTTTCGGAGATATACGGCCTCAGAGTTGACCCCGAGGCTAGGGTCTGGCAGCTCTCTGCAGGGGAGAAGCAGAAGATCGAGATACTGAAGGCCCTCATGGCAGGGGCAATGCTGCTGATCCTCGATGAGCCCACCGCCGTCCTCACCCCCATCGAGACACAGGAACTCTTCGTTGCCCTCAGGATGATGGCAAGGGAGGGCAAGGCGATCATCTTCATCACACACAAGCTGGATGAGGTCCTTTCGGTGGCGGATCGGGTCACGGTGCTGAGGAAGGGTCGGGTCGTTGGCAATGTCAGGACGTCGGAGACCGACCGGAGACAGCTGGCAAGCATGATGGTAGGGGTGGACCTTCTGCCAACAGTTAAACCCTCAAGCAAGCCGCGGGATATCGTCCTGCGGGTATCCCGGCTTTCCGTGATCGGTGATCGCGGCAACGAGGCCTGTCGAGGCCTAAGCTTCAACCTCTCTGCGGGCGAGGTACTGGGAATCGCAGGCGTCGCCGGGAACGGACAAAGGGAGCTGGTGGAAGCGCTTGCTGGCATCAGGCGGGTGGAATCCGGCAGCATCCAGATCCTGGGTCGGGATGTTGCAAACGCTGGAGCCAG
Organism: Hadarchaeota archaeon (SeqCode); assembly: GCA_964452145.1. GTDB lineage: Archaea > CAYQAE01 > CAYQAE01 > CAYVLA01 > CAYVLA01 > CAYVLA01. Next base: position 4,497 of record CAYVLA010000135.1, read on the forward strand.
GCGAATAGCCAGTCTCGGGGTTGCCTACATACCCGAGGATCGTCTGGGCATGGGCGTGGTTCCCGATATGACCGTCAAGGAGAACCTCATCCTGAGGCAGTACTGGCAGGCCCAGTTTTCAGAAGGCATCTTCTTGCGAGATGGGGCGGTGGACAGCTTCGCACGAGACATGATCTCCGAGTACGACATAATGACTCCGAGCCCCGACACCCCGGTCAGGAAGCTGTCGGGAGGCAACATCCAGAGGCTCATCCTCGCCAGGGAAACATCGGGCCGACCCAGGCTCATCATCGCCTCCCATCCAACCTCGGGCCTTGACGTCAAGGCGAGCAACGAGATTCGCGCCAGACTCCTCCGGGCGGCGACCGACGGGTCGGCGGTTCTTCTGGACTCTGAGGATCTGGACGAGATATTCGGCCTCAGCGACAGAATTGCGGTCATCGTCGGGGGGGAGTTTGTCGGCATCGTTCCCCGGAACGAGGCCACCCTGGAGAGGATCGGTCTGATGATGGGAGGGGCCCTTGCATGAGGGGCTTCACCAGCGCCATTCCTAGGATACTGGTTGAGAAGAGGCGTGACCAGCTTACGCCGAGGGAGGGATTCCTACTCATCCTGTCATCGATCGCGGTCGGCATCCTCGTCGGCGGGCTGCTGTTCGCCTTGGTCGGCGTGAGCCCGCTGTATGCCTACGGGAGGATCCTGCAAGGATCCTTTGGCAGCTCTTTGGGCTGGAAGGAGATCGGAAGGATCTGCATTCCTCTGATGCTCGCCGGCGTAGGCCTTGTGATCGCCTTCAAGGCAGTTTTTTGGAATATCGGGGCCGAGGGCCAGATGCTTGCGGGGGCCATAGCAGCTACTTGGATTGCCCTCACCTTCACACAGGCTCCGTTCTGGCTTCTGCTGCCGAGTATGTTCGCTCTCGGCTTCGTGTTCGGGGCCGGATACTGCGTGATCCCGGCGATCCTCCGATCAAGATTCAACGTCAACGAGGTCATAACCACGCTCATGCTGAACTACATCGCCATGCAACTGGTGTCCTACCTGATCGATGGGCCCTGGAAGGGCAAGACCCAGCACGGCTACCCCTATACCGATCCCTTTCCGGCCGCAGCTCGGATCCCTAGGATCCCGGGCACATATGTCCATTACCCGACGCTCATATTGGCCGTGGCCGCGTGTATCGCGCTCTACTACTTCATGAAGAGAAGCAAGACTGGGTACGAGATCAAAGTGACGGGCTACAGCCCCCGTGCGGGGCAATATGCGGGGATGAGCTGTGCGAGGACCCTGCTGATCGTCGCCCTGATCAGCGGAGGCCTGGCAGGCATCGCTGGGGTTGGGGAGGTGGCCGGGATACACGGCAGGCTGATGTATCCCCACTACGTCTCGGGTGGCTATGGCTTCACGGCGATCATCGTGGCTTGGCTCTCCCGACTCCATCCCGCGGGGGTGATCGCGTCGAGCATCTTTGTCTCGGCCATTCTAGTGGGAGGCGACGCCATGAGGCTGAGGGTACCTCTGGCCTCCGTGAACATCTTCACAGGGCTGATCCTCGTCATGCTGGTAAGCACCGAGATCCTTCGGACGCATAGAGTGAGACTGGTCTGGGGTGATGCGGGTTGACCCTGTTAGATGAAGCACTGTTCATCCTCCACAGATCCATCGCCTTCGGCACGCCCCTGCTTCTGGCGACGCTGGGGGAGCTGGTGGCGGAGAGATCGGGAATCCTGAACCTCGGCGTGGAGGGCATGATGTCGGTTGGGGCCGTCGTAGGCTTCGGGACATCCGTCGTTACAGGTAGCGCCTGGCTCGGGATGTTCGCCGCGGCGGTGAGCGTCGGCTTGCTTTCCCTTCTTCACTCATTCGCCAGCATAAACCTTCGAGCCAACCAAGTCGTCTCTGGGCTTGCACTCACCATGCTCGGCTTAGGGATCAGCGGCCTGATCGGAAGGCGGTACGTGGGTCGCCCCCCCGGAGCCACCATAAGGCCTCTGGACCTTCCTGTTCTCAGTGACATTCCGTTGTTGGGCAAGGTCATCTTCAACCAGGACCCGCTCGTCTACCTGTCCATTGTCCTAGCGGTGTTCACGTGGTTCGTGCTTTCGCGGACCAGGATTGGCCTGAATCTCAGGGTTGTCGGAGAGAATCCCGCCGCCGCGGACGTGTCGGGCATCAGCGTCTACAGGCTACGCCACCTCTGCGTCTTCGTAGGGGGCATTCTGGCGGGGGTCGCAGGGGCCTACCTATCCCTTGCCTACATCCCATCTTGGACCGAGGGAATGACGGGGGGCCGGGGTTGGATAGTCATCGGACTGACGATATTCGCTTGCTGGAGCCCTCTGAGAGCCATAGTCTGTTCGTGCATCTTCGGCCTGTTCTATGTTCTGCCTTACAGCCTACAGCCCCTGGGGATCCATGTAAGCCTCCTCCAATCGATGCCCTATCTTGTGACCGTCTTCTCCCTTCTGGCTCTATCCAGGGGGTCCCTGAAGAAGCGCCTCGGTGCGCCTCAGTCCCTTTCGAAGGCATATGTTCGTGAGGACATCTAGCTGGGTGCACGGATAGGGTATCCGCCAAGCCCTGAGGAAGAGATACGCATTCCCGATGACTATTGACAGTTGCTGTGAATCATACCTCCCGTTAAAGCGCGCAACACGGTCTTGGCTCCCTAGGGACCGGAGGGATCATGGGGACTTGGGGCATTGCTGCACCCCCGGCTGCCCGGCCACTATCATTGGCTCTCGGCTTCCTCGCTCCGGCTTCCGGCTGCTACCCTCCCCTTCTGACCGGAAATGGACCGGACCGGCTCCCCTGCCCATGACAATCTCGGTGAGAAGCAACTCACGGAGCCTGGGGCGCATCTCTGCCACGGACAACAATGCGATCTCATCAGCTTCGAGTTTTGAGACCCCACGCGAGTTCCGGCTTCGGTAGCCTACCCATCGGAGTTCCATTCCCCGGCCCCGCGGGGTAGCCTTTTTTCGGGGGCTCTCCTAGGACTCAATAGCCAGGGTCCCATATGGTGCAGGCGATGTACCGCTCCGGGCTTTCGTGATCGTGAAAGTAGTAGACCGTGACGCACTTGCCGTCGGGCCTCTCCACAGTCCGCGGGTATCCCAGATCCCAGCTTGCGCCATCATGCCGCATCATGATCTCCTCGCTCCAGGTTCGACCATCATCCGCTGATATCATGGCACGGATGCCGTACGGTGGTTTGCGCCAGCCGTAGGTCAGGGCGATTCGGCCGTCGTGGAGTGCGATCATGCTCGCGGGATTCCCCCCGTTGTATATGCGCGGCTTGTCCAGCATGTACCAGGTTCTGCCCCTGTCGGGAGAGAGAAAGGCCTCCAGCCACCATCGTTTCTCCCCATCGAACACACCGGCCCGCCGTATCATGGTCAGGTAGGCCCCGCTTTGCAGCTCCACAGTCGAGGGCATGATCGCGTAGCCGTAGGTTTCAAGGGGCGGCTGCTCACCGATCCAGCCAACCAAGCCCCAGGTCTTCCCGCCGTCCAGAGTACGGGCGCAAAGGGGTTGCCCCTGGTCGCCATCATCCTTGCTCGCGGCCAGGAAGGCCGTCAGCGCGTGCTTCCCCTCCACAATGTAGTCTGTGCGGGCACGCAACCCTTCCCTGCCAAAGGTAGGCATCCGGAAGGGGCCGTTCCATGTCCTGCAGCGA
>CAYVLA010000136.1:0-8120 GCA_964452145.1 Hadarchaeota archaeon (SeqCode)
CGCAGCTTTGAGATTGCCACCACGGACGGCGGCAGACCAGTTGCCATTGATATTTGTTATCAGGCGTGGCGTGATGTGGCAAACATTTCTACTGCGATACGCCGCTCTGTACAAGCCTCTCCCAGGTGAGTGAGATCCCCAATGAAACCAAGAGATGTCACGGTTATAAGAGCGGCTGCCTCAGCGGCCGAGATCGTCGGCGACGATTCGATGGTCATGGCCGGGGGCATCCACCCGGGTTACGCCCACGGCCAGGAGGGGAGACTCAGAGCATCGGCCCTCGTCGTGGCGGGTAGAGAGGAGAAGCTCTGTTTGGTCTCATGCGATGTCCTGATGTTCAACAGGGATATCGTCGACGAGATCGCAAAGAGAATCGAGTCAGAGTGCGGCATACCGTTTGAAAACATCCTCATCTCGGCCACCCACACCCACCACGCCCCTTCAACCGTCAGGATTCATGGATACGATAGGGATGCGGTCTTCTGCGGAAGGCTGGAGGAGGCCATCTTCAAGGCTGTCAGAGATGCCGACAAGAAACTGAAAACGGATCATGGCGCCCGGATGTTCTTCCGGCTCGGCCAGGAGTCCTCAGTGGGTCAGAACAGCCGACTGCTGCTTGAAGATAGCACCATCTACTGGGTTGGCCCAAGGGATGACGCACTGAGGGCGACCGGGCCCTTCGATCCCGAACTTCCAGTCATCGCTTTCAGAAAGCCGGGTGGAAGCTTGGAAGCACTTCTGTTTGGCCACTCCACGCATAACATCGGCACCCGGCAGGGCAACGTCCGCTCACCCGGGTTCTGCGGCCTAGCAGCTCAGGAGCTTGAGGAGGAGCTTGGAGGGACTATGCTCTTCCTCCTAGGCGCCGCCGGCTCAACCCACAACCTGAATCTCCGAGCCGATGAGATGGTCCTCAGGATGAAAGCTGCCGTTAAGGAGGCCCTCTCAGGAGCGCAAGGCATGGATTTGGGAACGCTCGGATCGCTGAAGGAGGAGCTCGAATACCGCGTGAGGAAGTTCGACGAGGAGGCGGAGGAAGACGCGGTCACACACTACTGCGGAAAAAGGCTGGGCGGCGATCCTGAGCCGACGATAGAGGTATTCAGACGGATGAGGAGGGAACTGTCACTTCATCAGGGCGAGGTTCGTAGGACTTGGCTTCAGGCGATGTTAATCGGAGATGTAGCGCTCGTCGGAGTGCCTGGGGAGCTGTTCACATCGCTCGGGGTGGAGATAAAGCGTCGCTCGCCGTTCCGCTACACCTACATCGTCGAGCTGGCAAACGACTACATAGGCTACATCCCGGATGAGGAGGGGTTCGGTCTGGGAGGGTATCAGGTTTGGACTGGATTTCACAGCTTCGTCGAGAGGGGAACGGGTGAGAGGATAGTCAATGAGGCCGTGAGACTTCTAGTTCGCCTCCGCAACGGGTGAACACCCGGTTGCTCCTCCGCCCGCCACACCTTGACCGTGCCGGTGCCGCGGGTCGGACTACCCAACCGACAGGGCACAGCCTGAATCGATCTTCGTGGGTGTCTCGAACCGCAACACGGTCAGACCATCGGCTTCCTCAACCGTCACTCTCAGTGCCTTGCCGTTGAGTTGAGCGGAATTGGCTCGAACCTTTGTGCGAAGCTCGGAGAATGATATGTGGCCGCCTTCGCAGGCGAGGGTGAGCGAGTTTTCGCGCCGTTCGAGGTGGCCCCACCCGGTTGACGATACCCACGGCACCGTGATGTTGGCTTCGACGGGAGCAACGGTGAGGCGGCTGTTGGGGACGTCCGGTACGAAACCCGAGGCGGCCAGCAGCAGCGTCCATGACGACATGGCGCGGTAGTAGTGATCGCCGCACTCGAGATGGTTCCACAGCCTTCCGGCGCGCGCGTATCGGTCTTCAATGTTGGCAACAATCTTCCGCGCATCTTCCATTCTCCCGTACGCTAGCAGCAGCGCCGCGAAGAGATATTCGATGCCGGTCCAGGTGGCCTCAGCCTGGACGTTCCTGAAAGTGTCATACACGCGCTCACCTGCATATGAGACGGGATAAGCGGCGTTCATGAGCCCGCCGTCCTCGGAGTAGTTGTGCTTCATGATGGCATCGCAGGCGCCAAGAACGCGATTCCTCGGCAAACCCGCCGGGAGACCCACAATCTTGGAGAACCATTCTCCGTCTATCTGGTCGGTCATACAGCACTCGTCACGGGAGTCGGCGTCGACCCAAAGGCTGTAGTACTGACCATTCCAAAGCTTGTGATCGAAGGATCTGGCGCACTTTCTCCGCAGGGCGTTCCACGCGTCCGCTCGCTTCTCGTCGCCGAGATCCGTTGCCATCCGAGCCGCTGCGGCGAAACTGGAAAGCCAGAGGCTCGCGATGTACGACGGCGTGCCGTGGAAATTCCAGTGGTCGTAGGTGTTTTTGCGGGTTCCGTGGTCCGGTAAACCGTCGCCGTCCTTGTCAAGAAGCTGCATCGCATCCATCGCGCGAACCACCGCTGGCCATTGCCGTTCGAGATGGTCTCGGTCGCCGGTCCAAAGCCAATCGCGAAGGGTGAGCAGCACGAATTGAGGGTTCATGTCTACCCTTTCGAAGTCGTTGTCCACCTGGTTCAGATCGATGGCGAGCAGGTGCGGCATGCGCCCGTCCTCGCGCTGATACAGCGCGGAAAGCGCCATCTGGACCTTCTCGAGTTCCGGGAAAAGCGCGACTAGACTGAACGAGCCTTGGTACGAGATGTCCATCGTGTGGAAGCCGCAGCACCGTAGGCCCTCCCAGATGCCGAACCGTCCGTTGCGGAGCCACCAGCTGCTCTTGACGAGCGTCCCAAGTTGGCTCGACCAGGCGTTCGGGAACACAGGGTCGAGGGTCGTCCGACACAGCGAATCGGAGAACCGCCGCACGGTTGGCACGATTCTATCGTACTCATTGACGAGATACCGGCAGACATCACCTGCACTGTCGAACCAGTTCTCGTACATGTGCCCCAGCAGGACCTCGTTTGCGGCGTAGTGGAAGGGGAAGTGCCAAGCGAATGCGAAACGGATATCCCGCGTCTCGCCCGGCGCGAGATCAACCGAGACGATGAGGGCACCATCGCCCCACAGCCTGTTGTCGGTTCCCCCGTATATCGAAAGCTGTGCAATGATTGCCTTGATCAAGTTCCGGAGTCCGTCCACGGTGTCAAGTGCAGCGGGCGTGGCGTCAACGACTCGCCTCTTCATATCGGCGGCGTACGGCATTCTACACAGCTCTTCGACCAGAGCGCGAGCCTCCGCAAGACCCATCCCATCGATGTCCGCGTCGGCCATCCGGAGCCAGTGCGAAGGGGCGCATTCAAGCCCGGGGCTGGCGCCTGCAATACCGTCGCGGAAGTCACGGTACAGGCTCTGGTGCCAAACTCCGTGGAAGGGAGAGCTCACGGCGGTGCCTTGTCCCATGAAGCCCCGGTATTCCCCGGCCACCCAGGCGAGGTCTCCTCCACTCGCTGCGAGAGACAGGCTTCCGGTAGTGGGACGGCGTTCTGAAAGCAGGGAGGTAGTCATGTCGAGAAACGCCGTTTGGTTTTCGACCGTCACGCGATTCATCAACCCGCGATTCTGGAGGCCATCGTGTATCGGGTTCCGCATGCGAGCGAGTATGGATGCCGATACCGGCTGATCCGACGTGTTCAAGAGACGATAGGTTGCGTAGAAACCTGGCGTGCCGGCGGTTCTTGCGTCGTGCGGGACAAAGGGCGAGAGGTACTCGGAAGCCACGCTGACGGGAAGAGTCGCGTCTACATACTCCAACCGTGCGACGGGAAATCGTTGTTCGAAGCGTATCTCCTCAACGGACCTGAACCAGGACATCGAATACAGCGTCTGCGCCGCGTTCGGGTTCATTGCGAGCAAGCGAACCCGTGGTGAGGCGTCGGCCACGCGCGTGCGCAGAACGAACGCGAGTGCGTCGGGCGGCATGTCCGGCATCGGCGTCGTGGCGTAGACATGCGAGCGATTGACCGGCCAAGCGATTGGTTTGCCTCCGAGCTGGAAGATCTCCTGCCAATCGTAGAAGCCGCCGTCCGGGCGCAGCTCCACGCTGCCGGCGCCGATGCCACCAAGTGGGATGCCGCTTGTCTCGCGGGCACGCGCTACGAGCCGCTTCAACTGTGGTTCCTCCCTTATGTGTGGTTCGATAACTACTACACATCCCATAAATGTGGATCTCTCTGCAGTGTTTTGCTCGGGCATGGCTACCACGGGGCTGGAGCCGAGGCTGCCTGAAGAATACGGAAAGGGAGGCTTCAACCTTCAATCGGTACCAAAAGTATATCTGTGATGTCTCCTACAAGAAGAAACCGGTCAGCCAGGTAGGAATATGAAGAGGAGCCATATCACCGCCCCCTCAGAGTTTCTGGCCGGGAAAGCGATAGGCGATAGAAAGCCTCCCACCCTGGCCCGGATTTTGGCCCTCTCCACGGCCTTGGTCATTTCGATTGCTGCTTGCGTTCAGGCCGCTCACATCTCCAAGATCTACTATCTCGGGGACTGTCTCCCATCTTCGAGTCCAAGCGACTACATTGGCGACGACCCAGCGCTCGATGTGATCGCTGTTCCTGCGACGGTTTTCCCAGGGTGGTTCACCAACGACGAGGTTGCGAGAGCTCTCAGAGTGTACATGCCCAGGACTTACACGCAGCTGTTGGAGGGCAGGCTGCTTCTTCTGAGTGACGTGTCGGCCGATACGATTCCATCCAGATACCTGGAGTGGTTCACCAGAGCGGTTCAAGACGAGGGCATGTCGCTGATGATGATTGGTGGGGTGCTTTCGTTCGGCGGGGCTATGGGCTTCCCCTCCTGGGCGATCACCACCATTGGGCCACTTCTCCCAGTAGAATGCATCCCCGACATGCTCTCGGCGGCTTGGAAGCCGATAGTTGTCTCGGCCGACGACCCTCTCATGACGGCGCTTCCTTGGGGTTCCTGCCCGGACTTCTATGGCTACAACGTTGTGAGAAAAAAGGAAGGCGCAAAGCTTCTGGCCGAGACGAACGACAAGGCAAGAAACCCTTTCATGGTAGTGTGGAACGTAGGGAGAGGAAGGAGCTTCGCGTTCTGCACGGATTGGACCCCTTCTTGGGGTGCATCCTTCATGGAGTGGGACTACTACCCCGACTTCACAGTGTACTCCATCTACTATGCCCTCGGCAGGGATGTTCCGCAGGACTTGGCGCTGATGCACCGGCTGAGGTCCAGCCTTCTCGCCTACAGGGTGCAGAGGGACATTCTCATATCACTTCTCAACTTTGTCGAGAAGGTGGGGGGTAAGATTCGCGGTGTGGAGGAGGACATGCGCGAGCCCGACCTCCTCCGACTTCGGGCAACTGAGTCATACATCGTCCAGGACTACGAAGGTTGCGTCCGTATGCTCGAGGAGGCGATGGGACGCCTGAAGGGCGTCGAGTCTGAGGCCTTGAAAGTGAAGGCCAAGGCAATGCTTTCGATCTGGATGGTCGAATGGGTGGTCGTTACATCGACGTTTATGGTAGCTGGGTTCGTCCTCTGGACTCTGATGCTTCAGCGAAGGCTATACCGAAAAGTTGTGACGACAAGGGGCAACCTGCGGGGCGACGCGGACAAGCCCCCCGTCCGCTGAGCGCCCTGGCCTATTGGCCCGCCCCTTCTCAACCATGAGGGTGAACGCTTGCGGGCGTCATTGAATAACCAGGCACGTCACTCCCCGTGCGGGCACCGTGACGGTGACCTCCGCGGAGTAGTCCCGGGCGAGAGGGTACGCGCGCGGCGCCTCATCGTGTATGCTGATGAATGCTGAATCGGTCAGGCCGGCGTAGTACAGAGGCAACCTGAGCTTCTGCGTTACCTCCCGCGCGGCAGGGTTGAAGATCATCGCGAGACCCTTCTCCTCCAGAGCCGGGTTCACGTGCACGAAGCAGTCAAGATGACGGCCATCGGGACGCCTGACGTGGATGATATCGGAGTCCAGGATCGCGTGCGGGCACTGGGGAGATCGAGCGCCTCAGGCATTGCCAGGAACCTCAGGAACGGGGAGGTTTCGCCAAGGACCGACGCCATCTCGCTGACGAGATCTAGGTCAACTTCATCGAACCTGGCCAGCGCAACCGATCTAGCTTCCTGCCTGCGTCTCAACTACCATGGCAGCCTCGTCGCAGTCTGGGAACTTGGGGCACCTGATGCATTCGGCCCATATCTTCTGGGGCAGCTCGGACTTCTCGACAGGCCTGAAACCGACCTTCTCGAAGTAGCTCAGTATGGCCGTCAGGATGAACACCTTCCTTATGCCCAGGGCCAGTGCCTCCGACAGCACCCTCCGGATGAGACCGACGCCGACCCGCCTGCCCGGGCTCGGCGAGGTCGTCTCAGAATACGTGGAGCGCGCAGGATCCCACGATCTCTCTGCCGTCCTCCCCCACACGGTAGTCCCCTATGTTTTCGTATATCTCCCTCAGCGAGCGGGGGAGCATCCTGTTCTCGGAGGCGTAGGCATTGATCAGCTTCCCTATTTCCCCGCCTACCGCCGTATCCGGCCCGGGTAAGGCGTTTCACCCTTGACTTACTGTAGACGAGGGCGGGTGCTTCTGGCTCGTCTGGGAGGCGTACCGAGGTGGGCGGACCCGGATCTGTCTAAAGCGAGGATGCCTCCAAGTTCATCGTGGAGGGCGACCGTGTACGATATGACTACTTCTGAGTCGGGCCGAATAGACGAGGTCTGGGGGCTCCTGCGCAAGTTTTGACTCGATGCCGTAACCATTCCGCACCACACCGCCGACAGGCAGCACCCTGTGGACTGGGATTTCCACGATCCCGACCTCCGAGCACGATCCTTCGATGGTTGCGGATCGGAAGACTCCGGGTGGTGAAGCAGGGAGGCGAGTGGCGCATCAGACAGAGAGAGGCCGAACCGTTCCAAGAAAGGAAGGAACGAGTTCAGAGGAGGAACGAGAAACTCCATGAATGCTCCACCCCACCAAGGGGCTGCGAGCTTCCTCCACTGGGATCAGCCGTTCGTTGCTCGTTCGCCGCTTGATCGGCCTGCCTCCCGACCCTCAAGGTAGCTCCAAGGTCGACACGCGTGAGGGACGATGCCTGGGAGACCCAGAACCGAAACGAGGTCCTTGATCCCCTCCGCGGTTTCCGGTGCGGGTTCAGGAGACTGGAAGCATCTGAAGAGCGTGATCCACCTGGTGGCTGGCGACCTAGACCTACCCACAATGGACGACCTACTCCACCTACCCACACAAAGTTGAAGAGAAGTACGCATTCAGCTCGCTGGTGACTTCGTTGCGGCTGGGTCGGCCATTTTTAAGCCCCTTCTGCGTTCCCGTTTGGGGTTGGCGCGGTTGGCGCGGCACACTCGCTTCCTAGCGATATTGATCTTCACGTTGATCTGGATACCTGGGTCTCTGGCCAAGACGGATGAGCTTGGCAGGGTGAGGGTGCTTTTTCTTGGCGCCATCCCACTCACGAGAATAATGTCGGCGGATCCCACCCTTCAAGTGCACCCCGTGCCTGCCTACCTCTACGGGATGGGGGATCAGGACGTGCGCCGCTCCCTCCGGACCTACATGCCCCGGACATACGAGAAGCTTGCAGGCTCCTACGACGTCATACACATCTGCGACTCGGGCGCGAGCAGCTACACGCCCACATGGCTGAGATGGATGGCAGATGGGGTGATGGCCGATGGCCTCGGCTTCGTCATGTCAGGAGGGGCAGAGAGCTTCGGGGGCCATCTCACCCATCCCCCCTGGGGCGATACCTTCGTCGGTGAGGTTCTGGCGGTCGACTGCCTTTCCAGCGTTCCGTCCCTTCCCTCGATCGATAGGTTCTTCAAGATGATCGTTACAAAGCCGGATGATCCGCTCATGGCCTCCCTCCCCTTCGAGACCGCACCGGGTTTCCACTACCTCAACCGTGAAGTCTCGCCAAAGGAGGGCTCACTCACCCTGGCGGTGGCAGACATCCCCGGCCGAAATCCCGTGGCAGCCGTGATTCAGGTCGGACAGGGAAGGAGCCTATCGTTCATGGCCTACATAGCCAGCCCCAGAGCGAGCACCGTGCCGTTCGCAGGGTGGGAGTTCCACATAGATTTTGTCTGCAACCTC